>CP060260.1:647349-971024 GCA_023898805.1 Rhodospirillales bacterium
GATGTCGAACACCGCCCCGTCCGCGCGCAACTGCACGTCACTCGCCCGCACCTGCGCGTCCGGCGCAAAGCCATAGGTGATCAGCCGTCGGTTGGAAAGCTGCGGGATCAGCTCGCGCACGTCGCGGTGGTCCGCGCACAAAACCGCGAACCCGTAAAACGGCAGGTTCTGGACGAACATCGCGAACGCGGCCTTCAACGCGGCGAACGATCCGTAATGATCCAGATGCTCCGGGTCGATATTGGTGATCACCCCGGCATTGAGCGGCAGGGATATGAACGAACCGTCGCTTTCGTCGGTTTCCACCACCATCCACTGCGACCCGCCCTGCCGCGTGTTGGTGCCGTAAGAATTGACGATCCCGCCGTTGATGACCGTGGGGTCCATTCCCCCGGCCTCCAGCATCGCGCCGACCATCGACGTCGTGGTCGTCTTGCCGTGCGTGCCGGCAATGCCGATCGACCATTTCAGGCGCATCAGCTCGGCCAGCATCTCCGCCCTGTGCACGACCGGGATGTTGCGGCGCACGGCTTCTTCAAGTTCCGGATTGTCGGGCTTGATCGCGCTCGACACCACGACCGCCGCAGGCATCGCGCCCGTCGCGGTCATCAGGTTCGCGGCATGGTGGCCGATCATCACGCCGATGCCCTTTTCCGCCAGCCTGCGCGTATTCGCGCCCTCCACCGCGTCCGACCCCTGCACCTGATATCCCAGGCCCATCAGCATCTCGGCAATCCCTGACATGCCGATCCCGCCGATTCCGACGAAATGCAGCATCCCGATATTGCGTGGCATGAAACTCATGATGTTATCCTTTGATAAACGAAGGGTTTCGGTGCTTAAGACCGAATAAAAAACCCGTTCCAGTTCTTCTAAAGGGCTAAAATGGCATCCGCAAGGCGTTTGGCGGCATCCGCGCCAAGCGCCGCGCGCGCCGCCCCGGCCATGGCGGCCAACTCTGCCGGATTTTCCAGCAGCGATTCAAGCTCTTTCGCCAGAATCTGCGCCGTCAGGCCCTTTTGATCGAGCATTTTCGCGGCCCCCGCGCGCACCAGCACCATGGCATTGGCGCGCTGCTGCTGGTCGGCATGGTGCGGATACGGGATGAACAAAGCCGGCCTTCCGGCCACCGCCGCCTCGCTGACCGTGCTTGCACCCGAACGCGACACCAGAAGATGGCAGGCGGCAAGCTGCTGCGGCACGTCGGTGACAAAACTTTCCAGCCGTACTTTCACCCCCGCCACGTCATAGGCATGGCGGCACATCCCGATATCCGCGGCGCGGCATTGCTGCACGACATCCAGACGCCGGCGCAAGGCTTCCGGCAACAGCGCGACCGCCTCCGGCATCAGCCGGGAAAACACGCTCGCCCCCTGCGACCCCCCCAAAATCAACACCCGCAGCCGGTCCTCCGGCCCCGCCCCCGGCGCGGCATACGGTCTGGATTCAGCGATTTCCGCGCGCACCGGATTGCCGGTGACGATGGTCTTTGCGCGCCATTTTTCCGGCAAGCTCTCCACATTGGGCAGGGACAACGCAATCGCCTTCGCCTGCCCCGCCAATACCCGGTTGGCACGGCCCAGCACGGCGTTTTGTTCGTGCAACAACACCGGAATTTTCAAAAAATGCGCGGCGATCACCGCCGGAAAGGACGGATACCCGCCGAAACCGACCACCGCGCGCGGACGCAACGCACGCAGGAAGCGCATCGCCTGGCCGATGCCAACCAGAAGATCGATCACGAACCGGATTTTTGCGACGAAACCGGAACGCAGCGTTTCCGCCCGCACCATCTGGAACGGAATGTCCGGATACTGGTCGCGATACCGCGCCCCGCGCAAATCGGTAACCAACTGCACCTTGACCCCGCGTACCAGAAGCGCGCGCGCCAGCGCGAAGGCCGGAAACATATGTCCGCCCGTGCCCCCGGCGCTTAAAACGACCGGCCCTTTAGAATTCGCCGCTTGTGGCCGGCTTCCAGCGGAAGTCATGACGCCTTGTCCCCTGTCCCTTGGTCAGCGCGAGGATCATGCCCATCGTCATCCCCACCGCCACCAGCGACGACCCGCCATACGAAATCAACGGCAGGGTCATGCCCTTGGCAGGCAGGATTTCGGTCGATGATCCCATATGGATGCAGGCCTGCACCCCGATCATCACCAGCAACCCGCCCCCGCCCAGCATGGCGAAGACGGAATTGCCATTCCGAAGCCGCGCAAACCCGCGCAGCACGATGAAGACGTAAACCCCCATCAGTAATATCGTGAATATAAGCCCCAATTCCTCGGCGGCCACCGCGAAAATGAAATCCGCGTGCGCGTCCGGCAATTGCTTTTTGACCTGCCCGCCGCCCGGCCCGGTGCCGAACAGCCCGCCATTGGCGAACGCCTCCAGCGACCGATCGACCTGATACGTGTCCCCGCTGCTGGGATCGAGGAACCGGTCGATGCGCGAATGGACGTGGTCGAACGTGTAATACACCGCGACCAGCGCCAGCAACCCGCCCACCAGCATGATGAAAATGTAACGCAAGGGGCACCCGGCCAGAAAGATCATGGCGAAGAACGTCGCGCTGACCACCACCGTCATCCCCAGATCGGGCTGCGCCATCAAAAGCAGCACGACCATGCCGTAAAGCCCCGAAGCCAGCAGCAGGCCGGGAAAACCTTCCATGGTTTTCTGCCGCGCCAGAAGCCACCCCGCGACCACGACAAAACACGGCTTGACGAATTCCGACGGTTGGATCGAAAACCCGAACAGCGACACCCACCGCGTCGCGCCCTTGATCTGCGTGCCGTGTAACAGCGTCATGACGATGCCCAGACATCCCACGGCGAACAACACCGTGGCCAGCCGCCAGATCTGTTTGGGGCTGAGCATCGAACACAGGAACATGACACCCAAAGACGGCAGCAGGAACATGATGTGACGGACGATGAAATGCGTGGGCGCGACCCCGATGCGTATTGCGACCGGCGGACTGGCCGTCGTCACCAGCCCGATGCCCAGAACCGCAAGCGCCAGCATCGCCGCCAGCAGGGGCCGGTCGACCGACCACCACCACCGCGCCACGCGCGAACGTTCCTGATCCGAAAACAATGACATCCTTGCGATTCTCGCCGATTTGCACGGGTCGCGAAAGGACTAAACCGCGCTAAAATCCGCTTTCGCGGGCAAAGGCCTCGCCCCGTTCGGCGTAATTTTTAAACAGCCCGAAACTTGGCGCGGCGGGCGACAACAGGATCACCCCGCCCGACGGCGTCATGCCCCGCGCCTGCGCCACCGCATCCACCATGTCCTGTGCCGCGCTGCCGCCCGCCGCGGCGCGAATGCGCGCGCCAGCCGGCCCCAGTGTCACAAGCCCGATATTGTGCCCGCGCACGTAATCGACCAGCGGCGCGTAATCGATGCCCCGGTCGTGCCCCCCGGCGATCAAGGTGATCGCCCGACCCTTGTAAACCTCCATCGCCGCGATGGCGGCCTGCGGCGTGGTGGCGATGGAATCGTCGACGTAAACGACGTTCGCGCGCGTGCCCAGTTCCTGCTGACGGTGCGGCAGGCCTTGAAAATCCACCATCGCGGCCAGCGCCGCGTCCGCGTCGTAACCCAGCGCGCGCACGACTGCCAGCACGACGGCGACATTCCCCCGGTTATGCGCCCGCGCCAGATAGGCATTGGGGATAGCACCAACGAAATCCTCCACGATTTCGCTGGATTTCGGATACGCGACCCCCGCCCCGGCTGCCTGCGCGTGCAGTATCTTGTGCGCCGCCTGCCCCAAAAGATGCAGCTTGTCGCGCGCATACGACTCCCAGTCGCCGTGCCAGTCCAGATGTTCCGGATACAGCGACGTCACCGCCGCGATGTCGCAGCGCCCGTCGAAATTCGCCGCCTGATACGACGACGTTTCGATGACCAGCACTTGCGAATCCTCAGGCGCCTCGCTGATCGGCACGCCGATATTCCCGACCACCTCCACGCGCGCGCCCGCCTTGCGCAGGACATGCCCCAAAAGCGCCGATGTGGTGCTTTTGCCCTTGGTCCCGGTAATGCATACGGTTTTCGCCGCATGATCCTGCGCGAACCACAAATTCATCAAGGATGTGACCGCGCGTCCCTTGAGCAACGGATGATACAGGCTTACCCCTGGCGACTTGACGATGACATCCGCCTGCGCCAGCGCCGGGGCGATATTCCCGCCCGTCGCCTCGTCGACGAAGGTGATGCGTGCATCTTTCGCCCGCGCGCGGATGAATGCCGCCGCCGCCATCCCTTCGCGGCCTGTGCCCCAGATGACGACGTTCTTGCCCGAAAGCGCCTCGGCCTTCATGCCAGATCCCCAAGATACGCGGGCGGCACGCGGTGATCGGGATACAGATCGAACAGCGCCGCGAAATTTCCGCCCCGCACGCGCCCCGCCAGCGCCGCGACCACCGCGTCGTCGCGCCATTCCGGCATCTGTGCCAGATGCGCAAGCGCGGCGGCGCTTTCCTCGACCTCGCCCACGCACTCGAACGGCTTGAACGCGGCCACCCCGCACAATTCGGCGAAACCTTCCGCCTGCGCCATGTCGTCCAGCATGTTGCCGCCGAATATCTGCGCAAGCCGCGTGCGTTCGACGAACGGCGCCAGCGCCAGAAACACGAACCGGCATTTCGGGCAGTTGCGGCACCAATGCGTGCCGCGCGCCGCCGCATCCTGCCGGAAGGCGGTATTACAGCTGCGAAAAATATCGTGATAGGCGCCGTGCCGCGCGAAACGTTGCGCGATCGCGATTTCGCTCAAGGGCCGTAAAAACGAAAAATAGGCGATGTCGGGAGAGACATGCGCGGCCAGCCACCCGGCGAAATCGCGCTCGAATTCCAGCGACTTGCTGTACTGGTGGTTGACGTCGTCGAAATTGGGCACGCTGGCCGAATGTTCGTTCGACAAGACCACGGCGCGATACCCGTATAGAATCGCGCACGCGACCGCGATCGCCGACAAAATCGCGGTAATCGGCACATGCCCGTTATACGCGCCGCGCGCGTTCATCACCCCCAGTTGCGGTGAAAGCAGGCGCGAAACGTAAATCGACGTCAACCCCGATACGCGGATCGTATCCGCGATGGGTTGCGCCGCCCCACCCGGCGCGCCCAGCGCGAACAGCGTCGGGTTGTGGCGGCGCAGGGCCTCCAGCGTGACGATCGAATCCTTGCCCCCACCCACGGGTATCAAAATCCGCTCCTTCATCGCCAGCCGCAGCGGTCCCAAGGCCGTGCCGTGCCCGGAAAACTGGATATGCCCCGCAAGGTCCAGCCTGTTTTTATAGGCGAATTCCGCCAGCCCCAGCGTATAGACGCGGGTGACGAACGCCGCCGTGTCAGCATCGACCGCGAAGGCCGGGCATTTCAACACGCGCGGCGCGCGCGTTTTGTAATAGCTCACCCCGGCCAAAAGGAAGATCAGCCGGAAAATCCGCTCCGCCGCGCCATGGTCATAGGTTTCCGGCGCGGGAAAGGTAATGCGCTCCTCGAACTTCTCCGCCCCCTCGAAAGCGTAACGAAGGCTGAGCACGCCGCTTGCGGCGTCGAAATCGAAGGATTCGAAAATGAAGGCCGGGGCCGTCATTACCGCAGCTTCAGGGTCGAAAGCCCGACCAGTGCCAGAATGACCGCGATGATCCAGAACCGGATAACGATGGTGGGTTCCGACCAGCCGTGCTTTTCAAAATGGTGGTGCAGCGGCGCCATCAAAAACACGCGCTTGCCGGTCATCTTGAAATACGCGACCTGAATCATCACCGACACGGTTTCGGCCACGAACAGCCCGCCGATGATCGCCAGCACCAGTTCGTGCTTGGTGATCACCGCGATCGTGCCCAGCACGCCGCCAAGACTAAGGCTGCCGGTATCGCCCATGAACACCATGGCGGGCGGCGCGTTGTACCATAAAAACCCCATCGCCCCGCCGATCAGCGCCCCGCACAGCACCGCAAGCTCGCCCGACCCCGGCACGTAATGGATTTGCAGGTATTCGGCATAGATCGCGTTGCCCACGACATAGGAAATCAAGCCGAAACACGCCGCCGCGATCGCCACCGGCACGATCGCAAGCCCGTCCAGCCCGTCGGTCAGGTTGACCGCGTTCGACGCGCCGATGATCACCAGAATCGAAAACGGCACGAACAATATGCCCAGCGGCAAAAGCACCGATTTGAAAAACGGAATCGCCAGCGTGTCGTACAACCCGTCCGGCAGGCTGAAAACGATGCCAACGGTCACCAGCCCCGCGATCAAGATCTGCCAGAACAATTTTTTGCGCCCCGCCAAACCCTTGACGTTGCGTTTTGTCAGCTTCAGGTAATCGTCGGCGAAACCGATCGCACCGTACCCGATCATCACGATCAGCGCGAACCACACATATTGATTGCGCAGGTCGGACCACAAAAGCGTGCTGATCGTAACCGAAATCAAAATCATCAGCCCGCCCATGGTCGGCGTGCCGCGCTTCTTGAAATGGGTTTCCGGTCCATCCTCGCGGATCGGCTGGCCTTCCGCCTGTTTCGCGCGCAGCCACGCGATCAGGTGCGGTCCGATCAGGAAACAGATGACCAGGGCGGTCAATGTCGCGCACCCGGTGCGGAACGTCAGGTAACGGAACAGGTTGAACACCTGTATATGTTCGGCCAGGGGCGAAAGAAGATTATAAAGCATGTATTGCGTCCTCGGCTTCCTTAACGTCGTCGAAGGGCAAAACCGCGTCCCCCACGATCTGCCCCTGCTCGTGCCCCTTGCCGGCAATCACAAGCACATCCCCGGCTTCCAGTCCAGCCACCGCCTCGCTGATCGCGGTGCGGCGATCACCGATCTCGGCCGCGTTGGGTGCGCCCGCGCGGATTTCCGCGCGAATTTTCGCCGCATCCTCGCCGCGCGGGTTGTCGTCGGTGATAATCGCCAGATCCGCCAATTTTGTGGCAATCCCGCCCATCACCGGACGCTTGCCCTTGTCGCGGTCCCCGCCACAGCCGAACACCACCACCAGCCGCCCGCTGGTATGCGGGCGCAGGGCCTTGAGGACGGTTTCCAACCCGTGCGGCGTATGCGCGTAATCGACATAGACGGGCGCGCCCTTGACCAGCTCCAGCCGCCCGGGCACGCCGTGCAGTTTTTCCAAAAGCGGTACAAGCTGCGCGAACCCGACCCCGTCGCACGCCATCACCAGCCCCGCCGCGGCCAGCGCGTTCATCCCCTGAAACAGACCGACCAAAGGCAGGGCGATCTCATGCGTCCGCCCCTCGGCCACGACCTCCAGCACCTGCCCGGTCGCGCTCGGAATCTGACGAACCAGCCGGATCTCGCACCCGGAATCACCGCCCACACGGATTTGCCGCTGCCGCACCATACCCGAAAGCCGCACGCCCCATTCGTCATCGGTATTGATGACCGCGACGCCGTCCTGCGGCAACAGCACGTCGAACAGGCGGCGTTTGGCGGCAAAATACGTTTCCATGTCGCCGTGGTAATCCAGATGGTCGTGGCTCAGATTCGTGAACGCCGCCGCCTTCAGCCGCACGCCGTCCAGCCGCCTTTGATCCAGACCGATGCTCGACGCCTCCATCGCCAGATGCGTCACGCCCGCCGCCGCAAGATCGGCCATCTCCGCCTGCAACTGCACCGGGTCCGGCGTGGTCAGCCCGCCTTTTTTCATGGTGATGCGGCTGACGATGCCCAGCGTGCCCAACGATGCCGCGGTATGCCCCAGCATGTCCCAAAGCTGCGCCGCGAAGGTGACGCAGGATGTCTTGCCGTTGGTTCCGGTGACCGCCGCCACGGTTTCCGGCTGCCGTCCGTAAAACCGTGCGGCCAGCCGCGCGAACCGCCCGCGTGCGTCAATGTCCGTGACCAGCATGGCCCGTACATCCCCAAGTACATCCTCAGGCAACACCGTGCCCTCAGGCGCAAGGATGACTGCCGCGCCGTTGACGATGGCGTCGCGTATATACATGCGCCCGTCGCTGCGCGTACCGGGCAGGGCGGCGAACAGCCAGCCGGAACGCGCCATGCGGCTGTCAGCGGTCAACCCGGATATCCGGGCAAGGATGTCGTCGTCGTTCATCGTTCGTATGCGGCCATTTTCCGCATTTCGTTTTCAGGCAGGTGAATATATCGCGCCATGTCGGCCGCCATCAATGCGTCGTCTTTTTCGTCCGCGGGCGGCATCGCGCTTAAATCCATGATCGCCTGCGCCACGTGCCCGACCCCCGGCGCAGCGACC
This sequence comes from Rhodospirillales bacterium, assembly GCA_023898805.1. Lineage (NCBI taxonomy): Bacteria > Pseudomonadati > Pseudomonadota > Alphaproteobacteria > Rhodospirillales > Rhodospirillales bacterium. Next base: position 655,606 of record CP060260.1, read on the forward strand.
CACCCGGCCGTGGCGTAGCCGTAACTTTGTTTGTTGCCGTGCGGTTCGTCCACCGCGATCAGAATGGCGTAACGCGGATGGTCGGCGGGAAACGTCGCGATAAACGACGACACCAGCTTGCTGTGATCGTAACCACCGGGGCCGGTCTTTTCCGCGGTGCCGGTCTTGCCCGCCAGCATCGCGCCCGGCACGTTGGCCTTTTCGCCGGTGCCGTGGGTGACGACCAGCCGCAAAAGCTCCAGCATCTTGCGCGAGGTTTCGGGCCGGATGATCCGTGCGCGCATTTCGTCCTTTTCGTCCGCCGCCAGATGCAGCGCGGGCAGCGTACCGCCGTTGACGATGCCAGCGAAGGCGCGGATCAGGTGCACGGGCGTGACCGCGATGCCATGGCCGTAAGTGGCGGTCAGCGTATTGATGTCGCGCCATGGATCGGGCACCAGCGGCGCCGCGCCTTCCGGCATGTCGGCCAGCGGCACCGGCCGCGTGAACCCAAGCTGCGTATAAAAATCTTTAAGCCGGTCCGTCCCGATCTTGTCGCCCACCAGCGCGGTGCCGATATTGGACGAGTACATGAACACTTCGGGCAGGGTCAGCACCCGGTTCTGCGCATGGTAATCGGTGATCGTGAATCCGGCGCGTCTAAGCGGTTTGCTGGCATCGAATTTCTGGCCCACGTCGCCGTTGACCCGGTCCAAAAGCGCCGCCAGCGAAAACGTCTTGAAGGTCGAACCCATTTCATACACGCCGGTCGCGAAACGGTTGAATTTTTCGTCGTCCGTGGCCGCGCCCACCTCCTGCGGGTCGAAATCCGGCAACGATACCGCCGCAAGAATATCCCCGCTTGCGACATCGACAATCAGGCCCGCCGCCCCCTTCGCGGTGAAATCCGAAACCGCCTGCGCCACAGCGCGCCTGAGCGCGTGTTGAAAGCGCACGTCGATGGTCAGGCGCAACGGCGCGCCACCCTTCTTCAATTCGGAATCGCGCGCGCGTTCCACCCCGGCCAGCCCGGTGCCATCCAGATCCGTGTACCCGACGATATGCGCGACCAGATTTTCCTGCGGATAAAAACGGCGGCTTTCCGGGCGGAAATTCAAACCCGGCTGGCCCAGCGCGTTGACCGCCGCGATTTCATGCGGGCTAAGGCCGCGGCGAATCCACATGAAACGGCTTTTCGCGCTCAGCTTTTTTTCAAGCTCGGCCTGATCCTCGTCCGGAAAAACACCTTTGAGTTCGGCCGCAAGTCGCGACGCGTCGTTGATCATCTTGGGATCGACATACAAGGACATCGTATCCAGCGTGGTCGCCAGCAAGACCCCGTTGCGGTCGACGATATCCGCGCGCCCCGCCGCCAGCACGGCCGAGGAATCGGCATTCGCGCGCAAAGCCTCAAAGCGCGGCTCCGCCCCCTGCTGCCACAGGCACAGATAGGTGACCCGCATGGCGATTCCGCCGAACATCACCAAAAACAAAAGCCCCATCACCATCAGCCGTCCGCGCGCGGTTTCCACGGCGGACCCGCGCGCACCCACGATCTGGGTCGCCGTTTCATGAATGGCGCGCACGATGGTCATGGGCCGCGATTACTCCACGATCGGATGCGCGACGCCGGCGCGCGGATAGGCCGGTATCTGCGCGGTTTTCGGCGCGGGCAGCACCGGTCGCGCGGGCGTGCGCCGCGTAATGTGCCAGACATCGTCCGCCTGCGCCATATGCGAAGCCGCCTTGGGCGTGGCACGAACGGCGCTTTTGCTGACAGATTTTTTCGGCGCGGGCACCGTCACCGGCGCTGACACGGGCACGGCCTTCGATACAACCTGTGGCACGGCCGCCGCCTGTTTCAATGCGGGCTTCGCAACGGGCGCCGGTTCTTCGCTTTGCGCAATCACCGCGGGCGCGGTGGGTTTTTCTTCCTTCATCTCGGGCACAGTCGGCTCAGGCGCGTCATGCTGCATGGCCATCAGGGTTTGCAGGCGCTGCGGACGGGTCAGGTAAGCCCATTCGGCGTTCAACACGCGCACCGATTGCTGCTCCGCAAGGATATCGCGATTGATCTGCGCGACGCGGCTTTCGCGCGTCTGCACGCCCTGCGTCACCGCGAACACGCCGACCGCCATCGCGATTGCAGCCAGAATCAGCGCGACCGGCCAGGGCGAAACATGGATTTTACGACCGAAACGGGGCATCAGGCGGCACTCCTTTCGTTTTGCGCGTCGCTGCGCACGGCCCAGCGCAATTTGGCCGAACGTGCGCGCGGATTGCGCGCGGTTTCCGCATCGCCCGGCGCAAGTGCGCGGCGAACCGGCTGGGTGAATAAAGCAGGGACGGATGCGGTTTCCGGGCGGTGGCGCGATCCACCCTGCGTCGGCCCGTGCGCGCGCAGGAAGGATTTGACGATCCCGTCCTCAAGCGAATGAAAAGTGACGATCACCAGCCGCCCGCCGGGTTTAAGGATCTCGATGCTCGCCTCCAGCGCGCGCTCCAGTTGCTCCAACTCGCCGTTGACCGCGATGCGCAACGCCTGAAACGTGCGCGTGGCGGGATGGATCGCGTATTTTTTTCCGCCGCCCGGCACCGCCCCGGCGATCAGATCGGCCAGCACCAGGGTGGTTTCGATGCGTTTTTCCGCGCGTGCGCGGATGATGGCGGCGGCGATGCGGCGCGCGTGCCGCTCCTCGCCGTAACGCCAGATGATGTCGGCCAAGGCCTGTTCCGGCCATGTGTTGACGACCATGCTCGCGCTCTCGCCCTGGCTGCGGTCCATGCGCATGTCCAAGGGCCCGTCCTTGGCGAAGGAAAACCCGCGCGCGGGATCGTCGATCTGCATCGACGACACGCCGATATCCAGAACGAAACCGTCGACCGCGCCTTGCCCCAGCGCGGCCAGATGCGCCGCCACGTCGCCGAACGCGCCGTGCACCGGCATCAGCCGATCGATGCCCCGCGCCCGCGCGATCGCGCTTTCGTCGCGGTCGATGGCGATGACTTGGCAATCGGCTTTATCCAGAATCGCGCGGGTATAGCCGCCCGCGCCGAACGTCCCGTCGACATAGACCGCGCCCGCGCGGGGCGCGAGCGCGGCCAGAACCTCGTCCAGCATCACCGGGACATGCGGCGCGTTCGTCCCCCTGTTTGCTCCCCTGCTTGCCCCCATGTTCGCCCCCGTGCTCACACCCGTCATCACGGCACCTTCGGCAGGGTCAACCCCTGCGCCTTGACCGCTTTCGACGCCGCGTCGCGCTGCCCGCTCCATCGCTGCGGATTCCACATCTGGAATTTGCGCCCCATGCCGACGAACGCGACGGTGTCGGTGATCTGCGCGTGCGCCGCCAACTCAGCCGGCAACCCGATCCGCCCCTGCGCATCGAAACCCAACGCCACGCATTCGCCGAACGTCGCGGCGGCCAGATGGTCCTGTTCGGGAGAAAACAAAGGGAACTGGTCCAGCCGCGCGGCAATTTCATCCATCATCGCCGGAGCAAACCCCTCAAGCGCCGCATGCACCGGCGAACGCATCAGCACCACCCCCGCGCTCACGCCGGGTGCCGCGCGATCCGCCAGCGCCGCACGGAACGCGCCCGGCACCGACACCCGCCCCTTGGCGTCGATGCGATTGACGAATGTGGACAGGAACAGACTCATGAATTCAGAACCGGAACGCCATGAACGAAAAGAGAAAAACCCCAAGGAAAGCCGCGGTCCGGCAGCAAACCGCGCCCTTATAATGGGATATCATGGGAATTCATGGGCGGTCAAGCGAAACGACGCGCAAAATACTGAAAAAAATACATTTTTTCCAAATTTTAAAAGCCGGATTTGCCATTGCCCATCACCACCGCCCCGGCATCACCCGCGCGACTATATAAAGTTATGAAAATATAAACTTATTTTTGTTATTTTTTAAACTATTGATTTTATTCAATTTTTTCTTGATTTGTCATAATTGTTATTGCATAGTCTGTTCATGCCCGCCGACATGCAAAGACGGGCCAAGACTGGGAAAACAATAAATATTCGGGGGAATATGAACATGATGATGGAACTGGGCATTGTTCTGGGCGCAAGCCTGATGCTGTTTGTAAGCGCCATTCTTTGGGCGGTGCTTGCCGACTGGCTGGGCAGCCGCGATTTTTACAAAATGCTGGCCGATACCGCCGCGCCCGCGCCGCACCGCGTGCAGCGCAATTTTCATCAAGCGGCCCGCCGCCCGGCGCGCGTGCTTGGCAGCTTCATTCTTTAATCCGATCAATTGCTTGGGGGAAAATATGACGATCGAAAAATCCGACGAGGATCACGCGCGGATGCATACCGCCCACCTGATGGCGGACTACCTGCTCTCGCTCAGCCATGTCTGCAAGACCTATGGCTGGCACCGCACCGGCCTGCACGTCTACACCGCGGGCGAGGAATTGATGAAAATGCTTTCGGCCGACCGCCTGACGCAGGACCGCTACACAAAAATTCCCGGGTTTTAAAACGCGGACCAGAGGGCCTATAAGCCGGGTTCTGTAAGGGGCAAGCCCCTTCGACCACCATTCCTCTAGACCTGCCGTCGCCGGCAGGCTCAAGCAACCAACCCGGACCGCGCACCGTGGAATGCGGCGGACGGCGTTGCCGCCGTCCTGCGGTCCCTATTTGGTCTTGCTTCCGGTAGGGGTTGCCGTGCCGTCCGTGTTACCACGTCCGCGGTGCGCTCTTACCGCACCCTTTCACCCTTACCCTGCTTCGTCCTTCGGACTCCGCAAGGGCGGTTTGCTTTCTGTTGCCCTGGTCCCTGGGGTCGCCCCCGGCGGACGTTATCCGCTACCGTCATTCCATGAAGCCCGGACTTTCCTCGCGGAACCAAAGATCCCCCGCGGTGGTCCGGCCCTCTGGCCAGCGGGCGCACTATGCGCGATCAGGCGGCGCTTTTCAAGATTTGGCGGTTCAGCCACGACAGGCTGGCCGCATTCTGCCATGTCAGCGTGTCGGAATCGCTCCCTGCAAAATGCCGATTGAACGCCTGGCACAGCACCGCCGTCGGAAGATCTGGATCGTAACCGAATTTAACCAACGCCGCGCGCAGCGCGGTGGGGGATGACAGATACATCTGCGCGCGCGGAAAATCGTCGGCCTCAGGCTCGGGCCAGTACCCGATGCCGGCCCGGGCAAGAAGGCGCCAGTTGAATTTTTCACCCGGGTCGATCTTGCGTCCCGGCGCGATATCGCTGTGCCCCAGCACATGATCGGGCTGGATCGGATGCCGCTTGCAAATGCCCTTGCACAAATCGATCAGGGCATCCATCTGCACGCGCGGAAACGCCGTATAGCCGAAATCATGCCCCGGATTCGACAATTCGATACCGATCGACGTGTCGTTCAGCCCGTGCCGCCCGCGCCATTGCGAAACCCCGGCATGCCACGCGCGACCTGCCTCGTCGACCAGCGCATAAATGAGACCCGCCTCGTCGATCAGGTAATGCGCGCTCACCCGCCCGCGCTCGCGCGCCTCGGGGCTGGTGTCGCTCAACCGGTCCAGCGCCGCCTCGGTCGTCTGCATGCCGGTGTAATGAATGACGATGGCGTCGACCACGGCCCCGGCGGGACGGTCGTCGAAGTTTGGGCTGCTTTGAATGACGATCTGGCTGCTGCTCATGACGCTCGCTCGTGGGGCGGACGCAGCGAGTATACCACCAATAACCCCACAAGCCAAAAGCCTATGATACTGGCCATGCCCGCGCGCTGCGAATGAAACAGGGCCGTAAGCGCCGCGAAGGCGAACGGTCCCATGAAAGCGACCGATTTTCCGGTCATCGCATACAGGCCGAAAAACGCGCCCAGATGTTCGGGCGGCGACAGCCGCACCAGCATCGCGCGGCTTGCAGCCTGCACCGGCCCGATAAATAGACCAAGCAGACAGGCAAGCGCGATGAACACCGTCTTGTCGTGGGTCGCGATGATCCCGACGCCCAGACCAGCCATCGCGATCAGACACAACATCACCATCCGCCGCGACCCCACCCTGTCATCCCAAAACGCCAGCGTGATCGCGCCCAGACCGCTGGCCACGTTCATCGCGATCGCGAACATCATGACTTGCGAAAAACTCATGCCCAAAGCGCCTGCGGCATACAATCCGCCCACCGCGAACAAAGTCACCAGCCCATCGCGATAAATCGCCGCCCCAACCAGAAAGCGGATCAGCCCCGGCACCCGCCACGCGTCCCGAAGCGTGGCTGCGATGCCGCGCACCCCGGCCGACACGCTTTCCCGCCAATCAAACCCGCTGCGCGGCGCATCCGGACACAGAACGAAAAACGGCGTGGCGAACACCGCGAACCACAAAGCGGCCAAAAGCATCGTCGCCCGCACGTTCAACGCATGGTCCTTGCCAAGCCCAAAAAGGCCGGTTCCGTCGCCGAACCCGATAAAAAACACCAGCGCGATACCCAGGCTCAGAATGCTGCCCACATATCCCGCGCCCCAGCCGATACCGGACACCAGCCCGATTTTTCCGGGTGGCGCCACAAGCGGCAGCGTGCTGCCGTAAATATTCTGCACCAGCTCGTAGGCAACGCTCAGCACGCCGCCACCGATCAGCGCGGGCATTACATAGCCGCGCGCGGGCTCGATGAAATACAGGGCGGCGGTCAGAAGGATGCTCAGGATTGTAAAGATCTTCAGCGCGGGCTTGCGCGGCCCGTGCCGGTCGACCGCGGCACCGACAAGCGGCGAAAGCACCGCGACCGCCACCCCCGCGCACCCTTGCGCGAACGCCCACGCGGCCGAGCCTGCGACCTCGTCGCCGTAAACGGCGCGCGCGAAATACACGGCGAAAACGAAGGTGAACACGATGGTCGTGACCGCCGAATTCGCCCAGTCGAACGCCGCCCATGCGGCTAGTCGCTTCTTGTCCATGTCCACGCTGATCTTATACTAGGGTCAGGACCCATTAATGTCATGGATTGCGCGCGAAGCCAAACCGCGCATCCGCCCATGAAAAAACCGAAGGGCGCAGCAGTTCCTGCGACCGAGGCTTTTGAAGCCGCCGGGGTGCGGCTTGGCTTCGCGCGCAATCTCATGACACTATCTAGGAACATGGATGCACAACCCCGCTTTTACGATGCCCGCCTTGATACCGTGATCTTGCGCGTGCGCCTGACCCCCAATGCCGCGCGCATGGGAATCGGTGGCGTATTCACCGACGCCGACGGACGCGCATGGCTGCGCGCATCCGTGACCGTAGTCCCGGAAAAAGGCCGCGCCAACGCGGCACTGATCGAGATGCTGGCGAAAAAACTGAAAATCCGCAAATCGGCGTTTACGATTTTATCGGGCGAAACCGACCGTCACAAAACATTGCGCATCGAAGGAATAGACCCGGATTCCTGCGCCGCCCTTATCTGAACCGCACAGGAAAACGCACCGCGTTAAAGTGTTTCGTTTTCGGACTGACGCAATCTCTCACGCGTCATGCCTCGACTTGTTCGGGGCATCCATTGCCATTCTTTGCCATGGGCTACCCGCATACGCGGGTAATGACGGTTTTTGTCGTGACCCAACCTGATCGCTGAATACTTTATACCGTGCGCGCGACCATCAGTTTTTTGATTTCCGCAATCGCCCGCGCGGGGTTCAACCCCTTGGGACAGGTGCGCGTGCAGTTCATGATGGTATGGCAACGATACAGACGGAACGGGTCCTCCAGCTGGTCCAGACGCTCGCCGGTCGCCTCGTCGCGCGAATCCGCGATCCAGCGATATGCCATCAACAGGATGGCGGGCCCGAGGAATCGGTCGCCGTTCCACCAGTAGGACGGACACGATGTCGAACAGCAAAAACACAGGATGCAGCTCGACGCCTCGTCGATCAAAGCCTGTTCTTCCGGCGATTGAAGCCTTTCGCGGCTCGGCGCCGGACTTTCGGTCTTCAGATACGGTTCGATCGATCCCAGTTGTGCATAGGTATGCGTCAGATCCGGCACCAGATCCTTGACCACCGGCATGTGCGGCAGCGGATAGATTTTGACATCGCCCTTCACGTCCGCGATCGGCTTGGTGCAGGCCAGCGTGTTGGTCCCGTCGATGTTCATCGCGCACGATCCGCATATCCCCTCGCGGCACGAGCGGCGAAAGGTCAGCGTCCCGTCGACGTTGTTTTTAATATGGATCAGCGCGTCCAGAACCATCGGCCCGCAGGAATCAAGGTCGATCGTGTATTTATCGCGCGTGGGATTGCCCGGCGCCTCCGGCGACCAGCGATAGATGACGAAGGTCTTGGCGCGCTTGGCGCCCGCCGGTGCCTCGAAATCGCGGCCATCGCCGATTTTGGAATTCTGGGGAAGGGTGAAAGCTGCCATGCCGACGATTATAGCCCCTGCCATTCCCTTGTCCACCGGTGTCTGGCGCTTCAGGCTCCGCGCTTTGTCTTCCTGCGCTTGACTGGAAGCGCCCTGTCGATCAGCGCCGCCACCACCTCGATCTGCCGTACCGCGCCGCGCGCCGATTGCGGCCCCGAACGCGCCAGCATGGTCAGCATCATCCCAGCCTCGCGCGGCAGTTTGACCGCGGCACAAGGCGGCAGTCGGTCGAACTGCCCCACCACCGGCCCGTCCGCCCCGATGGCACAGACATAGCTGGATGCGCGGCGCAGTTTTTTCGGGCTGTCTTGCGTGAACACGGCGAAATACCCGCCCGCAAGATCGTCCCACAATCCGATATCGGGTTCGATCTCGTCATCCGCCAGTTGCACGTGCTTGCGCAGACTGGCCCATAAATGCAGATAGCACAAAACCCCGTCCGCCAGCGCCGCGGCGCGCGGACTGGCGGGCGAAACGGCAGATTCGTCAATAGACACGTTCTTTGGGCGGGATGTAATCGACGTCCTTGGACATCGTATAGCTGTGCACCGGACGGTCGGAGATTTTCACCCCGCCCTGCCCGTTGACCCAAACGGTGGTGTGTTTCATCCACATCTTGTCGTCGCGCTTGGGATAATCCTCGCGCGCATGCGCCCCGCGCGATTCCGTGCGGTTGGCCGCGCAATGCAGGCTGGCTACCGCCTGCGAAAGCAGGTTGTCCAGCTCCAGCGTTTCGACCAGATCGGTGTTGAAGACCAGCCCGCGATCGGTGATGCCCAGCTCGCCCTTGCGCGCGAACACGGTATCGATCTTGCGCACGCCTTCGCCAAGGACCGGCCCATCGCGAAACACCGCGCAATGGGTCTGCATCGTCTTTTGCATCTCAAGCCGCAATTGCGCCGGACGCAGCGCGCCCTTGGAATGACGGTACGTATCCAGCCGTGCGACGGCCCGCTCGCCGGTGTCGGCGCCAAGCGGCCTGTGCGGCGCGCCGGGCGTCACCACCTGCGCCGCGCGGATGCCCGCCGCGCGCCCGAACACCACAAGGTCGAGCAGAGAATTGGTCCCCAGCCTGTTCGCGCCATGCACCGACACGCACGCCGCCTCGCCGATCGCCATCAACCCCGGCACGATGCGGTCCGGATCGCCGGTCACGGGGTTGAGAACCTCGGTCATGAAATTGGTGGGAATGCCGCCCATGTTGTAATGCACGGTCGGCAGCACCGGAATCGGCTCGCGCGTGACATCGACGCCCGCGAAGATTTTGGCCGTTTCCGCGATACCCGGCAGGCGCTGGTGGATGACCTCCGCCCCCAGATGTTCAAGATGCAGATGGATATGGTCGCGATGCGCGCCCACGCCCCGCCCCTCGTTGATTTCCACCGTCATCGCGCGGGAAACCACGTCGCGGCTGGCCAGATCCTTGGCGTTGGGGGCATAGCGTTCCATGAACCGCTCGCCGTTGGAATTGGTCAGATACCCGCCCTCGCCGCGCACCCCCTCGGTAATCAGGCAGCCCGCGCCGTAAATTCCGGTCGGATGGAACTGGGTGAATTCCATGTCCTGCAACGGCAGACCGGCGCGCAAGACCATGCCGCCGCCGTCGCCGGTGCACGTATGCGCCGAGGTGCACGAGAAATACGCGCGCCCGTACCCGCCGGTCGCCAGCACCGTCTGGTGCCCGCGGAAACGGTGGATGGTGCCGTCCAGCAGGTTGAGCGCCATGACCCCGACGCACGCGCCGTCATCGGCCATGATCAGGTCGAGCGCGAAATACTCGACGAAAAACTCGACCCGGTGCTTGAGCGATTGCTGATACAGCGTATGGAGCATCGCATGGCCGGTCCGGTCGGCGGCCGCACAGGCGCGCAACGCCATACCCTTGCCGAATTCGGTGGTGTGCCCACCAAAGGGCCGTTGATAGATCTTGCCGTTTTCAAAGCGCGAGAACGGCATGCCGTAATGTTCAAGCTCGATCACCGCCGGGATCGCCTCGCGGCACATGTATTCGATCGCGTCCTGATCGCCCAGCCAGTCCGACCCCTTGACCGTGTCGTAGAAATGCCAGCGCCAGTCGTCCGGCCCGCCATTGCCCAGCGCCGCCGAAATCCCGCCCTGCGCCGCCACGGTGTGCGAACGCGTCGGAAACACCTTGGAGATGCACGCGGCCTTCAGCCCCCGTTCCCCCATGCCCAGCGCGGCACGCAAACCGGCACCGCCCGCGCCGACAATGACGACGTCGTATTCGTGATCGATGATGGGATAGGCCTGTGACATGAAAAAAACCTTATGACGGACGTAACGAAACAGTGGACCGCGCGAACATGCCGCGCATCTTGCGAAGATGTTGAATGGCACCCATGCCCATTAAAAAAGTAAGCCCGGCCAAAGCAGCGGCCTCAACCGGATGCCCCTTGGCATACATATAATGCGCGAAGGCGCCGAATACGACGGTCTGGACGATACTTTCGGCCAATCCAGAAACGGCATTGAACACCGGGCTTGCATGCGGGTTCATTTCCGCGTTCATCACAAGGCCACCTTCAAAATCGCGAACAGGCACGCGACGCAGGTCGCGGTCAGCACCAGCTTCATGCCCGCCATCTTGACGAATTTCAGGCCCTCGTTGTGCAGGTAATCCTCGATGATGACCTGCGCGCCCAGCGCCGCCTGCATGAACATCACCAACACCGTCAACAGCATCAAGATCGCGTTGACGGGCGTTTGCAGCCACGCGACGAATGCCGCGTAATCCATCCGCGCGATGTGCACGACGGCCCAGCTTAGCCACAGCGTCAGCGGGATCAGCGCGACCGCGGTCATGCGCAGCGCCATCCAGTGATGCACCCCGGCATGGGCCGAGCCAAGCCCGGTCGCCCGCGCCATCGGGTTCTTGAGGCCATAGGACTTCCATTTGATCAAAGGCGCGCCCATTTCAGCCCCCCATCATCATCGCGGCCCAGAACACGGCGGTCAGCACGACCGAGGCGACAAGCGCCGTGTACCCGCTTTTATAAAGACCGGAAATGCTGACCGCCCGGCCGGTATCCATCAACAGGTGCCGGATGCCGGTGCAGGCATGGAAAAACAGCGCATAGGAAAGCCCGACCGCGAACAATATGCCAAGCGGATGCGACGCCGCGCGGCGGAACGCCTCATAAGCTTCTGGTCCGCTGGCCGCGGCCAGAAGCCACCACGCCATAACGAACAATCCCAGCGAAAGAACAACCCCCGTGCCCCGGTGCAGGATCGACATGATCGAGGTCATCTGCGGACGATAAATCTGAAGATGCGGCGACAGCGGACGGCTTTTGGACGAGGCGGCAGCGGAATCAGGATGGGTCATGACGGAAATCTACACAATCATCCCGGTTTGTCTATCCCGTGCGCGGCGTTGCCCGTCCATAAATGCGCCCACGGCGCGAATTCGGGCGGCAATGGCGCCGCCACATGCACCGGCGCGCGGTTCGGATAAAGCGGCAATACGATCGCCGCCGCATGCAGCATCAGGCGCGACGCCGCCGCACCCTCATAGATTGTATCCCCCAAAATCGCCGCACCGAAATGCGCCCGCGCATGCACGCGGATTTGGTGCGTACGCCCGGTGCGCGGGTAAAACGCGACCAGCGCCCGCCCCTCGGCCACGCCAAGCACGCGGTAATCGGTGATCGCGCTTTGCGCCCCGCCCGCGCTCGCGGGTAGGTCGGGCGGCAGATCCGCCGGCGCGACCTGCATCTTCCAGCCTTTGTATTTATGCACCTTGGCCAGCTTCAGGTCGATCGTGCCCGCCGTCGCGCCTTCGGGCACATGCGGCAGCACGGCCAGATAGGTTTTTTCGACCCGGCCCGTTTCAAACAATTTGCCCAGCCGCGCCAACGCCTTGCGGTGCCGTCCCAGCACAAGGCACCCCGACGTGTCGCGGTCCAGCCGATGCGCCAGATGCGGCACGCGCGGCAAGCCGAACCGTAAAGATTCGAACCCGTCCTCCAGATTCGGCCCGCCGCCCGGCCCCGGATGCACGGGAATCCCCGCCGGCTTGTCCAGCACCAGCATCAGCCCGTCGCGGTAGATCAGACGATCCTCAAGGTTCATGGCCCACGTCATAGGCTGCGCGCACAAAACTTGCCAGCTTCGTTTTATTGCCATAAAAACAGAACATGAATATCGGCGACATCATCATCGAATTTGAATGCGCACAAGCTAACGAGCAAATGACGCGGTCATTCGCCGAAGCCCGTGACGAACTCCAGACCCATTTCTGCTGGAATCCTGAAAACAAAGACAAGGTCGCGGCCATGCTTGATGGCGAATTCGGCATTCTCGCGCGCCTCGATGCATCTGGCAGAAACCTGACCCTAAGCGTCTATCCCTATGTCGCCGATGACGACAACCCAAAGGCTTTTGCCGTCGACTCACAAAAAATCAGCGAAACACGGTTAAATTTTCCAAGCCTGTTCGGTGATACGTGGCGGCTGTATATCAGCGTCGTCGCAACCCAGAACAGCGCAGGACGCAGCGTGCAGCAAATCGATCACGCCGAATTTACGCGCGGCCAACTGCACGACGAGCTGGCGCGCAAATTGACAAAAGCGCTGGACCAGTTCGGGCTAAAATCCATTCTGGGAGAAGCCGACAACTCAGGCAGCATTACCATTGACCTGCTTTGTGAATACTATTTCCAATACGTCCCGAAAGGCCACAACGCCATGCCGGAAGCACGGCATGATCAACCGCTCGGGGGAAAATCCCCCGCTTGAGCCATGCCCTATCCAAACCATCCGCACGGCCATGGAAGGCCTCAGGCAAACGCGCCGCGCTGGACGACGATCTACCCCGGATCTGTCCTGTGGATCGAACATATGCTCCAGACCCTGACCCCCGCCCGGCAGATTTTGGAAACCGGGCAGGCGACCAAACCGCGCCCGGTGGTCGCGCTTAAAAAAACCGTTGTCAGGGTTGATGCCGACAATATCTGCCTTGATGACGCGTTCATGCAAGCGGTCTGCGCCACCACGCAGGATTTTCTGGCGCAGGGTCGACCGGGCGTCCAAATGAAAATCTCGCCGCAATCAACGAAAACCAGTTATTTCCAGTTCGACTCTCTGGCATCGGTCGCCCTGCGCGGCGAACGTATGCGCGTGGTTTGCAACATGGACGGCCAGCAGCGAAAAGACCTCGCCGCCGGGCTGGACGTAGTGCTGAAACCGGAGAAGCGTTTTTTTCTAAAATCCCTGTTCAACGAACGGCGCGGCTGTTTGCCCGGCCATGTCTGGACGATCGAAATTCCCAATCCCGATCCGGAAGGTCCGCTAACCTGCGAGGCGGACGCGGTGGTTTTGCTGCGCCGCGGGCGGTTTTTCCTGAACGAAGCCGAAAACGGCGCGACACATTACACCCCATATACGGTCGCCGTGCTGCCGGACCGGTTCCGTGCGCAGGACATGCGTGGCCTGACATGGAATCGGGTTCGTCTGATGCCCGTGCATGAAAACGCGTTCCGTTATCAGGTCGGCCAGTTGACCGACGAAACGGTCAGCATCTTGCTCAATTCCCTGCGCCGCGAACTCAGTCTGCCTGCGATCCAGTACGAACGCCCGCTGATCCGGCACATCATCCAGTGGCTTCACCCGTTTACCGCGCTGGCTCTGCCGCGACCGGGAGGTATGTAACATGGATTTCATCGGTCCCATCAGTTTCCGCAAGCGCGACCGCAGGGTCGCGCAATTGATCCGCAAGGGCAGCGCCACGGATGACGAGATTTTCGCGGCTCAGTTCGGCGAATGGCCGGCCAAAGGGCTGCATCAGGACACGCCGCGCCCGGATGTGGTTTCCTTCAAGGGATACTTTTCGGGTACGCGCGGCCTGCTGGAAATGCCGTTCACCATGGCTTACGCCAATCCGAACAACGACGACCGTGCGATACACATCAATCGACTGACGCTCAACCCCGCCGCGCCGGTGCTTGGCATACTGACCAGTCGCATGGCCTTCGCCCGGGCGCACGACATTCTGGAACCGCTGCTTGGCATCGAATTCCTACGCATGTTCGCGGTGGCGGCGTTCGCGCTCAGCGGGTTTTCCTCATATCGCTATGCGGTCGCTTCCTCGCTCAGCAAGCTTTTGGCGCCTTCTGTTTCCGATATTATCGGCGAAGAACATATCCACATCCTCCAGTTCAAGGATGGATCGGACATAACCGCACGCCGCGCGTTTCTGAACGACGCCCGCAACATTCTGGCCAACCGCACGGGCCTGTACAAACTCGGCACGGACGTCCTTCAGGGCCTAGATATGCTACTGACCCTGATGCCGCGCGAACATTACGCGCAAGACCATGAACAGCAGGCCCGCCTGCACAACCTAATAGTGCGCGGCTATAAAGCCTGGGGGAAAATCCCGGAAACCGAGGACGAATTGATCGCCGCCTTGGCCGACATGGGCATCATGCGACCAAAAATCGTCTACGATTATCTTAAGGACGACGGACAGATCAACGTTTGCGCCACATTCAACAAAAATGCGCAGACCGGTTATGTCGCAGCGCCTGCAGGTGAAATGAATCTGGGCCTCAACACCTTCCGCAGCAGCGAGGTTTTATTGCGCTTCTGGAAGGACTACCTGCCGCTGCTTTACGCCGACCTGCTGGTCAAATACGGCGATTCCAAAGGATTCGAGCGCATGGGCTATACCGGAGAGACCGACATTATGGGCCTACCCGTGCGCACGGCGCCCTCACCCCTTGCCTTCAATCCGAACAGCCCCTGAAAGGACAGAAAACCATGAGCCTGAAAGAGCAGTTCGTAAAAAATCCTTCGGAATCATACCGCTGGTTTCCTATCAACTGGAACCGGGCGCACGCCTGATCGCGCATCCCGGTAGAATGTTGATGAAGGATCAGCCTGCGTAAAATACCCGGATTTAAAATCGCGTATTGGGCGAGGAAGGCAATCGCTACACGATGGTCGAAGGACCGGGAACGATATGGCTGCAGGCGGCAAACCCGGCCGCACTGGCAGCCTCGGCCCATCATGGTCTTGACCTTGGGAACCTCACATCCTTGGTTCCGGGCACGTAAGGTGACGTCAGCCTTCCTTGAATGTCATCGCGACGCCGTTCATGCAATAACGCTTGCCGGTCGGCTTCGGCCCATCGTCGAAGACGTGGCCAAGATGCCCGCCGCAGCGCGCGCAATGCACCTCCGTGCGGGCATAGCCGATCTTGTAGTCGGTTGCGGTTTCGACCGCGCCCGCACCGACCGGCGCCCAGAAGGACGGCCACCCGGTGCCGGAATCGAATTTCTGCTCCGATGAATAAAGCGGATTGGCACACCCCGCGCACAGGAACGTGCCGTGGCGGTGTTCGTCGTTAAGCGGACTGGTGAAGGCGCGCTCGGTGCCGTGTTCGCGCAAGACGTCATAGGCCTCGGGTGAAAGTCTGGCTTTCCATTCTGTATCGGACATGTGAACCGGGTACTCCTTTCCTGAAACAGCGTTTTTATCCTCTCGGCCAAACCAACCGGCAAAGGCTGGGCTGCCGAATCGCGCCACAGCGGCACCTCCCAGTAATGCAGTAAGAAACATGCGGCGATTCATCACGGCTCCCTGAAAACGATTTAGGCTGTATCGGGGTTTACGCACCGGCCCCATGAAAAGTTACAAGAAAAGTTACAGATCCGGTTTTTTACCCCCCTATGATTTAAATTATGAAAAACAAATAACAGCCACACCGGAAAGATTTTTTACAAGGAAGGCTTATCATTTCTCTTTCAATTACAATGGGTTAAAATGCATAATGTAAAGATTTTCTCAAGTTATGGTTAGACAAATGGACAGGGCTGTTGTCAAGCCAGCCCGCGCTGGCTATAAGCACAGCGCGGAACACATCAGGAGTGACATAATAAATGACCACCGAACGGACCTTTTCGATCATCAAACCGGACGCGACGCGCCGCAACCTGACCGGGGCGATTTGCGATCGCCTTGAAAAATCGGGCCTGCGCATCATAGCCCAGCGCCGCATCATGATGACACGCACGCAGGCGGAAACGTTTTACGGCGTCCACCGCGAACGCCCCTTCTTTGGCGAACTGGTGGATTCCATGACCTCTGGCCCGGTGGTGGTTCAGGTGCTGGAAGGCGAAAACGCCGTCGCCAAAAACCGCGAGGTGATGGGCGCCACCAACCCCGCGCAGGCGGCGGACGGCACCATCCGCAAGGATTTTGCGCTTTCGATTGGTGAAAACTCGGTTCACGGGTCAGACAGTCTCGAAAACGCCGCGATCGAAATCGCCTATTTCTTTGCCGGCTGCGACATCGCCGGCTGAAGGGCCGGATGAAGGCCCAGGAACAGACTTTGTGATGGCACCGATCCCCATTGTTGCCAGTGCACACAAAGAGCCCGCGCTGCCCCCAGCGCGGGTTTTTGTTATAAAACCCGCAAACGAAAACACCCCCGCGGGTTTTTGTTATAAAAGCTGCGTTACAAACAACTTGCGGTTTTTTACCTGCACATGAAAAGCGCGCGATACCCGATTGTTTTGCAATGAATTAGACAGGGCTTTTATTCGAGCGGCGCGCGTTCGGGTTCGTCGTATTGCGCGGGGTCCAGCTTGCCCACGCGCTCGAACACCACCGCATCGCGCCCGCTTTCCTTGGCTTTGTAAAGCTGCTCGTCGGCACGGTTCAAGGCATCCTCGACACTGACCACCTGCGTCCCGATATAGGCCCCGCCCAGCGAGGTCGTGACCGTCAATTGTCCCTCCGGCGTGTTGACCGGCATCGGCCGCCGCCCGACCGCGCGCCGCAGACGTTCGGCGATAAAACATGCCTTTTCCAGCGACACGTCGACCAGCACCGCCACGAATTCCTCGCCCCCCGTGCGCGCCAGAAGGTCGAATCCCCGCATCCTGGTCTTGAGCCGGTCGGCGAACGTCTTCAAAACCTCATCCCCCACGCCGTGACCGTAAGTGTCGTTGATCGACTTGAACTTATCCAGATCGAACAGCAGCACCGCGATCGGCTTGCGCTGGTCGCCGGTGGAATTGAGCAGCTTTTCAAGGTGGACGTTAAGATAGCGCCGGTTGTAAAGCCCCGTAAGCGTGTCGGTCAAAGCCATCGACAGACTGACTTCATAATTTGCTTTAAGACGCTCTTGGAACCTCTTGCGGCGGATTTGCGTGCGCACCCGGGCCAGCAGTTCGTTGCGATCCATCGGACGCAGGATGTAATCATTGGCGCCGATCTCCAGCCCGCGCGCGATTTTCGGCAGATCCTGCTCTTGCCCCAGCATCAAAATCGGCACCGCGCGCGTCCGGTCGTTGGAGCGCAGGTGCGAACACAAGCGCAGCCCGTCCTCCTTCTCCATGTTGAGCGAAACGATGATCAGGTCGCAATCGGTCACGCTCGCACGTTCAAGCGCGGCCAGCCCCCCCGTCACCGAAAACACCTTGTGCTGGTCGCGGCTGAGCGCTTCTTGACATTTTTGGGCCTCGAAAGCCTGATCCTCGACGATCAGGATATTCGCGTTTTCGGTCGCCTGCGCCATCATCGCCGCAGATTCCCCCGAAACGCCCAATGTGGTCGCGGTATTTTCGCGCGCCCGCCATTCGTCGACCGTCATCTTGAGCCGGACCAGCGAACGCACCCGCGCCATCAGCGCCACGTCGTTGACCGGCTTGGACAGGAAATCATCCGCCCCGGCCTCAAGCCCGCGCACCCGGTCGGTCGCATCGGTCAGCGCGGTGACCATCACCACCGGGATATGCGCGGTCGTAGGGTCGGCCTTGATCGCGCGGCAAACCTCGAACCCGTCCATGCCCGGCATCATCACGTCCAGCAACACGATGTCCGGCGTATCCGCCTTCACACGTTCCAGCGCCTGCGGCCCGGAAGTCGCTGTAATCACGTCGTAATATTCGCTCATCAGCTTCGCTTCCAGAAGCTTTACGTTGGGGGCGATGTCATCAACAACCAGTACGCGCGCCGACATGATGGATTATCCCTGTTCCTTTTCCTGCGCCGGTTTTTGAACCGGTTGCGGCGCTTCAAGATGCCGGCGCACCGTTTCGATGAACGGCAGCACCGAAATCGGCTTGGAAATATAATCCTCGCACCCCGTTTCGCGGATACGGTCCTCGTCCCCCTTCATCGCGAAAGCGGTGATGGCGATGACCGGAATGGATTTGAGATCGGCCGCTTCCTTAAGCCAGCGGATTAAATCCAGACCCGACACCTCCGGCAGTTGAATATCCATCAGGATCAGATCGGGTTTATGTTCGCGGGCAAGTTCAAGTACGCGTGTTCCGTCCCGCGTCTTGACAGTGGCATAGCCATGCGCCTCCAGCAGGTCGTTGAACAGCTTCATGTTCAACTCGTTGTCCTCGACGATTAAGACAGTTTTGCGCATTGGCCCCGGATATGACTGTTCTGGCTTACTTCTTGACCGGCGCGGCGGGCTGGTATGCGGAGTTTTCCGTGCATACGGGCATGTCGATACGTTCAAGCGCAACCAGTTTCTGCGAAATGGTGAACGTATCGTAGATGATTTTTATGTCGCTGACGACCCCGTTGTCGAGTGCGGTCAGGTCCATTTCATAAGCGGCTGCGCCCGGTTCCTTGTTGTCGGCGTCCTCGGACGGAAAAAAAGCCAGCCGCATCCGGTGCGCCGGCGCCTTGAGCAGGGCAGAGTCGATATTCTTGTTCAGCCGCAGCCCCGAAATGGGGTCGACCGTCTCGCCAATGAACACATTGACCTGCTGCGGCCCCTGGTCGTCCGACCCGTCGAATAGCGCGGCGTTGAAGAATTTTTCCCCGCGCCGCGCCCGCGCCAGGATCTCGGCTGTGTGCTGCATCGGGAAAAACGTGTTTTTCGGCAAACGGAATTTAAGGTCGCCGGGGATCGAATAATCCGCGCTGCCATCGGCATTGGCGTCGAGCGAGGCATGGCCGCGGAATTCCTCGAACGGCACGCCGTTGTTTTCCCGGCGCGAGGAAAAGCTCATATCCTTGCCGTCCAGCGTTTCATACGACGCGAAATCGGAATTGATCCGCGCCGAGGTGCCGTCGGCATATTCATAGACCAGCGAGGAACGATGGTCGGTGTTCCAAGACTCGCAGGTCTTTTTCCACGCGAAATACATCCGGCCGCGAATATCGACCAACTGCCCGCCGCTTTTGACCGAGGACAGCGTGACCTCGTACAACGCGCGGTGCGGCGCGAATCTGACGTCCTCGGCGCTTTGCGCAGACCGTGATTGCGCGGGCGGGACGACCGGCGCCGCGCGCGCGGTCACAAAACCGCCCGGCGCCAGCGCGCACACGCCCAGCACCAGTGCGGCGCAAACGCCCACGGGCAGGGTCCAGCGAAGGGTCCGGCAAAACGTCATATTCGTCCATTTTAGCAAAAATCGCCCCCCTGCCGAAAGTGTCTTCTACGCCGGGGCAAAATTTTCCGCCCCTCGCGTCCACGCCCCCGCCCGCGACAGCCGCATACCGCGCCACAACACATGCACAAATGTACAACATGTTGATTTTTAACAATTTTTGTTTTGGCACGGGTTTCGCAAAGTTAAAACCCGGAAAGGAATACGCAGATATGGTTTCCGACGCGATTATCAAAGGCAAGGCACAGGGCGTCACCGCACCGCAGGCTTTCGCCGCCACACAAATCCTCGAAGGCCGTGGCGAGGCGCTGCACGCCCGCCTGAACAGCCTGAGTGAACGCGGCGAATTCGACGATGCCAGCCTGCGCCGTATCGCCAATGCCGCGCTTGATATGCTGCGCGAGGCGCATGTCGCGCTGGAAGACGCGCACCGCCAGATCGGCACCCAACGCGCACGTATCGAACATCTTGAGGCGGCGGCCACCACCGACGACCTGACCGGCCTTGCCAACCGCCGCGGTTTTGTCGAAGCGTTCGACCGCGAACTCGACCGCACCACGCGTGGCCTGACCAAGGGCGGCCTGTTGCTGATGATCGACCTCGACAATTTCAAGCTGATCAACGACACATACGGCCACGCGGCGGGCGATGCCGCGCTGCGTCTGGTCGCGGAAACGCTCAAAGGCACGATCCGCCGCATGGACGTGGCGGCCCGTTTGGGCGGGGATGAATTTGTGCTGCTGTTTTCCAACGCCGACACCATGGCAGCGGTCGACCGCGCCCAACAACTGGCGATGCGATTGAACACGCTCACCCTGCGCTGGAAGGGTGAAAAGATCAACGTCCGCGCATCGATCGGCATGCGGGCCTATGCGGCTGGCGACAGCGTCGACACAGCCCTGCACGGCGCCGACAGCAGCATGTACGCGATCAAGGCCAAGCGCGCCGCGCGCAAGGAAGCGAAAACCGAAAGAGCGCGCGCATGACATGAAGGAATTCGGGCGGGCGTTCACGCGTCCGAACGAAACAGCGATCAGCTCAGTTGACACCCCAAGCCTCAACCCCAAGGGCAGGTCGCTTTCCAAGAAACCCGGGTCCGGACCCCAAGCCGGATCCGGGTTTTTCTTTGAAAAACCATACGGAGACGGCAACAAACATCGGATCCGGGTTTTTCTTTACCCCCATCCCCCGCCTACCATCCTCGCATCACTTGCCTTATATGGTCATTCCCGATAAGAAGCGGACGTTTTTTACGCCTGAATTTTTAAACCGCTAGGTGCGCGAAGGGCCGCTAAGAAACGCTAAGGAAGGCCCTGCAAAATTCACGCAACCATATGATTTCGTTAAAATTCTTAGCGTCCCTTAGCGAGGCTTAGTGCTCTTAGCGGTAAAATGTGTATCAAGTTTTTCTTCAGCTTAGATTGTTCGTCCTATTCTTAATGGGAACGGCTATATTTCCATCCCATGGAAACCGGGCACGATGTCGTCATAGTCGGTGCGGGGGTGGCCGGGTTGTCGGCCGCCCTGCTGCTGGCCGAACAGGCGCCCGGAACGCGCATTGCCATTCTTGAAGCGACCGATCGCCCCGGCGGTCGCGTGCGCACAACCCTGTATGCCGGACGCAATGCCGATTTGGGCGCGCATTGGTTTCACGGCGGAAACGACAATCCGTTTTGGCAGTTCCTGCTTGCGCGTTACCCCGACCTTGCGCCGCTGGCCGGTTTCGATGACATCGACCGCCTGAAAACCGTAAACGGACCGGACAAGGACGAAAGGCTGGAAACCGCGTTTGAAACCGTGCGGCAGGCCTGGGACGAATTTCAAGCCGCCCACCCCGGCAAGGATTTAAGTCTGGCCGATCTGGGCGATAGACTGGACGAACCCTGCCGCGCGCTGCTGCGTTACATGGCGGTATCGTGGATGGCCGCGCCCGCCGCCGGGGACGTTTCCGCGCACGATTACTTTTCCGACCCCTATGGCCCCGCCGGAATTTATCTGAACACCGGCATGGAAACCGCCATCCACCGCATGATTGCGGACTTACGGGCGCGCGACATCCCGCTGCGGCTGAACGCGCCGGTGCGCCGGGTGCATACGACGCCCGCAGGCGCGCGGGTGGAAATCGAGGGCGGCGAGGTTTTATCGGCCCGCGCCGCGCTGATAACACTCCCCGTGGAAATTCTCAAAAACAAAAGCCTGTGTTTCGATCCGCCGCTCGAACCCGCGACACAGGCGGCGCTCGACGGCATCCGGACCTTCGACATGGCCAAGATTTTCATGCCGGTGCGGCGGGATTTTTTTGAACAGCGCGCAATTCGCGCCAACACCCATGCCGACCTGCCCGATCACGACCCCCCGCTGTTTTGCCATGTCCTGTCGGGGGATCGACCAGCCGTGACCCTGCTGGCCACCGATCGCCTTGCCCGCGCGCTTCCCGACATGACGCCCGATGCCTTGCTGGATTTCTTGACTGGCGTTCTCAATCAGATCCCTTGCCTGCGCGGCGTCGAGGCGTTTTACGAAGCCCCGCCTTTGGTCACCGCATGGCACGCGGAGCCATACACGCGCGGCGCATATACCTGCGCGAAACCGCATTGTCCGCGCCCCGGCACGATGCGGGACGGAAATCTGTATTTCGCGGGCGAAGGCTGGGGCCGGTCGGATCAGGGCAGCGGCACCGTATCCGCCGCGTTTCTTTCGGCGCGCGATGCGGTCATGCGGATTTTGCAAGACGGATAAACGCCTCGCTGACCTGCGCCGCCAGCGCGCTAAATCCTTGCGCCTGCGCGCTTTCGGGCCGGGCCAGCACAATGGGCGTGCCGGCATCGGACAAGGCGCGGATATCAGCATCAAGCGGGATTTCGCCAAGGAAAGGCACCCCCATCTCCCGTGCGGCCTCGCGCGCGCCGCCATGCCCGAAAATCTCGGCCCGGTGCCCGCATTCGGGACAGCAGAAATAACTCATATTCTCGACGATGCCCATGATCGGCACGCCCAGCGTGCGGAACATCTCCAACCCCTTGCGCGCGTCGGCAAGCGCGATGTCCTGCGGCGTCGATATCACCACCGCGCCCGAAAGCTTCGCCATCTGGCAAAGCGACAATTGCACGTCCCCGGTGCCCGGCGGCAGATCGATCACCAGCACGTCGCACCCGTCCCAGACGACGTCGCGCAGCATTTGCCGCAGCGCCGACTGGATCATCGGCCCGCGCCAGATCATCGGCGCATTTTCCGCCACCATGAATCCCATCGACATCAACCGCAGCCCGTGCGCGCGCACGGGCTGGATTCGCTCGTCCCGATATTCGGGCTTGGCATCGCGCAACCCGGCCAGACGCGGCAAAGACGGCCCGTAAATATCGGCATCCAGCAACCCGACATCCAACCCCTGCGCCGCCAGTGCGGCGGCAAGATTGATGGCCACGGTCGATTTCCCGACCCCGCCCTTGCCCGATGCGACGGCGATGATATGCCGGACCGCAATCGTCAACGACGGCGCGATGCCCTTTCCATGCCCCGAAGTCTGTGCGGGCATTTTCGGCGCATTTGCCGCGCGCGCGGCGGTCGCGATCACCCGCACGCTTTCAAGCCCGCGTATGCAGCCAAGTTTTTCCTCGGCCGCGCGCTGCGCGCTTTCGGCTTCGCGTGCGTCTGCCACCGCCAGCACGACGCTTGCGCGGCGTCCTTCGATCACCACGGAATCGACGTTGAATCCTTTCAGCGCGGCGCGGATCGCGGCCTCGTCGGGTTTACGGTTGCCAAGCAGCCCCAGCACGGTATGGTGTCCCTCGTTTTGATGTTCACCACTGTTATATGGGTATTCACGCATGACAGGCAATGACGAGCGCGAACCGCCGCAAAATCCGTGGGCAAAGCCAAACCAGCCTGACCCCACCCGTCATCCGCAGGAAAGCCCGTGGGATCGCGCGCGCAAAAACCGCGGCGGCGGCCCCGCGCCAGACCTCGACGACCTGCTCCAGCGCGCGCGTGAAAACCTCGGCAATCCCTTCGGCAACGGGATGCATGCGCTTGCACTGATGCTGCTGGCCCTGCTGGCATTATGGTTCGCATCGGGCATTTACGTGCTTCAGCCCTCCGAAAACGGGGTGATCCAGCGTTTCGGCAAATACGAACGCACGCAAGAACAGCCCGGTCTGGGATACCACCTGCCATGGCCCGTCGAAACCCTGACCAAGGTCAATGTCAGCCTAGACCGCCGGGTGCAGATCGGTTTTGTCGACTCCCGCGCATCCGGCCAGCGTCAGGACATCGCGGACGAATCCCTGATGCTGACCGCCGACGCCAACATCGTCGATATCGACGTGGTGGTGCTGTGGAACATCTCCAACGCCGAGGAATTCGTCTTCAACATCCGCGCGCCCGAAGAAACCATCAAGCGCGTCGCCGAAAGCGCGATCCGCGAAATCGTGGGTCAGACGCGGCTTCAACCCATCATCACCCAGGGGCGCGATCAGGTCGCCGCGCGCATTCAAACCTTGATGCAATCGGTGCTCGATGGCTACGATTCCGGCGTTTCGGTCCGGCAGGTGCTGATTCAGGAAGCGACGGTCCCCCCCGACGTGCTTCAAGCCTATAACGACGTCGCCGCCGCTCGGCAGGACGCCGAAAGGTTCCAGAACGAGGCCACGATCTACCGCAACGACATCATCCCCAAGGCGCGCGGACAGGCGATCGGCATCCTGCAGGACGCCGAAGCCTATAAACAGGACGTGATCGCGCGCGCCAAGGGCGACGCACAGCGCTTCGCCTCGATTCTCGAAGCCTACCGCACCGGCAAGGACGTAACCCGCGACCGCCTGTATATCGAAACCATGCAGCGCGTGCTCTCTCAGGCCCAACGGATCGTCGTCGACCAGAAGGACGGGTCGGCGGGCGTGGTGCCGATCCTGCCGCTTGATACGCTGCGCGCCAAAACGGCCGCGCCCGAAAAACCCGCACAGTAAGGCCAAGGAAAGAAGGTAAGAACGACATGCTCTCCCTGCGCACCCAGATCGCCATTTTCATCCTCGCCCTGTTGTTGGTTTTGGGCGCAAGCTGCCTGTTCGTCGTCGATCAGACCGAACAGGCCATCGTGCTGCGCTTCGGCAAACCGGTCGAGGTCTATGCGCAGGCGGGGTTGAAGGCCAAACTGCCCTTTCCGATCGAAACCGTGGAATATTTTGACAAGCGCATCCTCGACGTCGATGCCGCGCCCGAACGCGTCAATCTGGCGTCGGACGACGTGGGCATCTCCGCCGACGCCGCGAAGGACGCGAAAGACAAAAATGCCGACACACCCAAGGACAATGGCGGCATCCCGGTCATCGTCGATACTTTCGCGCGTTACCGCATCGTCAACCCCGTGCTGTTCCTGCAACGCCTGCGCGGCGAGGAAAACGCCCAGACCCGCATCGAAAGCGTGATGAACGCGACCACCCGCGACGTACTGGGCAAGGCGTCCTTGCGCCAGCTGCTTTCCCCCGACCGCGCCGAACTGATGGCCCGTATCCGCGACCGGGTCAATGCCGACATGAAAGACCGCGGCGTCGCCATCGTCGATATCCGCATCAACCGCGCCGACCTGACCGAGCAATTGCGCGACTCCACGGTCGCGCGCATGATTACCGAACGCCGCGAGGAAGCGACCGAGGCCCGCGCCCGCGGCACCGAAAAGGCGCAACAGATCCGCGCCACCGCCGACAAGGACCGCACCGTGATCCTGGCCCAGGCGCACCAGCAGGCCGAAACCACCCGCGGCGAGGGCGACCGCGACGCGATCGAGACGATCACCGCCGCCGCCAATCAGGACCCGGATTTATACGCCTTTATCAAGACCATGTTCGCCTATCAGGACACGCTGGCCAACCCCGATACGACGCTGGTGCTTTCGCCCGACGCCGCGTTCCTCAGATATCTGAAATCCAAGAACGCGACCCTGAACTAAAAAATTATAAATTGATCGAGGGCATCATCGCCGGCTGCGGCAGCGCCAGATAGGGCCAGCTTTTATTTTCGATGGCGTCAAGAATACGGCCCGCCCGGTGCAGCAAGACATCATGAATGCGCGTGCCCAGATCGCCACGGCTGAGCGTGTTCATCACCGAACGCAACGTCCCGGCCTGCGCCGCCTTCTCGATCATCGCCGGGTAATCGCGCTCCAGAAACACGCGTTCGAGATAAGGGCTGCTTCCCGCCCGCCTGTAATGGACATCACCTTCGAGAAAAATCGCCGCACCTGCGGGATAATCCGGGCCGACGATAAATTCCTCCGTGGGATATGACGCGACGTCGATATCGCCATTCCCATCCATGACAAGATTATCTTTTAATGCCGCATAAGCACCCGCAAGGCTGCATAAAACCGAAACCGCCGCGATGCCGGTCGGGCTAAGCCAGCCGTTTTCAATCCGCCCCGCCCTTTTAATGCGTACGGGTTTACCCTGCATTCTGAAGATACTGGGAGGCAGGTTAAGCCAGTCATGGCGATGCGGCTCGGTCATGTCGAACCCGATGCCGAGATAGTTTTCATCCATTGCGACCAACCCCTTGTACATCCGAAAATCCATCGCATCGCGGCCAGTAATGTAGCACCTATCCCCGATGCGATAGCGCATGGGCTTTTTTGCGATGGAAACATCCTTCAGCATCGGCGCGAGACTAAGGCTGACCTGAAGGGAATTGCAGGCGATGAACTGGTTCGTGACCGATACGTTCCTGAAATCAAGCGCCGGCATGCCATACAGGTATTCTTGACGTTCCACGCCATAGGTCTGCGTGACATGATCGATCAATTCCGGCGCGGGCTGTGGAAATGCGCGAAAATCGACATAAGCAAGATCGTAATCCGACGCGGCATCCGCGATGCCTCGTACAAATCGCGGCAAGGTCAGCGCCAACGCAAGCGGCGACCCCATCGTATCTGGATGGTCGTGCCGCAAGGTGATTTCGCCGCAGGTGACAGCAGCGTCGCGATAGGCCCGCCCGATGCGGGAAAGATAGCGCGAACGCGCAAAACGGTGCGGTGCCTGCGCCGTCAAAATACGCTTTGCTTTTTGCTTTTCGTTGGGTCCGCCGCACGCGGCGCCGTCTTCGAAGATGCGCGATAAAAAACCTTCACTGCGCAAGGGGTTCTTGCCGTCCGCGAAAAACGCATTCGCGCGCGGCCATGCCAGAAATTCGATTTCCGCCCCCATCACAGGGCGCAAATGCACGCGGCCGTCGCGCCCGAAATTCTCGAACGCCGTCCCGCCATAGCGCGGATCGAACAGCGCGATGCCCTCCAGCAACAGGCGCCGGGCTTGTTCCTCGATCCGTTCCAATGGCGGCTTTATGTACATGGCGGCACTGTAGAAACGCGCGAAACATTATGTCAATTTTTATATCAAACAGGCCGCGCCGCAAATGATCCCTTTCATCTGCCTTCATACCGTGCCAAAAAATTGACTAAGTTTTTCGTGATTCTGGCGTTCTCCGCGACTGCCAACAGCCCACAAGGAGTTTTCATCCATGTTGCGCAACACCGTTCTGACCGTCGCCGCCTTCGCGGCGGGCGCGCTTGCCGTCTTCGCCTATTCAGGCGCCTACACGCCAAGTTACGCGCTCACCGCCGCAGCCCCGCCCGCCGGCGCGCCGATGACCTTCGCCGATCTGGCCGAACGCCTGCTGCCCACCGTGGTCAACATTTCCTCGACCCAGAAGATGGACAACGCGGACGCGCAGACGCAGGACGCGCCGGAATTTCCCGAAGGCTCGCCCTTCGAGGATTTTTTCAACGACTACATGAAACGCCATCAGGAACAGATGCAATCCGTGCCGCCCACCTCGCTCGGCTCCGGCTTTATCATCGACCGTGAAAAGGGCTATATCGTCACCAACAACCACGTCATCAAGGACGCCGAGGAAATCCGCGTCACCCTGCACGACAATTCAATCGTCAACGCCAGCGTGGTCGGCAAGGACGACAAGACCGACATCGCCCTGCTTCAGGCCGACCTGAAGGGACACGACATTGCCGCCGCCGCCTTCGGCGATTCCGACGCGCTGCGCGTCGGCGACTGGGTAATGGCGATCGGCAATCCGTTCGGACTGGGCGGCACCGTGACCGCCGGCATCGTTTCCGCCCGCAAGCGCGACATCAACGCCGGTCCTTATGACGACTTCATCCAGACCGACGCCTCGATCAACCGCGGCAATTCGGGCGGCCCGATGTTCAACCTCAAAGGTCAGGTCATCGGTATCAACACCGCGATTTATTCGCCTTCGGGCGGGTCGGTCGGCATCGGCTTCGCGATTCCGTCTTCGATGGCGAAATCCGTGATCGACCAGTTGGTCAAATACGGCAAGACGCGCCGCGGCTGGCTGGGCGTGCGCATCCAGACCGTGACCGACGAAATTGCCCAGGCGCTGGGCATGGACAAGACGCGCGGCGCGCTGGTCGCCTCGATCACCGAAACCGGGCCGGCCGCAAAGGCAGGCGTCAAGGCGGGCGACATCGTCCTTAAATTCGACGGCAAGGACGTGCCCGACATGCGCGCCCTGCCCAAGATCGTGGCCGACACCGAAATCGGCCGGTCCGTGCCGATGGTGGCCTGGCGCAACGGCAAGGAAATGACCGTGAATGTCGCGGTCGGCGAACTTGAAGCCGCCGAAGCCAAGGGCCTGATCGAAAAACAAAGCCCGGCCGAACCCGAGGCCCCCGAAACCGGTCAATCGATCGGTGAACTGGGCGTCCATCTTCTGCCGTTAAGCCCGTCGATCCGCGGCCAGTTCGGCATCGCCGCCGATACGAACGGGTTGGTGGTGATGGACATCGACAACGGCTCCGACGCGGCCCGTAAGGGTCTTTCGGAAGGCGACGTGATCGTCGAGATGAACCAGACCCCGGTGAAAACGATCGACGACGTGCGCAAGGTGATTGCTGAAATGCGCGCCGCGAAAAAATCATCGGTGCTCATGCTGGTCAACCATCAAGGCGATATCCAGTTCATCGCCGTGAAGCTGGCCGAACGGGACACGGACAAATCCGGCGCCACGCCAGACGCGAAGACCAAACTGGCGCCGCCCGCGATCCCGGCCGAGCCAAGCCCGGCACCGTAACGCGCCCCGGTAACGCGTGCAGGTCACGATCCTGATCGGTCCGACCGCCAGCGGAAAATCCGCGCTGGCGGTTGCGCGCGGGCGTACTGAAAACGCCACGATCATCAATGCCGACGCGATGCAGTGCTATGACACGCTGCCCATCCTGACCGCCCAGCCGCGCGGGGACGAACGCGGGGACGAACAAGGCGGCCTGCCGCACCGTCTTTATGGTTTTCTGGATGCGACACAAACAACCACCGCCGCCGACTGGACCGCCCGTGCCGCCACCGAAATCCGCGCTGCCTTTGCCACGGGCCGCGCGCCATGGCTGGTCGGCGGTACCGGCCTGTACCTCAAGGCATTGATGCAGGGGCTTTCGCCCATGCCCGACATCCCGGACGACATCCGCGCCCGCGTCCGCGCCACCCCGCGCGCGGCGCTTTATGCCGAACTTCAGGCCCGCGATCCGGTCATGTCTGCGCGCCTTGAACCCGGCGACACCCAGCGCATCATGCGCGCGATGGAGGTATTGGAAACGACCGGAGAATCCTTAAGCGCATGGCAAAACCAGCCACCCCGTAAACCCGACGGTGATTGGGCCTATCGCGTCATCGCGCTGAACCCGCCCAAAGACATTCTGGAACGCAATATCCGTGCGCGGCTGGATGCGATGGTCGATGCCGGAGTGATGGAAGAGGTCCGTGCCCTCGCGCAAAAAATCGACGATGGTGCCGTACCGGAAAACGCGCCAGTGACCGTGGCGCACGGATTCAAATACCTGCGCAAAGCCCTAAAAGGGGATATGACGCTGGAGGACGCCATCGAACGCACCGCGATCGAAACCCGCCAGTACACCAAGCGCCAGCGCACATGGCTGCGCCATCAGATTACGCCGGACGAAGTGATCGGCGAAAATCAGTAAAGCTGAAGCCCCTGCCCAGTATAGACACCGACGACACGCCTGGTGTGCCAGTCGGTCAACTGAAACTGCCGCCCGCCGTACATCCGTGCGACCGCGCGCGCCAGCCCCTGCTGGCTGGGCTGCGAAAGATTGTAGAATTGCGGTCCCGCCGTGATCTCCAGCACACCGTCCTTGCGCGTCATCGCATCCATGATCAGCCCTGCGGCCTTCCAGCGCCTGACGATTTCGGCGGTTCTGGTGCCCTGCGGATAAGCCCACGGCGTTTCGGGATAATACCCGGCGACCGTATCCTGCTGGTTGACGATATAGGGTTTGAAATCCCCGTCATCGTTAAACCGGTGCCCGTTGCACCCTGCAAGCACGGCCGCGCTTGCGGCCAAAAGCATGAAAATCCTGACTTTCACGACCCCTTTTACCCCTTCGTAATTTACCGTTTGGCAACCAAATCCATGATATTATTCACATATGACCAGCGTTCTGTCCATCGCCTTGGGCGGCATGACCGCCGCTACCGGCCGCGCCGCTACCGCCGCCCGCGATATCGCGGCATCGGGCACGAAACCCATCGATCCAGCCGCACTGGAAACACAGAATTCCACGGATGCATCGCCAGATTTGGCACAGAGCATGATCGAACTCGATCAGGCGCGTACCGCCTATCGCGCCAACGCCGCGGTCGCCCGTGTCGCCAGCGAAATGGACCGCGAACTGATCGACCGCTTCGATCAGACGGTTTAACCCTTTTCTTTCCTCGCCCGCAGCGCTAGCTTATTCCCGCAACCTAAAAAGGGAATGATCCGATGCGCACCGCCCTGCTTTCTACCCTTGCCGTTCTGGCCTTCGCCCTGCCCGCCAACGCGGACGACAACGCGATCCCGATGCCGCCCGCCGGCACCACCATTGTCAACCTGTCGGCGACCGAACACACCAAATTGGATCAGGACACGCTCAACGCCTCGCTCAACTACGAAATGGACGGATCCTCCGCCAACGAGGTGCAGGACCGCATCAACAAGGCCGTGTCCGAGGCGCTGGCCGAAGCCAAGAAAGTGCCGGAGGTCAAAACCTCGACCGGCTATTATCAGGCCTATGTCTATGACGAGCAGAACAGCATCGACCCGCGCACCGGCCGTCCGGTCAGCACCTCCAAAAAATGGCGCGGTTCGCAAAGCGTCGATCTGGAATCGAAGGATTCGGCCAAACTGCTGGACCTTGCGGGCAAGATCCAGTCGCTCGGCTTTACCATGAGCGGCCTGACCTACAGCCTTTCCACGGAAAAGGCCGAAGCCGCGCAGAACGAGATGCTGGGCAACGCGCTCAAAAAACTGACCGAAAAGGCGAAACTGGTGCAGACCGCGCTGGGCAAGGGCAGCTATGAAATGCTCGACATCAACCTTGACGGCCCCCCGCCCGCGCCCGTCGTGTTCCAGCCCATGGCTCGCATGGCGATGGCCGTGGCCGATGTCGCACAGGAGGGCGTAGCCGCACCAAGTGCGAAGGCGGGTGAAACGGAACTTAACCTGACCGTCAGCGCGCGGGTGTTGATTAAACCCTGAAGCCAGACCGCGCCAGGCAACCCAGAAAATCGCGGGACGTAATATAAAGCACCCCCACGGGCAGAAACGCCGGGGGGAAGGAACACATTATCCGCGCCCGCCTAAAGATAGTTTTCTTGCATTATGGTATTTGGCTGCATAAATTATCGCGCAAGACTGATATTGGCTTTAGCAAGCGAAAGGAAACGACATGTTCATGCCCGATCACGACATTGACGTTAATTATTACGTTGTCCAAGAGGGGAGCGCGCTTGCATGGGCCATCACCGGCTACCTTGAAAAATGCGCAAAATTTGTAAATCGTGTAGAAGGCTTGGTTAAAAAATATCAAGCCGACAGCGCCATCAGATTACACGACGGTTTCAATATAAGAGTCTCGGGGTTGAATTTCACGGATCGAAACGCCCCACTTCTGTGGAATATGAATGATTTTGGGCATTTCGCCCCCGGCTGGACATCAAAGGCCGCGAAAGACCTTGATATAAGACTACCCTATTTTCGCGATCACTATAGACAGGCGCCAGAAGGGATACGCTTCGGAAAACTCGGTGACGCAATCATCATATCCGTTACGCCCAATAAAGATGGGAGCGTATCTCAAGTGGCCGATGCCGATCTGATCGATGCGGACACGCTTGAGCGCCTTAAACAAGACGCCTCTCCTGAGGATAACGAATACATAGCGCAACTGGCGCGTTTTTATTGGGTGCCCGCTCCTTTGGCGAGAACAAAAGCCTTTACCCCTTCGCCGGAAGTACGACGCCTGAATGGCGAGAGATTGAATTTTAGTGGCAACTGGATGTTTGCTTTGAAGCACTCACCAACCGGCCGCGCCCTCAGAAGAGTGTTCACGATTTAGGACGACAAGAGCGATGGCATCGAGTTCAGAAAAATAAAGCGATTAGCGCCTGAAATTTAAACCGTTCTTCAAAGCTAACCTGTTGAACGGACTTGCCATTATTTTTCCAGAACGCAAAATATGGTGCCGGCTGAGGGGATTGAACCCCCGACCTTCGGTTTACAAAACCGCTGCTCTACCGCTGAGCTAAGCCGGCCCGGAAGACCCCCGGAAGTCGCCCGGGGGGACGCCCCGGGGGACGCCCCATGCCACGCCCGGGAAGACGCTTTGTTTTGAAAGAGTTTTCTTTTAAAATCAATGCTGATTCTGATACAAACCTCTTAACAAGACCAACATTTAAGGGAACGGCCTTCCGTGGCGGACAATAAGGGCGGCGACGCCAGTCTTTGGATGCTTCTGTTTCTCGTCGCCATCTTCTGGGGCGGCGGGTGGCTGATTTGGCATAATTTTCGTCCGCAGATCAGCACGGGCATTCTGGCCGTGCGCAGCGCCGAGATGTCCCTATCCTCGCTGTGGTGGAATAACGACGACAAACTGAACGTGCCGGTCACCTATCAGGCGAACGACGATCAGGGCCTGCACGCCAAGATGGGCGACGAAGGTGTCGTCGCCGTCCGTTCTACGCGTTTTGGCGCATGGCGCGATTTCGCGCGGGATGCCGATCCGAAAAATTTGCGTAACGACCAGATTCCGGTCTTGACCTATGTCGCGCTTTGGCCGCTTCGGTTTGTAATCGCAGGCTGTCTGGCCCTTCTGTTCGTCTGGACGATATTCCGCGGCCCTACCAGCAAATTCCACCGCAAACTGGGGCTTGAGGGGTTGATCGCCGATCAGTCGAAAATATTCAAGGTCATTCGCCCCTTCCTGAAATTCAACCCGGTGAAACAGCCCTACCGCGTGCCCGGCGCGCCGGTGCCGCACGAATTGCCCCTGTTTTCCGAGGCGCTGAGCCCCGAAGAATGGATCGCCTTCAACGAAATCGACATGGTCGACGGCAAGCCCGACCGCACCCAGTCGGAAGAATACTTTGCCCGCCAGCTTGGCCCCCGCTGGCGCGGTTATCAGGCGCTGCCGACCGAACTGCGCGTGCTGCTCGCCTGCTTCTGCCTCAAGGCCGCGCGCAAGCGCGAGCAATCGGATGAAATGCTTGGCCGCCTTTGCGCGTGCTGGGACGCAAAGACCGGGCTAAAACTCTCGCGCGACCGCAAGCTGAGCTGGGAAGCGCGGCGCATCCTGCGTGACAAGAAGCTTTCCGAAAGCGTGCTGACATCATGCGGCCGTCACGCCTATGTCACGACCGCGATGATGCGCGCGCTCGATACCGCGCGCAACGAGGGCGGCGTGCTGGCCCCGGCGCAATTCATCTGGCTGCGCGCCCATAACCGCGGCCTTTGGTACCCGCTCAACAACATGGGACGGCAGGCTTTCCATGCCGAGGCGCTGGGCTGCGCCGCGCATTACCGCGCCGAAAAACAGATCAACCGCCCGATTCCGCGCCCGCGTGTCGGCGATGCTTACGACGGATTGATTGATTATCTGGCCAACACCGTCCTGGTGCGCCCGATCCCGCCGCGCGCCGAAGGCGGACGCCGCCGCAAAAAGCCGGCAATCGCGGCCTAGGTAATGAAAGACAAGGAAAGAGCATAAATGTCCAGCACCACGCACCCCACCGCCAAGGTCGCCGACGGCCGCCTGATCCTTTCGCTGCCCGATGCCGAAACCCCGGCCCTGTGGATGATGGATCTGGACGAGGCACGGATGGCCGTGCTGCGCCTTGAACACGACGCCAAGGGTTTCTTCGTCATCAAAAAACACGGCACATCCGCAGGCGCGAAAACGCAAACCGCCGAGACCGTCGCGGTTTACCGCGACCGCGACCGCGGCCTGCGCGCGCTGGCCACCGCCACCAAGGCGCTGGAAAAAGCGCGCGGCACTACGATTGGCGCCGACGGCCGCCCGATGGTCGTCAACGCCGTGCCGCGGATTGGTAAATGGTTCGTCTATTTCGTTCTGTTCTGGTTTTTGCTGTACATGCTTTCGCTCGACAAGATCGCGCTGCGCATGATCCTTTCGCCCTTTGTCGACTTCCGCGCGGTGGCTGCCCAAAATCAGGCGGCCCAACAGGGCGCGGCTGGCAACATGCCGACCACGCTGCCGGGGGAGATCAGCCCCGAGGACATGGCGAAGCTCCAGGCTCTGATGAACCAGACCGATCTCTCGAAACTGCCGCTGACCTCGCCTGCCGGACCTGCCGGATCGGATTCCGGCCAGCCTCAAGCCAACCCAGATGGGACCGCCCCTGTGACGCCGGGCGAACCGGCGCCCGCGGGCGTGCCGATGTCGGCCGACGATTTCCTCAGCAGCCAACCCGGCACCTTGCCGAAATAGACCGAAGGACACGTACGAAAGCCACCCAAGACCATGGCCATATTTCAGAAGAAGTACGACTATAAACTGACGCATATCCTGCGCGACACACGTCCGCTGGGTACGCGCATTTATGACTTCCTCTCGAATTCGGACTATGCGGCGACCCTGTATTTCCTCGCCATCGTCTTTGTCCTGCTGCCCGGTCCGGGCCAGTATTTCGCCGACCTGATCCTGCTTCTCGGTTTGCTTTACTGGTGGTTCCTGATCGCGTGCAACCGCACCCTGTGCTACAAGATGCCCGCCTGGTCCCCGTACAAGGACAAGAACGAACGCGACGGCAAGCCGCGCGGCATCATGTTCATGGGCAACAGCCAGCAATACGAGAATGAGGAAATCTGGTTCAACAACGCGGACGTCCGCACTCACATTCTCTACCTCGGCACCACCGGCGCCGGTAAGACAGAAGGATTGAAATCCATCGTCTCCAACGCGCTGATGTGGGGCTCCGGCTTCATCTACATCGACGGCAAGGCGGATACAGACCTCTGGGCCTCGCTGTGCGCGATGGTCCGCCGCTTCGGCCGCGACGACGACCTGCTTGTCCTCAACTACATGACCGGCAACTCCGACGACCCTGCGCCGTCGAACACGCTCAACCCGTTCTCATCCGGCTCGGCCTCCTACCTTACCCAGATGCTGGTTTCGCTGATGCCCGAGGCGGGCGGCGACAACGCAATGTGGAAGGAACGCGCGATTTCGCTGCTGTCCTCGCTCATGCCTGCGCTGACGTGGAAACGCGACCATCAGGACCTGCCGCTCAACATCAACACCATCCGCCACGTGATGAACTTCCCCGAGGTCGTCAAACTTTCGCGTGACGCCGCGCTGCCCGATCGCATTCGCGAAGGGTTAAAAGGCTATCTCGACACACTGCCCGGCTATGTCGATGCTGCCTTCGACGACAACGGCATGGAAAAACCGCTGGGTCCAGACCAACCGATGGTCGACACCAACGTCGTCAAACAGCAGCACGGCTATTTGACGATGCAGTTCACCCGCGCGCTGCAATCGCTTGGCAACGATTACGGCTATATTTTCGAGGCCAAGAACGCCGACATCGACATGGTCGACGTCGTCTTGAACCGCCGCATTCTGGTGGTGCTGATCCCGGCGCTGGAAAAATCGCCGGACGAAGCGGCGAACCTGGGTAAACTCGTCGCCGCGACACTCAAGGGCATGATGGGCTCGACCCTCGGCGCCACGGTCGAAGGCGAATCCAACACCGTGATCGAAAACAAGCCGACGCGTTCCAACACGCCGTTCATCACGGTGTTCGACGAAGTCGGCTACTACACCACCCAGGGCATGGGCGTGATGGCGGCGCAGGCGCGCTCGCTCGGTTTCTGCCTCGTCTACGCGGCGCAGGATTTGGCCGCGCTGGAAAAACGCGTCAAGGAAGAGGCCAAATCGATCACCGGTAACTGTAACATCAAGATCTTCGGCAAAATCGAAGACCCGATGGGCACGCAGGACTTTTTCGACCGCACCATGGGCAAGGCGCTGGTTTCGGTGGTCGGCGGCTGGACGCTGGGCGGCACCGGCGAATCCTCAACCAGCTCGTACTACGGCAACACCTCGGCCTCGGTCGACTTCAAACAACGCGCCACCTTCGACGATTTGCGCGGCTTCAAGGAAGGCGAGGCGATCCTCGCCTTCGGCATGGTGATGAACGTCGTCAACCTGTATTACGCCAACCCCGGCACCGCCAAGGCGATGCGCGTGCAGCGTTTTGTCGGCCTGCCCAAGACAGACGACTTCATTCTCAAGCACGTCAAGGACATCGGCGCGCTGCGCGACCGCCTGATGTCGCCAGGCTGGACCGCCGCCAAGGGCGGAAAACTGCCGCTTGCGCCGGAAATCGCCGCAATCGCCCAATCGACCCGTCTGAACACCGGCGATCCGATGCATGACGGCGCGCTGGCGATCGTTGGCGTACAGGCCCTGAACGGAAACCTCGACCAGATGGCCGCCCCCGCCGGTACGGCGGCGGCGCAGGACAGCACACAGGCAAGCGCATCCACGAACCCGATGGATTTCTTTGCCTCGCGCAAGAAACTCGACGAAGTCGCGGACAAGGACGGGGACGACACGGAAGGCAAGGGCAAATCCGGCTCATCCTCCGGCGGCGGTGGCAAGGCGCCCAAAACAGCCGAGAACGCGACCGACAGCGCGAACATTCAAAACGTACCGCAAGGCAAGTTCGATTCCATGGAAGCCGTGGAACACAAGGCCAAAACAGGCATGACCATGATGCCGGAAAACCTGTCGGACGAAGTCAAATCGATCCTCAAATCCGCGGCTGACAATCTGGCCGCCGGCCTGTTCGGCTCGCCCGAATTGCAACCCGGCGCCGCGGGCGGCGGCGGTGGCAAGGGCCTGAAACTGCCCAACGCGCCGCTGAACAACACCACGCCGTTCAAGCGCTGATCGACCATTGGCCTTTACGGTGTCATAGGGCAGTATACCCCTATGCAACTGCTTGATCTTATCAAAGTCGCCATAGGCCAGATCCAGGCTACTGCCGCAAACCATCTTGAGGTTGCGGTCCGTAAACTCTTTATCCTCTACCATCTGCACATCTCCAATCAGGACGTGCTGGAAGGCGAAAAGCCGGAAGAGGACGCCAAGCTCAGCCTCTCCGCACCCGTCCAGTTTCACGGTCGCGGCAAGATCAGCATTCCCGATCACGTCGTCTTCGGGGTCATCGGTTCGCCGGGAAACCTCTCCTACTCGTATATAGCCGCAATCACAGAAGATTCGCGCATAAGCTTCGGTACGCACTCTGCCATCAACAACCGCGTCAGCATCGTGGCTAACGGCTCGTCCATCACCATTGGCCGAAACTGCCTGATGGGCCCTGACTGTTTGATCGGCGACTCCAACGGCCACGAGCTCGCCATCGACCGCCGCCGCGAACCAGACAGCCGCCCCCGCCCCGTCAGTATCGGCGACGATGTTTTTATCGGGGCGCGCGTGTGCATCCTAAAGGGCGTCACCATTGGCAACGGCTGCGTCATCGCCGCCGGCGCAGTGCTGATGCCAGGCTTCACCTGCGCGCCGAACATGATCATCGCAGGCAACCCCGCGCAGGTCGTAAGGCCGGTAAAGCAATAGGGGATGAAATACAAAGGGCGCCGTAAAGGCGCCCTTTGTATTAAACGTCGAGATTGCTGACTTTAAGCGCGTTGTCCTGAATGAATTCACGGCGCGGCTCGACGATATCGCCCATCAGGGTCGAAAAGATTTCCGACGCTTTTTCCGCATCCTTGACCCCGACCTTGAGCAGCGTGCGTACATTGGGATCAAGCGTGGTTTCCCACAACTGTTCCGGGTTCATCTCGCCAAGGCCTTTGTATCGCTGCATCTGCAACCCCTTGCGCCCGACTTCGAACACACCGGCCAGCAACCCGGCCGGCCCGGTATATTGCCCGTGCGTCTTGTCCTTGACGCGCAGCACAACCGGGTTTGCGAACATTTCGGCGATGAAATCCTGCTTGGCGTGCAGCCGCGCCCCTTCCGAAGATCGCTGCTGTTCCGGCGTGATCCGGTTGGTCTGGGTGACGCCGCGCGCGGTGCAGGTAACGACGAAACCGCCAACCGCGCTGTACATCACCGCCCATTTTCCGCGCGAAGCCGCGACACCGTTCAACCGCGCGGTCAGCGCCTTGGCAGCCGCCTCGCCCTGCTTTTCGTCGGACGCGATCGCGGGGTCGAACGCCCCGGCGGCAACGGCCTGTTCGATGATGTCCTGCGAACCGGTCTTGCGCGCAAGCGCCGCGATCGCGGGTTGCAGCTTGCGGCACTCCTCGATGATTTGCTCGAACAAGCGGGTATCCGACTGATCTTCGCCTGATACGAGTTGCGCGTCGTCAAGCGCGATGCGGATCAAATAATCCTCCATCGCGCGATCGTCCTTAAGGTACATTTCCGACCCCGACCCGCGCTTGACCTTGTACAGCGGCGGCTGCGCGATATACAGGTATCCGCGCTCGATGATCGCGGGCATCTGCCGAAAGAAGAACGTCAGCAAAAGCGTACGGATATGCGACCCGTCGACGTCGGCGTCGGTCATGATGACGATTTTGTGATAACGCGTCTTTTCGACGTCGAATTCGTCGCGTCCGATGCCGGTGCCCAGCGCGGTGATCAATGTGCCGATTTCAGCGGAATTGAGCATCCGGTCAAAGCGCGCGCGCTCCACATTCAAAATCTTGCCGCGCAGGGGCAAAATCGCCTGGTTGCGGCGGTCGCGCGCCTGCTTGGCCGAACCGCCGGCTGAATCCCCCTCGACGATGAAGATTTCGGATTTCGCGGGATCCCGCTCCTGACAATCGGCCAGCTTTCCGGGCAGCGAGGACACGTCCAAAAGCCCCTTGCGCCGCGTCAGGTCGCGGGCCTTGCGCGCCGCTTCGCGCGCGGTCGCGGCTTCGACGATCTTACCGACGATCTTTTTGGCTTCCTGCGGATTTTCCT
This sequence comes from Rhodospirillales bacterium, assembly GCA_023898805.1. NCBI lineage: Bacteria > Pseudomonadati > Pseudomonadota > Alphaproteobacteria > Rhodospirillales > Rhodospirillales bacterium. The sequence continues at coordinate 694,642 of CP060260.1, forward strand.
CGAACCATGTCGCAAGCCTGTCGCCGACGACCGATTCCACCACCGGCCGCACTTCCGAGGATACGAGCTTGTCCTTGGTCTGCGACGAGAATTTCGGGTCAGGCACCTTGACCGAAAGCACGCAGGTTAACCCCTCGCGCATGTCCTCGCCGGTCAAATCCACCTTTTCTTTTTTCAAAAGGCCGGAATCGTTGGCGTATTTGTTGATGCATCGCGTCAGCGCGCCACGAAACCCGGCAAGGTGCGTGCCCCCGTCGCGTTGCGGGATGTTGTTGGTAAAGCACAACGTGGTTTCATGATAGGAATCGGTCCACTCCATCGCGACCTCGATGCCGATACCGCCCTCCTGCCCCTTCATCGAGATCGAAGGCTTGATCAGCGGCGTTTTCGACCGGTCGAGATAATCAACGAAGCTTTCGATCCCGCCTTCGTAATTGAAGCGCACTTCCTTGTGCGGTTCGCTGCGCCGGTCCGAAAACAGGATATTGACCCCGGAATTGAGGAAGGCAAGCTCGCGCAGCCGGTCCTCAAGCGTCGAAAAATCGAATTCCGTCTTGGTGAACGTCTTGGGGCTGGGCAGGAAGGTAACCTCGGTCCCGTTGCGCCCATCCCATTCGCCCACGGGCTTGAGCGGCGCCTCGGCCTCGCCGTGGCGGAAGCGCATGTACCATTCCTTACCTTGGCGGCGGATGCGCAGATCCAGCCACTCCGACAGCGCGTTCACCACCGACACGCCCACGCCGTGCAGCCCGCCCGACACCTTGTACGAATTCTGGTCGAATTTGCCGCCCGCGTGCAGCTGGGTCATGATGACCTCGGCCGCGCTGACGCCTTCCTCCTTATGGATGTCGACCGGAATGCCGCGCCCGTTGTCGCGCACCGTCACCGACCCATCGGGATTGAGGGAAATAAAAATCTCGTCGCAATACCCGGCCAGGGATTCGTCGATCGCGTTGTCCACGACCTCGTAAACCATGTGGTGCAGGCCAGACCCGTCGTCGGTATCGCCGATATACATGCCCGGACGCTTGCGCACCGCGTCGAGCCCTTTGAGGACCTTGATGGAATCGGAGCCGTAATCGGAATCGTTCGTCGTCTTTTTCACGGTATTGTCAGCCATGGTTTTGCCTGCGTTTCGCCTGCCGGAATGAATGCCTGAAACTAGCAGGTTTCGCGCCCAATAACCAAGCAAAAACGCATCATGGACACAGGCGCAAAATATTGATTTTAAATTGATTTTTGTAAGACTGGCTGGACTTTGTGCTTTTCTTCATCCGGGCGGACGGACGCATGCGTTTTTAAGCCGCCTCGCGCACCGAATCGGCGTGGATTCCCAGATATCGCGCGTCCGACAGACCTGAAAACAAATGCGCGTCCGTGCCGGTCAAAAACACCTGCGCGCGCAGATCGTGCAGAATGCCGAACAGCGCATCCCGCCGGACGGCATCGAAATGCGCCGCGATTTCGTCAAGCAGCAAAATCGGCGCAGCATCGCGCAGCGTTTTGGTGCGCATCGCATGTGCAAGCACGATACCGGTCAAAAGCGCCTTTTGCTCGCCGGTCGAACATTGCGCGGCGGGCATGTCCTTGGCCGCGAAAACGACTTGTAAATCGGTGCGATGCGGCCCCACCGAAGCGCCGCCGGTCTGCGCGTCCGCGCCGCGCGCCCGTTCAAGCCGCGCGCGCATCCGGTCCTCGACCTCCAGCGCGGGCATATGCGCAAGCATGTCCTCGACCCCGCCCGCCAGCGTAAGCCGCGCCGCCGGAAACCCGGTGCCCGCAAGAATCCCCTCGCCCCGCACGATCAGCGATTCCAGCGTATGCGCGCGCGCGGCGGCGATCGCAACACCGGTTTCAGCCATCTGTGCCTCAAGCGAAGACAACCACGCCGGGTCCGCAGCCACCCCGTCCTCGGCCTGAGCACGCAACAGCCGCGCGCGCTGACTCAAAACATTTTCATACCGCGTCACCCGCCCCGCATGGGCCGCGTCGAAGGCATAGACCAACCGGTCGAAAAACCGCCGCCGTTCGGACGCCGGCCCCAAAAACAGCCCGTCCATCTGCGGCGTCAGCCATACGCAGGACACGTATTCGGAAAGATCGGCCTGCGCCTTCAGATCGACGCCGTTGACACGCACCGCGCGGCGCTCGGCCTTCGCTTCGCCCGTGGCGGGCTTGAGCCCGGTGCCGATTTTGACGATTCCCACCGGCGTATCGACGCTGGCCGCGACCGACCATGGCACGCCGTCGGGCAACGAACGGTTGCGCATCTCGCCCACCCGCGCGCCGCGCAGACCCCGACCGGGGGACAACAGACTTACCGCCTCCAACACGTTGGTTTTGCCCGCACCGTTCGCGCCCGTCAGCACGACGAACCCGGCACCGAGATCGCCCAGCAGCGTATCGCGGTAATTGCGAAAACCATGGAGTTGCAGGGAAAGAACCGCGCTCATCACGCCATTTTAGGGCCGGGCCCCGTGAATGTCATGGATTTCCGCATCAATGCGGCCATCACAATAAAAATCGCCGGGGCGGATATCCGGCCCCGGCGTAACTGGTGATGGATCAAGCCTAATCCGATTCTGATCACACGCGTAGCGGCATCAGAACGTAAAGCGCCGATTCATCCGCCGTATCCTGAATGATGGTCGGCCCCGTGCCGTCCGCCAGTATCATGCGGCAACCGTCGGAATCGATCTGCTGCGTAATGTCGAGAAGATAGCGCGAGTTGAACCCGATCTCCATCGCCACACCGTCATTGTTGATTTCGATTTCCTCGGTCGCGGAACCGGCATCCGGCGACTGCGCCGAAAGCGTCATGCCCTTGCCGTTGATCGTGATTTTGACCGCGCGGGTTTTTTCCGAGGAAATGGTCGACACCCGGTCGATGGCCGAGGAAAACACCTTGGAATCGACCTCGATCACCTTGTTGTTGTCGTTCGGAATGACCTTTTCGTAGTCGGGGAAAGTACCGTCGATCAGCTTCGACGTCATCTCGATATGATCGACCGAAAAACGGATCTTGTTTTCCGACAGGCCGATCTTGACGTTGTCCGCCGCTTCTTCAAGCAGCTTGCGCAGCTCGCCCACCGTCTTGCGGGGGATGATGACGCCCGGCATTTTCTGCGCGCCATCGGGCAAGGGCATCTGGAACCGCGCCAGACGGTGCCCGTCCGTGGCCACCGCGCGCAGCACCGCGACGCCGCTGTGCTGTGCCGCATGTACGTAAATACCATTGAGGTAATAACGGGTTTCGTCCGCGCTCATCGCAAAGCGTGTCTTGTCGATCAAATCGCGCATCGACGCGGCGGGGATCGAGAAGCTGACGTCCGGCGTGCCCTTGCCCAGTTCGGGGAAGTCGGAAACCGGCAGGCAGGACAGCTTGAAGGTCGAACGTCCCGATTTCACGGTCATCATCGCCCCCGCGCCTTCCAGCGCCATGTCGACATTGCCGCCTTCCGGCAGCTTGCGCACGATGTCGTGCAGCGTGTGCGCGGGCGCGGTGGTCGCGCCCACCGTCTGGACGTTGGCGGGCACGGTTTCGTTGATTTCAAGGTCCATGTCGGTGGCCGACAGGCTCAACGCCCCGTCGCGCGCCTGTAGACGCACGTTAGAAAGAATGGGAATTGTGTTACGCCGTTCGACCACGCTTTGAACGTGGGAGAGCGCCCGCATCAGGTCAGCCCGGCTGATCGAGAGTTTCATGGGTGCAAAAGCCCTTCCAGATAAAGAATCCTGACCCAAGGTATATCACGCACAAAACGCCAAACAACCTGTTTTCAAGGCGCTTTCGGCGCGGTGTCCACAGCTTTCTGCCCGGCTTGTTCCACCCCCTGCGCCGCTCCCGCTTCCGCCGCCTTGCGGGCGGCGCGCTCGGCCTGCTGCACCGTGCGGAACCGGGCGACGTTGGCGTTGTGTTCGACCATGGTTTTGGCAAAGACATGCCCCCCCTTGCCGTCAGCCACGAAATACAGGAAATCGTTGGCTTCGGGGTTGAGCACCGCGGCGATCGCAGCCTTGCCGGGATTGCAGATCGGTCCCGGCGGCAAACCTGCATGACGATAGGTATTATAGGGCGAATCGACCGCGAGATGCGCATACAGCACGCGATCCAGTTTCGATTCCCCGTGCGTGACCGCGTAAATCACCGTCGGATCGGATTGCAGCATCATCCCCGCCCGCAACCGGTTGATGAACACCCCCGCGATGCGCGGACGCTCCGCCGCAACGCCGGTTTCCTTTTCGACGATCGAGGCAAGGATCAACGCCTCCTCCTTGCTGGCGAAAGGCAGGCCGGAGGCGCGTAATTCCCATGCGCGTGCCAACGTTTCGTCCATGGCCTTTTGCGCCTGCGCCAGCAGTTTTTCCCGGTCCTCCCCACGGATATAGGCATAGGTTTCGGGCAGGATGCTGCCCTCCGCCGGGGTTTGCGCGATCGTCCCGTTCATCGCCGGAGCGCCATTGATGATTTGCTTGATTTCCGACGACCACAACCCTTCGGGAAGAGTGACGTCGCGCCGAAATACCGTGCCGCTGGCGATTTTTTCGACCACGTCGCCCAGCGATATGGCGGCCGGCATCTGGTATTCCCCGGCCTTGAGCTTGCTCTCCACCCCTTCGATCCGCACCGCTGCCAGAAACAAAAGCGGTTCGCGGATGATGCCTTCTTGCGCCAGCATCTGTGCCATCGCGCGCACGCCGGTGCCCGGCGCGATATAAACGATGTTTTCCGCCTGATTGGGGCCGGGGCGCGCAAGCTCGCGCCCGAACCAGTTAAGCGCGAAGGCCGCCGCCGCCCCGACAATGATGACCAGAACGGCAAACCGCAAAAGCGCGCGCATGGCTAGACCGCCTTCATGACCAGAGAGGCGTTGGTGCCACCGAAACCGAAGGAGTTGGACAAAACGACCCGGACTTTTTTCTCTTTCGCGACTTTGGGCACAAGGTCGATGCCCGCGCATTCCGGACTGACGTTTTCAAGATTCAGAGTCGGCGGCAACACGCCGGTTTCGATCGCCTTGATCGAATAAATGGCCTCTACCGCGCCCGCGGCGCCCAGAAGATGCCCGATCGCCGATTTGGTCGACGACATCGACACATGGTCGAGTGCGCTGCCGAACAGACGCTTGATCGCGGTGCATTCGATTCCGTCGCCGACGGGCGTCGAGGTGCCGTGCGCGTTGATGTAATCGATATCGCCGGGGTTGATCTGCGCCCGCGCCAGGGCGGCCTGCATCGCGCGGAAGCCGCCATCGCCGTCCTCGGCCGGGCTGGTGATGTGATAGGCGTCGCCCGAAAGCCCGTACCCCGTGACTTCGGCATAGATTTTCGCGCCGCGCTTTTTCGCGTGCTCGTATTCCTCAAGCACCACGACGCCCGCGCCCTCGGCGATCACGAATCCGTCGCGGCCCGCGTCGAACGGACGCGAAGCCTCCGCCGGTCTGTCGTTGTACCCGCTTGAAAGCGCGCGCAACGCGGCAAAGCCCGCGACACCCAGATAATTGACCGCCGATTCCGTCCCGCCCGCGACCATGACATCCGCGTCGCCCCACATGATCAGCCGCGCCGAATCGCCGATCGCGTGCGAACCGGTGGCGCACGCGGTGACGACCGAATGGTTCGGCCCCTTGAATCCGTATTGGATCGACACCTGCCCGGAGGCAAGATTGATCAGCGCCCCCGGAATGAAGAACGGCGATATCCGCCGTGGCCCCTTGTCCCGTAATTGCAGCGACGTTTCGGCGATGGACGTAAGCCCGCCAATGCCCGAACCGATCATGACGCCGGTGCGGCATTTGTCTTCCTCGCTTTGCGCGACCCAGCCGGAATCGGCCACCGCCTCCTGCGCCGCCGCGATGGCGTACAGGATGAAATCGTCGATTTTCTTCTGATCCTTGGGCGCGACCGCGATATCCGGGTTCATTTGACCGGGCGCGGATCCGCGCGGCACCATGCCGGCGATCTGCGACGACAGCTCCGACGCGTCGAAATGCGCGATGCGCGTGATGCCCGACTCGCCGGCGGTGATCCGCGACCAGTTATGCCCCACCCCGGCCCCAAGCGGAGTGACCATGCCCATGCCGGTGACGACGACCCGTTTCATACCCTTGCCAAACCCCGTTCGTACATATTCTCAAACGCAACACGCCGGCAGTGAAGTGCCGGCGCGACGCAAAAACCTAAAAGGCGGATCAGCCGGCGGCTTTTTCGCCGATGAATTTCACGGCATCGCCCACGGTCTGGATTTTCTCGGCGGCGTCGTCCGGGATTTCGATGTTGAATTCTTCCTCGAACGCCATGACCAGTTCGACCGTGTCCAGGGAATCCGCGCCCAGATCATCGATGAAGCTGGCGGATTCGACCACCTTGTCCTCTTCGACGCCGAGGTGCTCGACAACGATTTTCTTAACGCGGGCTGCGATATCGCTCATGTTCCTAATTCCTTGATTCTGTTTACAGGTGCTTTAAGCCGCGAGAGTCTTAGCAGGCCCGGAAGGTCAAGACAACCGCTTTCCTGTAACACCCCCTTAAAGCCAGTCCTCGATCGCCTCAAGCCGGCTGAAAACCTTGAATGCACCTGCCTTTTCAAGGGTCTGCGCCTGCGCCGCCGGATCGTGCGCAAGTCCGGTATAACCAAGAACCCGCATCCCCGCCGCCACGCCCGCGCGCACCCCTGCCGCCGAATCCTCGACCACTACGCAGGATTCGGGTGCCGCGCCCATGACCTGCGCCGCGTAAAGAAACAGATCGGGTTCCGGCTTGGGCCGCGCCACCTGATCGCCCGTGAACACATGTGCTTCGGGAAACAAGTCGCCATATCCGCCAACCGCAAGCTCCTGCAGCACCAAACGCCGCACCCCGTTGGAACACACGGCCATCTTCGCCGGTCGTCCGGCCAACTCGCGGACGAAGGCCACGCTTTCGGGCAGCACGCGCATATGGGTGGCGATATTGGCTTCCATGCCCGCCGCGTACCCGTCGCGTATCGCTTCGAACGGCAGGTCGCGTTCGAATCGCAGGCAAATCGCTCTGACGATGTTCGCAAGCGACATGCCCATATACGTATCGCGAAAATTATCCCACGGAATATCGATGCCGAAATCGCGGCGCAGCACGTCCGTGAACGCCACCGCGCTCAATTCCTCGGTATCGACCAGCGTCCCGTCGCAATCGAAAAGAACAGCCTTAGTCATAAGCAATGACCTTGTAATCCAGAAGAACAAATGCGTCGGATTGCGCCTTGATACCTTCAAAGGACAACCGCGCATCCACCAGGGCCAACGGCAACCCATCGGAAAACAGACAGGGGTGTAAACTTAAATAAACACGATCAATCAATTTGCGTTGAAAACATTGGTCGATAACACTGGCACCGCCCACCACGACAAAACGATCAAAACCAAGAGCCCTTATTTTGTTCAGGGCTGTATCCATGTCGCTGGCACCGTGGACGGAAGGATCGACCTGCGGCAGGGCGCGCGTCGTCAAAACGACATTCTGCACGCCCGGCACGGGATAAACCGTATCCTGATATTGCTGAAAAGTTTTCGACCCGACAAGAACGCAGCCGACCTGTCCGCAAACCTGTGTGAACATTTTTTCATCTTCGGACGAAACCCAGTTGGAATCTGTTTCGCCCTTGGTGATAAAGCCGTTGAGAGAGCTGGCGATATAAAGCGTGGCCTTCATCAAATCATCGCCATGCCACCGTTCACATGCAGCGTCTGGCCGGTCACATAGGCGGCCTCGTCCGATGCCAGATACACGGCGGCGGCGGCGATTTCGGCGGGCACGCCCATGCGCCCCATCGGAATTTGGGAATCAATCGCGGCTTTCTGCTTGTCGTCCAGCGCGCCGGTCATGGCGGTCGCGATAAATCCCGGCGCGATGCAGTTGACCGTGACATTGCGCGAGGCGATTTCGGCGGCCAGCGATTTCGACCAGCCGATCATCCCCGCCTTGGACGCGGCATAATTCGCCTGCCCCGGATTGCCGGTAACACCAACAATCGAGGTGATGTTCACGATCCGCCCGAAACGGTTTTTCATCATCCCCTTCAGGCACGCGCGCGCAAGGCGGAACGGCGCGGTCAAATTGACGTCCAGCACGGCTTGCCAGTCCTCGTCCTTCAGGCGCAGCGCAAGATTGTCGCGCGTCAGGCCCGCATTGTTGATCAGGATGTCGATTTTGCCCATGGCCGCCGTGGCGTCGGCGACCAGCTGGTCCGTCGCGGCAGCGTCGGCAAGATCGGCGGGCAGCACATGCACGCGTTCCTTCAATTCGGCGGCCAAAGCGTCCAGCTTGTCGCGGTTGCGCCCGGAAATGCCAACGACGCAACCCTGCGCGTGCAGCGCCCGCGCGATGCTTTCGCCGATACCGCCGGTAGCGCCGGTGACCAATGCCGTTTTGCCTGAAAGTGAGAACATAAAAAACCTCGCATGATTATATGCGAGGTTTATAACGCAACTGCCCGAAGGTTAAAGCTTAAATACGGAATTCACGCCGCAATTCCTCCGGAATTTCGTCTGGTCTATAGCCTTTGGCCGTGTACGTCCCCAAACCGTAAACTTGATGTACTAGCCCACCCTCTCCAGCTTGCGCTACCGCAGCCGCAAACGCCCTCGCAATTTCAGCAGAGGGCACCTCGTAAGGATTAAAAATATCCTCGGGATCGTCACCCAAGTAATCCGCAGTTACCATGACCTTCTCCTTGTCTAAATATGAAAAGACATTAAGGCTCGGAAGTTGTATTAGTCAATTTATCCCTTGATATGCCTGATCAGCGCCTCGATCTCGGCGGGCGTACCGGCGTTGAACGCGGCCAGCCGGTCGTCGATGCGCCGCGTCAGACCGGAAAGCACCTTGCCCGCGCCCAGTTCCACTACCTCGGTGACGTTGGCGCCCGCCATCCACTGGATGCTTTCGCGCCAGCGCACCCGGCCCGTGATCTGGTCGACCAGCAATTGGCGGATGCGGCCCGGCTCGTCCTCGGCCTTGGCCGAAACATTGCACACCACCGGGATCGACGGCGGGCGGATCGTCACCTGCGCCAGCGCCTTGGCCATTTCGGCGGCGGCAGGCGCCATCAAACGGCAATGGAACGGCGCCGAAACCGGCAGCATGATCGCGCGCTTCGCGCCATGCCCCTGCGCCAACGCCATGAAACGCTGCACCGCTTCCAGATGACCGGAAATCACCACCTGCCCCGGCGCGTTGTCGTTGGCGGCCTCGCATACACCGTCACCGTCCGTGTTCGTCGCGGCGTTTTCACGCGCAAGCGCGCTCACCGATTCGAAATCGAGGCCTAAAATCGCGGCCATGCCGCCTTGGCCCACCGGCACCGCGCGCTGCATCGCCCGCCCGCGCGCGCGCAAAAGCCGCGCGCTGTCGTCCAGCTCCAGCGCCTTGACGGCGGTCAACGCCGAATACTCGCCCAAAGAATGCCCGGCGACGAACGCCCCGGCTTCGGAAATCCGGATTCCGCCCTGCTTTTTAAGGATGCGCACCACGGCCATCGACACGGCGAACAGCGCGGGCTGGGTGTTTTCAGTCAGGTTGAGGTCGGATTCCGCGCCCTCCCACATGACCTTGGTCAGATCCTGCCCCAGCGCGTCGTTGATCCGTTCAAATACCTCGCGCGCCTCGGCGAAGCTTTCGGCCAGCGCCTTGCCCATGCCGATGCTCTGGCTGCCCTGTCCCGGAAACACGAATGCGCGTGTCATGAATTCCCTCTTGTCGCGGTTATGGTCGGCATTACCAAAACCCACGGAATCGGCTTCTGTCAAGAAAGGCTTGCCTTTCCCCCCGGTTTTGTGCTTTTTTGCGCGCAACCTTGCCGGGAAATCCGGCTTTGGCGGGGATGGTCCCCGTCATAACCGTAAGGAGAAACGAATGCCGAAATACGAAACCGTGTTCATCGCACGGCAGGATCTCGCGCCCGCACAGGTCGAGCAACTGGCCGAAAAGATGGGCAAGATCGTCACCGATCAAGGTGGCAAAATCCACAAAACCGAACACTGGGGCCTCAAGACCCTGGCGTACCGCATCAACAAAAACCGCAAGGGCCACTACGTGCTGTTCGAACTGGACACGCCGCCCGCCGCCCTGCACGAGCTTGAGCGCAATCTGCGCCTGTCCGAGGACGTGCTGCGTCACATGTCGCTGCGGATCGAGGAATTCTCGTCCGAGCGCAAGGACCAACCCGCGAAGGAGGCTGCGTAATGTCTTTTGAAAAACGTGAACCCCGTTCCGAATCGCGCGGCGAAGGCCGTGGTGAATCCCGTGGCGAACGCGGCGAAGGCCGCGGCCCGTCCTCCGGCGGCGCGCCGTTCTTCCGTCGTCGCAAGACCTGCCCGTTTTCGGGTGACAATGCCCCGCGCATTGACTGGAAGGACGTCAAGACCCTGATGCGCTATATCTCCGAACGCGGCAAGATCATGCCTTCGCGCATCACGGCCGTTTCGGCGACCAAGCAGCGCGAACTGGCACTGGCCATCAAGCGCGCGCGCTTCATGGCGCTGATGCCCTATGTCCGCGACGAACTGCCGCCGCAACGCAGCTTCGCCGACCGTGGCGATCGTGGTGACCGCGCCCCGCGCGGCGACCGTGGCGACCGTTCCTTCGGCAACTTTGAAAACACGAAGGAGGGTTAATCATGCAGGTCATCCTTCTTGAAAAGATCGACAATCTGGGTTCGCTGGGCGAAGAAGTCCGCGTTCGCGACGGTTATGCGCGCAATTATCTGTTGCCGCAAAACAAGGCGCTGCGCGCGACAGAATCGAACCGCGCCTATTTCCAGCGTGAAAAGGCCGCCCTCGAAGCCAACAACGCCAAAAAACGCGATGCCGCCGAGAAAGAGTCGAAGAAACTCTCCGGCCAGCACGTGACCATCATCCGTCAGGCGTCCGAAGCGGGCGCTCTGTACGGGTCGGTCAGCACCCGCGACATCGCCGAGGCGGCGACCGCGGGCGCGGGCGTGCATGTGGAGCGCACCCACGTCGTGCTCCACGCCCCGCTCAAGATGCTGGGTCTGTTCCCGGTCACCGTCGCCCTGCACCCCGAGGTGAAGGTCGAAGTGACGGTCAACATCGCCCGCACCGAGGAAGAGGCCGCGATCCAGAAAAAAACCGGCAAGGCTCTGGTCAAGACCGACGAGGACGAAGCGCCCAAGGCCCAACCTGCGGCACAAGCCGACGGCGAAGCCCAGGCCAATGTGGAAGCCAACGCGGAAACCGACGAAGAACAGGCCGCCTGATCTTCCTGCCTACAACGATCAAAGCCCCGCGAATTTCGCGGGGCTTTTTATTTATATGGCGTTTTTTCATCCCACCGGCGAAAACGGAGACCCGTGCATAACGCAGGGGGAGAATGGCAGGCCCCCGCCTTCGCCGGTGGGATGAAAACTCAATCGACTTTATGCGTGTCCTTCTTTTCGATCCGCGCCTGCACCGCGTCCTCGACTTTTTGCGTGGCCGCTGCTGCCGCGTCGAACCGGTTTGTATCCTGGCCGCGCAAAATCCCCACGATCGCGGCGATGTCGCTGCGCAGGGTTTCGTCCGCCTGCACCTCGGCATTGTTCTTGTTCATGATCTCGTTTTCGCGCAGCGCCCATTTCGCGTCTTCAAGCCTGTCGATCGCCTTTACGTCGCGCCGCGCGGCGATCGAACTGTTCGCCGCCACCAGATTGTTATAGGCGCTATTGATCGGCGTATCCGCCCCGGCCGTGGCCTGCGGCGCGAAAGCCCCGAAAGTTACCCCGGCGACGCCGGTCAGGATCACGGATTTATAAAACGGGCGCATGGGGATGTCCTTTTTCAATACAGGAATCCTTGCCCTGGCTTCGGTCATTCGCGTGACCCAAAAAAGGCAATATCGTGTCCCCTGCCATCCGCCTCCTACCACCCACCCCATGCCGTCCACCGCTTTTCCCGATGCTTTTGCACAGGCTTGCCCCACAAAAAAACATCAATTGCATCCACAACTTGGCCGATTCCGATTCACATCCGCATCCGGCATCTGCTAGGGTCCGGGCATGGTTTCCGACAATCTCATTACCCTGCCGGGCGGCCGCACCGGCGCGGGCACGGCGCTGGAGGCGCAGGGCTTCCGCATCCTGCCCCATAATCTGGAGGCCGAGCAGGCCCTTCTGGGCGCGCTTCTGGTCGACAACCGCGCGCTTGAAAACGTCGGCGACATCATCAAGGCCGAGCATTTCTTCGCCCCGGTCCACCAGCGTATTTTCGACGCGGTCCGAAAAATGGCCGACCGCGGCCAGAATGCCGACCCGATAACCCTTAAACCCTATTTTGAAAACGATGCGGAGCTTGAGGAACGCGGTGGTGCGCAATATCTGGCAGATCTGGCGGCCAGCGTCGTCACCGTGATCAACGCCGCCAACTACGCGCGCTTCATCCACGATCTCTACCTGCGCCGCAACCTGATCGCCGTAGGCAACGATCTGGTCAACGAGGCGTACGAGGCCGACATCGACACCTCCGCCACCGACTGTCTGGAATCCGCGGAATCCCGTCTGTTTGAAATGGCCGAAAGCGGCCAGGCCGACCGTGGATTCGTGACCATGCACGCCGCTACCGCGGCGGCGATCGAACTGGCCGAAAAGGCCTTCAAATCCGACGGCCACGTCACGGGCGTGACCACCGGCCTGCGCGATCTCGATAAAAAACTCGGCGGCCTGCAACCTTCCGATCTGATCATCGTCGCGGGCCGTCCATCGATGGGCAAGACCGCCTTCGCCACCACCATGGCCTTCAACGCCGCGCGCGCCTATGCCGAATCCGGCGGGCAGGAAGGCGCGATCGTGGGTTTCTTCAGCCTGGAAATGTCGGCCGACCAGTTGGCCACCCGACTTCTTTCCGACCTTGCCGAGATTTCCGGCGATCGAATCCGCCGCGGCGAATTCTCGAAGGAGGATTTCCACCGTCTGGCCGAACAATCGACACGGCTTGCGCAGATCCCGATCTATATCGACGACACGGCGGCCTTGAGCATCACCGCCGTGCGCACCCGCGCCCGGCGCATGAAGCGCAAGCACAATCTGGGGATGCTGGTGGTCGACTATCTTCAGCTTTTGCGCGGCACGGGCTCGAAACAATCGGAAAACCGCGTGCTTGAAGTATCGGAAATCACGCGCGGCCTGAAGGCCATCGCCAAGGAATTGGCGATCCCCGTGGTCGCGCTTTCGCAGCTTTCCCGCGCCGTCGAAAACCGCGAGGACAAACGCCCGCAACTTTCCGACTTGCGTGAATCCGGATCGATCGAACAAGACGCCGACGTCGTGATGTTCGTCTATCGCGAGCAATATTACGTCGAGCGCGAAAAACCGAACGAGGCAGACGCCACCAAAATGGCCGAATGGCAAAATCGCATGACCGCGGTCCACAACGTCGCCGAGGCGGTGATCGGCAAACAGCGTCACGGACCGATCGGCATCGTCGAGATGTATTTCGACGCCCAGTACACGCGCTTCAAGGACCTTGACCGCGTACATTACGACCATGGGTGACATGCGCGGTTATTTCGGCATCGGCGTCGAAGGCATTTCCAAGGGCGCGAATCTGGGCAATCTCGTGCGCTCGACCCACGCCTTCGGCGGCAGTTTCTTTTTCACCATCGCCCCCAACGTGGCGATGGAGGAAATCCGTGTTTCCGACACCGCCGCATCGGCGCTGCACATGCCGTTTTACGTCTACGAAAACCCGAAAAAGATGATGCTGCCGCGCGGCTGCGCGCTGGTCGGGGTCGAATTTCTGCCTGATGCGGTCGACCTGCCGTCCTTCCATCACCCTTTGCAAGCGGCCTATGTGCTGGGGCCGGAAATGGGCTCACTCTCGCCGGAAATGCTGGCGCTGTGCGACCATGTGATCAAAATTCCGATGAAATTCTGCGTCAATGTCGGCGTCGCGGGCGCGCTGGTGATGTACGACCGGCTGATCAGCCTTGGGCGCCACGCCCCGCGACCCGTGCGGCCCGGCGGCCCGACCGAGGACCTTGAAATGCAACCTTTCGGCAGTCACCGGCGCCTGAGCCGCAGGGCCCTGAAATCACAGGAAAAATAAACCGCGTGCCTCGCGGCTTGCCATGCGCGGCGAATTTTCCTAAGTTTTGCCGGTTCGCATGACGAACACCTAGTTCCGTTCATTTCAATCGCATCGATAAAAGGTACCCCGATCATGACCATCCGCCGTTTCGTTCTCGCCGCCGCGCTGCTTTGCCTGTTCACGCTTCCCGCGCTGGCCGACGAACCGAAACTGATTTCCACCAGTGGCGACTGGTCGGCCTATTCCTTCAAGGAAGGCAACGGCACGGTATGCTACATGGCCAGCCAGCCCAAAAAGGCCGAAGGCAAATACACCAAACGCGACCCCGTTTTCGCGCTGATCACCCACCGCCCGGCGGAAAACACGCATAACGTCTTCAGCTATATCGCGGGCTATACCTACAAGACCGGGTCGGATGTGATCCTGACCATCGACGACAAGACCTTCAACCTGTTCACCCACAAGGACATGGCCTGGGCCAAGGACGCCGACACCGACAACCGCATCACCGACGCGGTGAAAAAAGGCTCGAAAATGGTGGTCAAGGGAACGTCTGCCCGCGGCACGGAAACCACCGATACATACTCGCTCAAAGGCTCTGGCACCGCCCACGACGCGATCGACAAGGCGTGCAAGACGAAATAAGCCCTGAGGTTAGGGTCGCGCGCTTTCGGACAGGGTAAGCTCCAGCCCATCCAGATCGTCATTCATGATGATCTGGCACGACAGGCGCGAATATTCGCTTGAATCCGGCAGGTCAGCCAGCATGTCCTGCTCCTCCGGGCTTGGCGCGGGCAGCCGCGCGGCCCATTCCGGCGCGACGAAGACGTGACAGGTCGCGCAGGCCAGACACCCCCCGCATTCGGCCTTGATCGGCAGGCCGTAATCGCGGATGACCTCCATCGCGCGCCAGCCTTCAAGCCCTTCCAACTCGTGTTTGTTGCCGTCCTGGTCCGTAACTTTCAGTTTCATGGCCTTGCCGTCCTTGCCTTCATCATAAATCGCACCGCCGCCGCGGTGCACGCCGTAAACAGAATTGCCAGCGCAAGCGTGCCCGCCGCCACCGCCGCATCGTCGAACGCCGCCGCAAACCCCGCCATCGGCGCCGCCGCCAGCGCATGGATCACCACCTGCACGAACGTGATGACGACGCTCAGGCAAAGCGAGCACAGGGCGAACAGCGCGAAAACCCGAAGACTGCCGCCCCAACCCCCCAGCCGCGCGTAAAACCCTTGCGTCTGCCAGTCCAGCGCGCGCGGCACGTGCAGCCAGAACCAGCGCACGGCGAACAGCGCGAGGATAAGGAGCGCCAGCGCCAACGGCGCATAGGGCGAGGACGCGGGGGGGTCGGAAACAAACCACTGCCGCGCCGTGGCCATGGCGACATAGAGGCCGGTGGTAAAATACCCGACCGCGGCATAGATGAACCCGGATTGCACCACCGCGCGGTTGCGCGCGCGCCGCGACACCTCGTCGTCGATCAGCGGATATTCGTGCAACACCATCAACCGCAGGATCAACGCGCTTTCAAGCCCGGTGACGAACCCGGCGGGCAGTTGCGCCAGCGGCAGCCAGAACAGCGGCACGGAATCGCCCGCAAGACGCAACGCCACCACGGTCGCAAGCGTCACCACGAAGGGCAAAAACGACATCAGCAGGATCAGCCGCGCATGCGCGGCGCACAGGCGAAAACCGCCCAGGAACGATTCCATGATCGGGAATGGCGGCGGTGGTGGGGTATCCTTGAACATGCGCCCCAAGATACCGCCGGGTCAGGCCACGCCAAGCTTTTTTTGCAAATCCGAGGACGATGTCGTGTACTGGAAACGCAGCTTTTCGCCCGGGCGGCAGATACGGAACGCTTCCTGCGCCATCAGCGCGGCTTCATGGAAGCCGGAAAGGATGAGCTTGAGCTTGCCCGGATAGGTGCAGATATCCCCGATCGCGAACACACCCGCCTGACTGGTCTGGAATTTTTCGGTATCGACGACGATCAGATTGTCTTTCAGTTCCAACCCGAAATCGGCAACCGGCCCGAGCTTCATGGTCAGGCCGTAAAACGCAAGGAATCGGTCGCACGCAATCGTGCCCTTGTCGGTAACGATGCCAGAAATCTGCGCCCCGGCGCCCTCGATCCCCGTGATCTGCCCGATCATAAGCTCCATTTTGCCCGCGGCCACCAGCTCGCGCATCTTGCGCACGGAATCCGGCGCGGCGCGGAATTCGTCGCGGCGGTGGACGAGCGTGAGCTTCTTGACCAGCGGTTGCAGATTGATCGACCAGTCCAGCGCGGAATCGCCGCCGCCCGCGACGACCAGCGTGCGGTCGCGATACGCCTCCATCTTGCGCACGGCATAGAACACGGATTCGCCCTCATACGCCTCGATCCCCGGAATCGGGGGTTTCTTGGGCATGAACGACCCGCCGCCCGCCGCGATCACAATCACTGGCGCGCGCAATATCTGCCCGGTATCGGTGGTCAATTGCCACGCATCGCCCGCGCGCTCCAGCTTTTCGACCATCTGTCCCAGATGAAAGACCGGGTTGAAGGGCTTGATCTGCTCCATCAACTGGTCGGTCAGCTGTTGCCCGGTGACGATGGGCAGTGCGGGAATGTCGTAAATCGGCTTTTCGGGGTACAGCTCGGCGCACTGGCCGCCCGGCTTGTCCAGAATGTCGATCAGCGCGCATTTCAGGCCCAGAAGCCCAAGTTCGAACACGGCGAACAGGCCGACCGGCCCGGCGCCGACAATGATCACATCCGTCGATTGCATGTTGTCTTCCATGGTCAGGCACAATACTTATATCAAGGACAATGACAAGGCTTTGACTTTGGACAAAAGCACGCTTTCAACCGATGTTCTGAACGCAAACTGGCTTCTGGTCTGCGCCGCGCTTTCATTCGCGGCGGTAATGATCGGGGCCTTTCCCATGGATCGGACGGGGTTTCAGGTCGCGCGTTTTGTATTCGCGCCCGGCGCCCTGCTTCGCCTTTGGGACGGGCTGACCCTTCTTACGGTATTCCTGCCGCTGCTGCTGTTCTGGGCCGCGCACGGCGTTGCGCGCGGCTACGGCGCGAAATACGTCGGTATACTGGCGCTGGTGGGTATTCAATGCGCGGCATGCTGGTGCGCGACCGCCAATCCCTACACGCCGCTGGAAACCTGTAATTTTATCCACCCCGTGCTTGCAATGCTGGCGGGCGCGATGACATTCTGGATGGCGCTCACTCTGCTGCGCCGTGACGGCGCGCTGGTGATGCGCCCCGTCGATTCCACCCCGTCCCTGCGCACGCACGGGCGCGTTGCGCTCGCGCTGGCCGGTCTGTTGGCGGCTCTTGCCGCGTTCCGTCCCGTACCGAACGCGGTTTTGAACGACGCGGGATGGATGAATCCGGATCAATGGGCGGAACATCCCACCGTCACGAACCTGCTCGCAAACCCAGCGATGGCACAGATCATCCGGCACACGCCGATGCTGGCGGTCTGCGCGATCGTCCTTGGCTTCGCATGGCGCGCGCAAAGCCCGACGCTGGCGACCGCCATCGTGATTCAGTTGGGGTTGGGTGTTCTCACAGTGGTTTCCGGCGCGACCCTGCCCTTGGCGATACTCTATCAGGCGGGCGCGCTGGTTACGCTGGCCGCGCTGCTATACGAGCTGCACCGCGTTCTTCTGGGCGCGGGCGCAACAACACCCGCGCCGTAAACCGTATTACGTCCGCCGCGCGCGGCGGACGGCCGGTCCCGAATGCTTTGGCCGCGAAACAGGCCGTCAGCGCGGCAGGACGCAGTTTTCGCGTAATATCGCCCATCTTTGCAACCGCCCCGTCGGGCGCAAGACGTGCATAGCGGTGCAAAAGATGCGGCAAAAGCTGCGCGTCGGATTTTTGGTACCGCGTCGCCCCCAGCAGATACAAAAGCGCGTCCCGCGCCTGCGCCTCGCGCAGGGGCATGGAACGTAACGCATCGTGCTCCAGATCGAGCCAGCCGATTTTGCCATCTGGTGACAGAACGATATCACGCATATATGGCCGCCCGTGATACTGGCCCGCCTTGTGCAGCCGGGCCAATTCCTCGATCCCGTGAATCAGCAGGGCGCGCCGCGCGCGCGGATCGTTTTCGTCCAGCAATATCTGACGCAGGGATTTGCCGATCGATCCGGTCACGAACCATGACCAGTCCGGGCTGTATTCGACGATTTCAGGCGCAAGAAACCCGGCCCGGCGCAAATGGGCAAAGCGGCGCGCCTCGAATTTCAGGGATTGGCGCGGATCGCTGACATACGTATCGCGAAAAATACCAAGGCCTGTCACGACAGCCAGAAGGGACAGCAAGCCGCGCCGCAGCTGCAAGGGTCTTAAAACGGAGAACTTTTTCCATCCCGCCACCCCGTTGAAATCGACCTGCAGGGTCCGCGCGCAAGGGGATGATGACAAAGCGGATGATCGCGCAAAATTCAGGGTATCGGAAACCATGGCTACGTATATAGCCACGCCACACAAAAAAGTCAAATTATGACAAATGCGGCGTGGCTACGGGATAATGTTACTTTTTGCCTTCAGCGGCGATCTCGGCATCCGTCGGCAACGGCGCCGGCGAATCCGACAGCGTGCGCAGATAAGCGATCACATCGGCGCGCTGTTCCGGGTTTTTCAGGCCGGCGAAGGTCATCTTGGTGCCCGCGATGTCCTTTTTCGGGTTCCAAAGGAAGGCATTGAGCGCTTCATAGGTCCAGGTTTGATCGTGCAGACCCTTCATCGCGCTGGAATAGGCGAAGCCTTCCATATGTGCATGTTTGTTGCCGACGATGCCGTAAAGGTTCGGTCCCACGCGAGCAGGCTCGCCCTTGCCGAAACTGTGGCAGGCGGCGCAGGCCTTGGCGATGGTCTGGCCTTTGGCGGCGTCTGCCGATTTAAGCAGGCCCAAAATCGGCTCCGCCCCCTCCGGCGCGGCGGCTGCAGGCGCTGCTTCCGTGGCCGGCACCGCGGGTGCGGCATCCGTGGCGGGGGCAGCGGGCGCGGCGCTGGTCGTATCGGCCTGCGCGACCTCGATTTTATAGGCGTTTTGCTTCAACGGCTCGACCGCCATCACCTTGTGCGCAACGAAATTGCTGGTCACCGCAACGGCACCTGCGATAAGAAGGGCCGCGAAAACTTTACTGATCTTGCCTGACATATGTTGACTCGTTTGCTGGAGTGAATGGAGAATTCCCCTGAATTCCCGTACCTTATGGCAGAGAAAACAGCACAAAACAATAGAACGCAAACCCATGGCAAAAACATGACCAAGATCGGAAAGCCGGCAAAGCGCAAAACCAGCGCGGGGCGCGCAAAAACCTTAAAGCATGCATCCAGCATATCATTTTCCGGAATCGCGGGATCATACTCCGATATGTCCTGTCGCGCGATGTTTCCGCGCGCGCGCACCCTGCCCTGCGTCACCTTCGACGACGCCTTTGCCGCGCTCAACGACGGCCGGGTCGATCTGGCCATGATCCCGATCGAAAATGCGATCGCAGGCCGCGTTGCAGACGTTCACCATTTAATTCCCCGCATGCAGGGCCTGCACGTCGTGGCCGAACATTTCCAGCCGGTTGAATTCTGCCTGCTTGGCACGAAGGACAGCACGCTCAAGACCCTGACCCATGTCCACAGCCACGTCATGGCCCTGCCCCAGTGCCGCAAGGCGACCCGGGCGCTGGGCCTGAAGGAGGTCACACACGAAGACACGGCGGGCGCGGCAGAAATGATCGCAAAAAAGGCAGATCCCACGCAGGGCGCGCTGGCCTCGGCACTGGCGGCGGAACTCTATGGCCTGAAGATTCTCAAGCGCGGCATCCAGAACACGCAGGACAACGTCACCCGCTTCGTGGTCTTTTCAAAAGAAAAAGTGGTGCCGGACGTTTCCGTTCCATGCCTCACCGCCTTCATCTTTGTGGGTAAAAGCATCCCCGCGTTTCTGTACAAGGTACTTGGGGCCTTTGCGACCAACCAGATCAATTTCACCAAGATCGAATCTTATGTCGAGGATTTCCGCGCCGCCCATTTTTATTGCGAGGTCGAAGGCCATCCTGATGAACGCAGGATGCAACTGGCATTTGATGAAGTCGCGTTCTACACCACGAATGATTACCGCATCCTCGGCACCTTCCCGCAGGCGAAATTCCGGCTGAATAAATAAACGCCTACAGCCACGCACGCATAAGCATCAGCGCGCAGATTCCGGCGCATACGGCTAGTGCGGCCGCGCCGCGATGTGCGACCTGCCCGCGACGGCAACGCTTGACGTCGCGTACACTAACCTGCCCAGAAGCCATGTCCTCTGTCACCTGCTTGACCTGCACCTCGCGCACGCCGGGCTGCAAGACCAGCATCCGCGCATGTGAAATCGCCAGCGTCCGGTCTGTGGCGGTCGCGTGCAAATCCCAAAACAGGCCGCGACGCGATGCAGTATCGGCGGCGCGCGCGCCTTCAAGCGTATAAATCGCGAAATAGGAATTCACGGCAGGCATAAGCATGGCAGGTATTCGACTCCCCATAGGCCCCATAGGCGCGGCGTCCTTTCCGGTAACGATCTAAACCCTGTTTTGTCCTGATGACGATTCCCGAAGGAAGCCGGAAATCGCGTGGTGACTGTCTTCATTTTCCGTTCACGACTCTTAAAAAAGCGTTAATGTCATAAGAATGCCTTTTCCTTGTATGAAAGGTTCGATTCAGATAGAATCCGCTGCGCTGGCCCTCGGCCAGACTCAAGCAAATCCGCCATAAAATTACAGGTTCCATGCCCCGCGCCTCCTACGCCGCCAGCTATCGCCGCCGCGACACGTCCCGCCGCTTCCTGCCCGAACCGGTCAGCCGCTTCCTCCGCGCCCGCACAACCGACGCCTGGGGCCTGATTCTGCTGTGCTCCGGCGCCTATGTCCTGCTTGCGCTCGCATCCTATACGCCCGGTGACCCTTCGCTTAACAACGCCTCAGCCGCCATTCCCGCGAATCTAGGCGGGCGCTTCGGCGCGACAATTGCCGACGCCTTGGTCCAGACCATCGGCATCGCGGGCATCTTGCCCGCATTGATCGCACTTGGCCGCGGTTTTATGGTCCTGCGCCGGTCCGAAACTGTGTTCGGTCTGGGGCTGCGCCTGATCTTCGCCGTTTTCGCGACCCTTGTCGCCGCCATTGCCTGCGCCCGTATCGGCGCACCGGAATCATGGGCACCCGTGCCTTACATGGGCGGCGTTGCAGGTACAGGCATGCTTTCGGGCATCGCGGGCGCGATCCAGCCATGGACGGGCGGGGCGGCCTTCCTGATCACCGCACTCCTCTCTGGCGTCGCCGCCCTGATTCTGGCTGGCCTCGCGCTTGGAATGCCTGCATCCAACTGGGGCGATGCCGGGCGCATCGCCTTGTCTTTCACCGCATGGGTCACGATGGGCACTGCCGCCATTGTCGCGCGCATCCACGGTTGGTTTTCATCCGGCGATGCGGACGACGATCTCTCGCCGCGCCGCCGCGCAACCACCGCGCGCAACATGCGCCGCGCCCCAGCCATCGCAAGTAGTGACGAAGATGAAGACGACGAGGAAGACGACATCGTCGACGCCGATGACGAGGATGAGGACGCACAAGAAGATGAGGATGAGGACGATGACGACGGGGAAGAAGAACGCGGCGGCGGCTTGCTGCGGGCGATCAGGCCGAGCAACGATTCCCTTGTCCGAAAACTGAAAAAACCCATCAAGAAAAAGAAGCCGCGCCAGAACGCTCTGACCCTGCGCGAGGATGAATGGGAATTTCCGGATATTGAAATCCTGCAAGAGGAACCGGACGAAAACGCGGGCGAGGAACACGACGAAAAAATCCTGACCCGCAACGCCGAGTTGCTGCAACAGGTGCTGGAGGATTTCAACATCAACGGCGAAATCGTGAAAATCCATCCCGGCCCGGTGGTCACACTGTATGAACTCGAACCCGCGCCGGGGACAAAATCCAGCCGCGTCATCAGCCTGTGCGATGACATCGCGCGTTCCATGTCCGCCGTGTCCGTGCGTGCCGCCGTGGTGCCGGGACGCAATGTCATCGGCATCGAGATTCCGAACAAAAAACGCCGCATGGTATACATGCGCTCGCTGCTCCAGACCGACGACTACGCCGAATCGAAATGCAAGCTGCCGCTGGCGCTGGGCAAGGATATCGGCGGCGCACCGATCATCGCCGACCTTGCGCGCATGCCGCACCTTCTGGTCGCCGGGACCACCGGCTCGGGCAAGTCGGTCGCGGTCAACACCATGATCACCTCGCTGCTGTATAAGCTCAGCCCGGAACAATGCCGCTTCATCATGATCGACCCCAAGATGCTGGAGCTTTCGGTCTATGACGACATTCCGCATTTGCTCAGCCCCGTGGTCACCGAGCCCGGCAAGGCGGTGGTAGCCCTGAAATGGACGGTGCACGAGATGGAGGAGCGCTACCGCGCAATGTCCAAGCTCAGCGTCCGCAACATCGACGGCTACAACCAGCGCATCCGCGAGGCGCGCGGCAAGGGCGAGGTCCTGACCCGCAAGATCCAGACCGGCTTCGACCCCGAAACCGGCAAGCCGATCTACGAGGAACAGCCGATCGAACTGGTCGAATTGCCGCATATCGTCGTCATCGTCGACGAATTCGCCGACCTGATGCTGGTCGCGGGCAAAGAGATCGAAAACGCGGTCCAGCGCCTGGCGCAGATGGCGCGCGCCGCCGGCATTCACATCATCATGGCGACCCAGCGCCCGTCGGTCGACGTCATCACCGGCGTGATCAAGGCGAACTTCCCGACCCGCATTTCCTTTCAGGTCACATCCAAAATCGACTCGCGCACCATTCTGGGCGAAGGCGGCGCGGAACAGCTTCTCGGCCAGGGCGACATGCTGTACATGGCTGCGGGCGGGCGCATCCAGCGCGTCCACGGCCCGTTTGTTTCCGACGACGAAGTCCAGCAAATCGTCGAACACCTGCGCGCGCAGGGCGAACCGGATTATGTCGAAAGCGTCACCGAAGGCGGCGACGACGGCGAAACCGGCGACATGTTCGGCGGCCCCGGCGGCGGGTCCGGCGACACCCTGTACGATCAGGCGGTCGCGATCGTCGCGCGCGAAGGCAAGGCATCGACCAGTTTCATCCAGCGCCACCTCCAGATCGGATACAACCGCGCGGCAACGCTGATCGAACGCATGGAAAAAGAAGGGGTCATCAGCCCCGCCAACCATGTCGGCAAGCGGGAAGTGCTGGTTGGAAACCGCTGACATCCGGCCTGTCACCCGCTTCGCGCCCTCGCCCACCGGCTATCTGCACCCCGGCCATGCCTACAGCGCGATCCTGAACGCGCACGCGGGCGCGCGTTTCCTGCTGCGGATCGAGGACATCGACAACACGCGCTGCAAACCCGAATACGAAACCGCGATTTACGAGGATCTGGCGTGGCTGGGCCTTGCGTGGGAACGGCCGGTGCGCCGCCAATCGGAACGCCTTGCGGTCTATGAGGCGCAGCTGCGCGAGTGGCACGCGCGCGGCCTTGTCTATCGCTGCTTTAAAACCCGCAAGGATATCGCGGACAGCATGGGCGCCCCACACGCGCACGCACACGCGCAGGCATTTACCGGCGCACCCGACCCGCGCGAGGACGAAAAACTGGCGCGCGGCCTGCCTTTTTCCTGGCGCCTGAACATGGCGCGCGCGATCGAAATCACGGGCGAACGCGCCGCCGCGCGTCATGGTGACGTCATTCTGGGCCGCAAGGATGTCGGCACGTCCTATCACCTCGCCTGCGTGATGGACGACGCCGATCAGGGCGTGACCCAAATCATTCGCGGCGAGGATCTGGCCGACATCGCCGATCTGCATATCCTGATTTTTCGCCTGCTGGGCCATACACCACCTGAAATCACGCATCACAAAATGATTCTGGACCCGAAAACCGGCAAGCGTTTCGCCAAGCGCGACCATTCCATCACACTGCATGCGCTGCGCAAACAGGGCTGGACGCCTGCGGATATACGCGCCTATGTCGGGTTGGACTGAAAAGGTCACGACCCGCCATTTCAGCGCCTTCCCAAGGCCGCAATGCGCGCTTATGCTGGCAACCATGAAAAAAATGATGAAAAACGTCCCGTTTTCTTTCGCCGCCGGAATTCTTGCGGTTCTGCTCGCATGGCCCGCCTGCGCGCAGGACGCCCGCCGCTCCTATCCGGAAACAGCCGCGCAGCGGCAAGTCGCGACTCAGGCTACGCAAATCGACGCCCGTGAATATGTGCGCAAGGCCGAAGACTGGCTGCGCAACCTGAAAACCGGCCGCGCCCGCTTCGTCCAGCAAGCCTATGACGGCAGCACGGCCGCCGGCACCTTTTATATCTCGCGCCCCGGCCGTTTGCGTTTTGAATACGACCCGCCAGCCAAGGATTTCGTGGTCGCGGACGGCGTGTTCATCTATTTCTACGATGCGCAGCAGCGCCAGACCTCGACCGCGCCGATCGGCACCACGCTGGCCGATTTCCTGCTGCGCAAGAAGGCAAGCCTGAGCGGTGACGTCACCGTGCGCGCCGTGCGCGAACATGACGGCGTGGTGTCGATTGCCATGGTCCAGACCAAAAACCCGGACGCGGGCCAATTGACCGTCGATTTCACCC
Organism: Rhodospirillales bacterium; assembly: GCA_023898805.1. NCBI lineage: Bacteria > Pseudomonadati > Pseudomonadota > Alphaproteobacteria > Rhodospirillales > Rhodospirillales bacterium. Next base: position 719,357 of record CP060260.1, read on the forward strand.
TCGATCCGTTCATGCTCCGGTCGTGGAGTGTCGTCGACGCGCAGGGCCTGACCACCCGCATGACCTTAAGCGATCTGCAGCTCGGCGTACCCGTCCCGCCGCAATATTTCGTCTACAAGGACCCGACGGGCCGTACGCGCCTCAACAACTAGGCCGTACGCACCATGGTTTCCTCTGATACGCAACATGAACCCGGCACCATCGAAGCGAAAATCGTCGCGATCGAGGACCGGGCGGAAGATGTACGTGTCCTGGCCCTGCACCCGCAGGCGCATTTTCACTGGCGCGCGGGGCAATACGCACTGATCCACAGCGACGGTTTTGAGCCGCGCCCGTTTTCAATGGCCGCCGCCCCCTCGATGGACGGAAACATGTGTTTTCACATCCGCGACACAGGTGGTGGATTGAGCCGCCATCTCGCTAAATCCGTCAAGTGCGGCGACAGGGTATTCATCCAAGGCCCGTTCGGTGAAATGATCGCCGATCACGCAACGGCACGCCCAGTTCTGATGGTCGCGGGCGGCACAGGTATCGCGCCGATGCTGGCGCTGGCCTATGACATCGCCCGCCGCGGCCTGACCGAGGAAGGCCTGACCTTGATCTATGGCACACGCGATGCGCAAACTCTGTACTGCGCGCGCGAACTCGACCAGTTGCGCGCGACAGGTGAATTGACCCTGCATCTGGCCTCCGGCCACATCACACCTGACCGATTGATTCAGGATCTTGCCCCCGACCTTGCGAATCATGCGATTTATATCAGCGGGCCGCACGCCATGATGCCGCCGGTCTATGCCACCCTGCGTGCGCAAGGTGCAAACCCGGCCTTCATTTACACCGACATCGAAATCCCGGAACCCGCATGACCAGCCCCGACATCAACGATCTGATCCGCATACTCGCGCGCCTGCCGGGCGTTGGTCCGCGTTCGGCAAGACGTCTGGCCCTGACATTGCTGGAGGATCGCGAAGGGATGATGAAACCGTTGATGCTCCAGATGGAAAAGACATACGGCAATGTTCGGACATGCCATACGTGTGGGAATCTGGATGCCAGCGACCCCTGTATGATTTGCGCGGGACCACGCCGCAACCACGAAATCGTCTGCGTCGTGCAGGGCATCGCTGACATCTGGGCCATCGAGCGCACCCGTGCCTATGACGGCGTCTATCATGTGCTCGGTGGCGTGCTTTCCGCGATTGACGGAATCAAACCCGACGATCTGCGCATCGCCGAACTTTTGGAACGCGTGGCGGCAGGCGGAGTCGGGGAAATCGTGCTTGCGCTTTCCGCAACCGTCGACGGCCAGACCACCGCGCATTATCTGACCGATCGTTTGACGCAGATGAATGTCCGCATCACCCGGCTGGCCCATGGCATGCCTGTTGGCGGTGAACTTGACTACCTGGACGACGGCACGTTGACCACCGCGCTGCGCTCCCGCACTGCGGTTAAAAACGCCTGAAATCAGGCCTTTTCAGACACGTACACCATGCAGTCGCTGGCGTCCGCGCGCAACACGGCCAAATTTGAAAATTGCCCGATCTTGCCGCCGCCGATCGCGAAATCATAATACACGCCTGCTGGAAAAAAGTGATCGCCATTCGTCGCCGCAACACTGGCCCCGCCGAAGCGCAAATAGACATTCCCGGTCGCATAGACGGAAACCACGCGGGTATTCGCGTCAAACGTGGTGCCGTTGCGCGCGCTGGACGTGGAGGCGGCAATGGCGTGCGCGCCACCTGTGGGTTTAAGGCGCAGCGCTGGAATCGGAAACTGGTCGGAATCGAGTGGAAGTGTGGTCATGGAAAAAATCTCCTTGAAACGGGTTTCGGACATAAAAAAACCCGGGCCGCAGCAGCGGTCCGGGCAGAGTCCTCCTAGGACAATATACCTATAATACGGAATTCACATGCCGTCTGTCAAGCCGGAGCCAGAGAGCCGTCTTCGCCACCTTCCTGTCCATAGCGATAAACAACCCCTGCTGCGGAATCGCGGCAATAGGCGTCCAGATCGACTTTGTTGAGCACCAGCGACAACCCGGCATACCCCATATCGGCATAGGGCTTGAGCGCGGCAAGCACGGTATCCCGACGCGTACGGTTCCACGCAACGACATACAGCGTCTGGTCGACCATGCGCGCCAGCACGCGTGAATCCACGAAGGCCAGTGACGACGGCGCGTCAAGAATGACCAGATCGTATTGCTCGCGCAACGTTTCGATCAGCGTTTCCATCCGGCCCGATGTCAAAAGCGTAAGCGAATAGGACGGCACGGCTTTGGCCGCCAGCAGATGCACGCCCGAAGGATCCTTGCGATAGATCGCATCATCGATATCCAGCCGCTCGCCAAGGTAATCGGTCAATCCCCGTGCGTTGCCGATACGAAACGCCTTATGCACGCTAGGCCGACGCAAATCGCAATCGACCACGCACACACGCTCGCCCGCCTTGGCGGCAATCATCGCCAGCATCACGGCAAGCGACGTCTTGCCTTCGTCCGGCAGTGTCGAGGTAAACGCGATCACCCGCGCCCGCCGCCCCAGCCTGCCGCCCGCCTCGTTGTTCATCTCACTGCGCAAGCGCAGACTGATGCGCAAGCCGCGCAAGGACTCGGCAAGAATGGCGGCAGGATTTTGCATTACGCTGTGATGTACGCCATCAGGCGTACGGGCACTAGCCAACGGAACCGCAGCCAGTACGGGATATCCGGTCATCGCCTCAAGCTGGTCGGCGGTGGTGAAACCGCGCGCCAGTAAAATGCGCGAAAGCACGAACAAAAACCCACCAGCGAAGCCAACCGCGGCAAGCAGCAAAACCAGCCGCGCCCGCACTGCATTGTCGGGACGCTCCGGCACCGTTGCCATGCTGATGACCCGGATATCCGCACCCGCCAACTCGCTTTGTGCCATTTCTTCCTGATATTTCATCATAAAATCGGCATAAAGCCGGTCATTCGCCGCGATCTGGCTTTCCAGCGTCCGCGTCTGTTCCTGCAAACGGCTGTCAAAATCGATATTGTCGTCTATCGTGGCGACCTGCGATTCCAGAGCCGAAAGCTTGGCCTTCGCGGCCTCCAGATTCTGTCCGATCGCGGTGACCGCCAGTTGCGTTTCGCGCACGATCGCGCGGCGCATCCGTGTGATTTCGGCTTTCTTGGCGATGATTTTCGGATGCAGATCGCCGTAACGCTCGCTCATCTGCGCAAGCTCGTCCTCAAGCCTGCTCTCGCTTTTTTTGAGCGCGCTAATGCGCGGCGATTTCAGAACCTCGACAAGCGTCGCGGGCCCGCTGCCGCCATCCTTTTTTATTGCGCCTAATTGTGCCGACAGTGTCGCGATATCGTTTTGCGTGCGCGCGATGTCGCCATTCAAAAGCGTGATGCGCGCACCCGACAGATCGGCGCCGCCCGGCGCAAGCCGTACATGCGCAACACGAATATCGCCAAGCGCTTGCCGCGCCGAATCGCCTTCCGCCTTGATGCTTTCAAGCCGCTTGCCCATCCACGCACCGATCTGGCGCGACTGTTCGAAACGCTCGTCCACCTTGCGCTCTTGATACGATGCCAGCAGCGCGTTCGCAATCTGCGCCGCGCGCGCCGGATCCGCCGCACGCGCATCCATGTCGATGATACTTGTGCCGCCATGCACGTGGACGCTGATCATCCTCCGCAGTCGCCCCATCACGCGCGCGGCCGCCGCGCTTTCGTCACGGTCATGTCTGAATATGCGGGCAAGAAAGCCCGTGCGCGCGAACACCGGGTCGCGATATAAATTCAGCCGCCCGGCGACCTTGGAAAGCACCGGCACCGACTGCGCGATCGCAACTTCGGATTCCAGCAATCCGCCTAACAACCTGTCTTGCCGCGCCCCGTCCGCGATCATGATCTGCGCGCGTGCGTTATAAACCGGTGGCAGCGCCAGCCACAGCGCCAACCCAAGCCCCGCGCCCACAGTCATGCAAAGCAGCGGTATACGCCGCGCGCGCCAAAGCGCGTCGGCCAGCCGCAACCACGCATGCCCCGCATACGCGCCGCGCGCGCGCAAAACCGCGCCGTCACGCACCGGAACCTCGCTGAACATGCTCATGACGCCCCGCGGCTTTTAAGTTCGACCGTGACGTTTGGATTTTTAAGGTAACCGGCGCGATACGCCCCGGCGATGTCGCCGGGCAGGGATTCCAGCGTCTGTCCCGCCGCCTCCACCGCGCCGATCAACGGCATGGCGATTTCGCCATCTTCCCCGACGATGTAATCGCCGCTCAAATCGCTTTCACCGAAAACCGTGACCTTAAGCACGTCGCCCGTGACAATCACATGTGGCACGCTGGAAACGGGTTGTGGCTTGTGGAGCGCATCAACCGCCATCGGCGCGGCGGGCGCGCAGGCATGGTTACAGCATCCGGCCAGCACCAGCACGCCGAATATCATCAGATATTTTGAAACACGGTGGATAAAAATTGACATCATGTTGGAATCGAAAGGGGAAAAGCTGACCACTTATCCACAATTGTGCCGTATTCGCGAATGATTACCAAGTCCGGCATAAGAAATTTTATGCCGGAAAACCAGGGTCGTACGGCCGTACGTCATACCGATTCTCATTCATTATATGAGAATCGGTATGAGGGTTGCGACTGCAACCCGCGCGATAGCGCGAAGCCTCTCGTGGCGTCTGAACGCTTTCGTCATCGCATGATGACGAAACAATATCAGCGCGTTGCCACGGTCATGCCCATGACCAGAAGCGAAGGGGAATCGACGCCATCGCGGAATTCGAGGTCGTCCGCCGGAACCATGTTGAGAAACATGTCCTTGAGGTTTCCCGCAATGGTCATCTCGGCGACGGGATGGACAACTTTACCGCCGCGTATCCAGAATCCAGATGCACCGCGAGAATAATCCCCTGTGGAAAGCGAGATGCTCGCCCCCATCAGCTCGGTCACCAAAAACCCCTCGTCGATACCCGCGATCATGTCGTCACGCGTGACGGTACCCGCCGCGATCCAAAGATTGGACGGGTTTGGTCCCGGCGGTGACGAAAGCCCGCGCGAAGCATGACCGCTCGGCGTAAGACCAAGCCGCCCCGCCGAACGCAAATCGAGGTATAGCCCGTTCAACACCCCGTTTTCGACCATCGCCCGCCGCGCGACCGGCAAGCTTTCCGCGTCGAACGGCACCGACCGCAGGCCGCGCGGCTTAAGCGGGTCGTCAATCACCGTGATCGCGGATGCGCACACTGCCGTACCGATACGTTCCTGCCAGAAACTTGTACCTTTGGCCTGGCGCGGCCCGGAAATCGCGCGTGAAAGCGTCCGCAAAAGCGATGCCGCGATCCGTCGATCGAACACCACCGGAAACGCACCAGTTTTTCCCGGTCTGGCACCCAGCCGCGCCAGTGTACGTGTGGCGGCGCGTAAGCCCACCGATTCTGGTTTTTCAAGATCCGTGGCATAGGTGGCCTGAGCCGAGGCATGATCGGTTTCCATCCCGTCGCCCTTGCCAGCGATCACGCCCAACGAAACATGCGTGCCGCCATGCGCATAACCGCCGCTGAAACCCGTACTGGTCGAAAGCCCGATCCAATGCACGGATTGTCCGGCCCCGGCACCATCGGAATTGGTGATGCCAGACTGTGCCAGCGCCGCATCCTCGGCTGCGCGCGCAAGATCGCCAAGCTGCGCGACCGAAAGTGCGGGCGCGGCATCGTACAGGTCTGGAATAATCCATCCGCGCGCCATTTCCGCAGGTTCCGCCAGTCGCGTGAAAGGATCTTCCGGTACCGCGCCGCACATCGCGCTCACCTGCTCGGCCAGCCGTTGCAGGCCTTCAGGGCTGGTGTCCGCGCTCGACCCATAGGCCTGCCGTTTGCCCTTGAACACGCGCAAACCAACGCCGAAACTTTCGGCCCGCGCTGCATCCTCAAGCGCACCTTTGCGCACGCTGACATCCAGCGTCTGCGCGCGCATGGCCACGACGTCCGCCGCTTCGGCCCCTGCCGCGCGGGCAAGACGCAAAAGCTGTTCGCGAATGCCGCGATCCGGGTCTGGCTCGTAAGACATCAGCATGAAATGTGTCAGGAATCGCGTCCGACAATATGCTCGATCGGCGTTTCGCCCGAAGGAACGGAAAGAAGCGAAATCTTTAGAATCGCGCGCGTCGGCGTGGTCGAGATCAGGTCGTGATTCTCTTTAAGCGACTCGGCAAAACGGTTGGCGGCCAGAAATGGCTCGTCCTCGCGCGATGGCCGTGACAGCAAAAGGCAAAATTGCGCGGACCTGATATGCCCGGCGATATCAGACGTACGGCGCGTACGGCTAATTGTCTTGCGCAGATTGCCGGCGACTTCCGCCGCGGCCTCAGCCCCATCCTTGGCGGCGATCTGGTCGAGATTTTCAACCTCGATGAAAATAAAGAATGATTCCTCGCCGTGCCGGTCTGCACGGTCAAGAGAGGTGATCCAGAGCTGGTTGAACGCGGATTTCGCGATGATCCCGTTTTTGGAGGGGAAATCCTCCGACTCGTCGGCCATCAACCGTGAGATTTTGGAAATCGAGGCCGCATCGCGCGCGGCCTTGAGCGCTTTCGCATCGTCGATCGGCTTTTGCAGTATGGCATTTCCGCCCGCCGCCAGCGCCTGAGCCCGGGTAAGATTGTGCGTAATCAGCACGAACGGCGGAAACGCCCCGGTGCTGCGCCGCACGCCGACGATGAAAGAGCGCATTTCGTTCTGCGGTACGGGGTCATAAAAAATAACGTCGAAATCTTCCTTGCGGATCAGTTCGATGGCGCTGTTCTTGATCGGCTCCACCGCAACGCGGTTGCGCCCCTCGTCTTCCAGTAGACCGCGCAGGTGCTCGCAGGAATCACGGTCACGGTCGATAATCAGGATGTTCATGGTGCGGGCATCCGGCAGGAAAGGGTTGTTTCGGCCACGGCAGGACCGGCAATCCCGCTATTCTATCAGCCAATTGACAGGCCTGACAATGCAGGTTAAGGAAAGGGCGCATTTTTTAACGGACGGTTTGGTAAGTAAGCCGACCAAATAGAATGCCCAGATGGCGGAATTGGTAGACGCGCAGGTTTCAGGTACCTGTGCCGCGAGGCGTGGAGGTTCGAGTCCTCTTCTGGGCACCATACTTCAAGGCCACCCGAATACGATTGGAAACATCCCATGGCCATTCATCTGCATCACGGCGACCTGCCCGACGGATTATCCTTCGGCCCCGCGATCGCGGTGGACACCGAAACCTTGGGCCTGAAGCCAAAACGCGACCGGCTGTGCCTGGTTCAGATCTCGGGCGGTGACGGTGACGCGCATCTGGTCAAGCTAGGCCCCGACGATTACGAGGATGCAAAAAACCTCAAGGCCGTACTGGCAAGCCCGCGCCTGCTCAAAATCTTTCATTTCGCCCGCTTCGACATCGCGGTGATACAACATTATCTGGGCGTGCGCACCACGCCCGTCTATTGCACCAAACTAGCGGCTAAACTGACCCGCACCTATACCGAGCGCAACGGCCTTAAGGAGCTGCTACGCGACCTTTTGCAGGTTGAAATCAGCAAGCAGCAACAGACTTCGGACTGGGGTGCGGACACGCTTTCCGACGAACAGTTGCAATACGCCGCCAACGACGTCCTGCACCTCCACGCGCTTAAAGAAAAACTCGACGTGCTTTTAAAGCGCGAGGAACGCGACCGTCTGGCGCAGGAATGTTTCGACTTCCTGCCCACCCGCGCCGAGCTTGATCTTCTTGAATGGGAAGATCCGGATATTTTCGCGCATTGATACCCCCGATGAAAGACGCCCTCGATACCGCCCGCGCCGCCATCCTCGCCGAACGCGACGGGTTGGGTGCGTTGGCGGATGCGCTTGACCGACGTTTTGTGCACGCGATCGAAACACTGGAAAAGGCGCTCAAAACAGGCGGTCGCGTCATCATCACCGGCATGGGAAAATCCGGCCACATCGCGCGCAAGATCGCCGCGACCATGGCATCGACCGGCAGCCCGGCGCAATACGTCCACCCCGCCGAGGCCAGCCACGGCGATCTGGGCATGATCACCGAACGCGATGCGGTGATCGCGATTTCCAATTCCGGCGAAGCGCCTGAGCTTTCCGACATCATCGCCTATACCCGCCGTTTCGGTATTCCGTTGATCGGCATAAGCGCGAAACCGGCATCGACTCTGGCCCAGCATTCCGACGTTGTGCTGGCCCTGCCCGACATGCCCGAGGCCTGCCCCAACGGTCTGGCCCCGACCACTTCGACCACCACCGCTATGGCGCTGGGCGACGCGCTGGCGGTCACGCTTTTTGAACGTCGCGGCCTGACTCCGGAACAGTATCGCGTCTTTCATCCCGGCGGAAAGCTGGGCCAACGCCTGAAAAAGGTTTCGGACCTGATGGACCCGCTGGCCGATCTTCCGGTCATTGCCGCCGCCACCACAATGGACAGGGCGTTATTGGTGATGACGGAAAAGAATCTAGGTTGCGTCATCGTCGAGGACGAAAAAGGCACGGTCGCAGGCATCATCACCGACGGCGACCTGAAACGGCATATGTCACCGACGCTGCTCACCCAAACCGCGGGCGCGGTGATGACGGCCAACCCGAAATCCATCGCCCCCGACGCGCTGGCGGCCGAGGCGGTGGACATGATGCTCAGGACCTTCAAAACCCCAATCACCAGCCTTTTGGTGATGAAGGATGGCCGCCTTGCGGGCCTGATCCGCCTTCAGACCTGCTTGCAGGCTGGCGTTCTGTGACCGCCGCGATATAACAGGGTTATGGCCGAATCCACCGAAAAAGGACCACAAAGCGATGCCCCCCCGCCCATACGGCTGGAGGCACTGACCGATCGCCGCCGCAATATTCGCTTTGCCCCGGCCGAACGCGCCTATTCGCGCTTTGTCCACCATTTGCGCCGCATCCTCCCGATGACAGCATTGGGCATCCTGGGCGTTGTCATGATCTGGCCCAAAATCGAAACCGAATTGGCACAGCGCCGCTTCGCGCCCTCCAGACTGGACAAGGCCGCGCTGGAAAAGGCCGCATCCGAAAACCGGCTGATCGGGGCGGATTTTTCGGCCCTCGACTCCAATGGTCGCCCGTTTAGCATTATTGCGAAACAGGCGATTCAAAAGAACGACGACCCGGATACAGTGATTCTGGAAGACCCGCGCGGTACGTTGCGCCTAAACGCGGATACCACCCTCTCCGCACAGGCGAAACAGGGTCTGTACGCGCAGGAAAGTCGGCACCTGACCCTTGAATCCGATGTCGTGCTGACCCGTTCCGACGGCACGACTATGACCACGCAAGAGCTTTTCGTGGATCTGATGACCAATGATTCCCACACAAACATGCCGGTTGCGATCGACGGGCCGCAAGGCCACCTGACCGCGCAGGGTATGGATATGACCGATGGCGGTGCGGTGACGATCTTTGCCGGCCCGGCGAAACTGATTTTATATTCCACTGGCGACACGCCAAACCCGGCGCCAAGCCAGACCGCCACTGAACCGAAAGGCAAGCCATGACCGTGATGCCGTTCCGTATTGCCTTGATCGTGCTGACCCTGCTGTACGCAGGCGCGGCGGGCGCGCAGGATTTCAAGCCCTCGAAGGAACCGATCGAGGTGACGGCGAAAAAATCGCTGGAATGGAACCGCAACAAGAAACTTTATATCGCACGCGGGCTTGCGGTCGCGAAACAGGGTACGAGCGAACTGCACGGCGACACGCTGACCGCGAAATACGTCGATGGCAAGACCGGCAAGGGATCGACCATTACCCGTATCGACGCGGCGGGCAATGTCACCGTCGTCTCCGACGGCTCCACCGCCACCGGCGATCAGGGCTATTACGACGTCGCGAGCGGCTATGCCGAATTGACCGGCAGCAATCTGAAACTGACCTCGAACGGCGGCGATACCGTTACCGCCCGCGACAAACTCACCTATGAAGCCGGCGCAAACCAGGCGAATGCGTACGGCAACGCGCGTGCCACCCGCGGCAGCGACGTCATCACCGCCGACCGTCTGATCGGCCGCTTTGAAAAAGCCTCGGACGGCACCTCGAAAATGAAGGAGATGGAGGCCATAGGCAACGTCGTTATCACCACGCCGACCGATGTACTGCATGGCGATCGTGGCATCTATTACGCCGCCAGCAACACTGCGACCGTGACCGGGCACGTACGCATCGACCGCGGCCCGAACGTGATTACCGGCGCACGCGGCGAAATCGACATGAACACCAATATTTCCAAAATATTCGGCGGCCCGGCTACGACCGGAACTGGCGCAACCAGCGACGATGGCCGCGTACGCGGGGTATTTTACCCCGACTCGCAATGAACCGCATGAAAGTTGACGGATTTCGGGTCCTGATCTATCCCTTAAGGCGATGAACGCAAGCGCGAACACACAAGCGAAAAACAAGGCGCGTCTGCGCCCGGTCGAACCCGGCCTGTCCGCCCTGCATATCGCCAAGTCATACAAGAAGCGCCCGGTGCTGCGCGACGTGTCCGTGCGCGTTGAACGCGGCGAATCGGTCGCGCTGCTTGGTCCTAACGGCGCGGGCAAGACAACGCTGTTCTACATCATGACCGGGCTGATCCACGCCGATGGGGGCAACATCCTGATCGACGGACAGGACATCACCCGCCTGCCGATGTACCGCCGCGCCCGTTTGGGCATCGGTTATCTGCCGCAGGAAGCCTCGATCTTTCGCGGCCTCGACGTCGAAGACAATATCCGCGCGGTCCTTCAGGGCGGCGACCTGAGCGACGCCGACCAAAACCGCTTTCTTGAAGAATTGCTGGAGGAATTTTCGATCGCGCATTTGCGGCACACCCCCTCGGTCGCCCTCTCCGGCGGCGAGCGGCGGCGGCTGGAAATCGCGCGCGCGCTGGCCTGCCGCCCGAAATTCATGCTGCTTGACGAACCGCTGGCGGGCATCGATCCGATCGCGGTGGGCGACATCCGTATGCTGATCGCCTATCTCAAGACACGCGGGATCGGCGTACTGATCACCGACCACAACGTGCGCGAGGCGCTGGATATCGTCGACCGCGCCTATATCCTGCACGATGGCCAGGTACTGACCGAAGGCAGCCCGCACGAAATTGTCGCGCATGACGAGGTCAAGCGCGTCTATCTGGGTGAAAAATTCTCGCTCTGATTCCGGGCCGTGCGGTGCTATCCTTGCGCCGCATGGCCGATTTCAAGCCCAAGATCACGCTGGAACTGAAAAACGCGCAGGCGCTCGTCATGACGCCGCAACTGCGCGAGGCGATTTCGCTGCTTCAGCTCAATAATATCGAGCTTGCCGGTTATCTTGAAAACGAACTGGCCGAAAACCCTTTCCTTGAAAAAGACGAAAAATCCCCGGATGGCGAGGATGGCGGTTCAGACGACGTCGCACCGGAATCCGCACCCGAAGGCGGCGAAAGCGACCCGATGGATGAAGCCTTCGCCGGCGAAGGCTTCGACACCGGATCCGACTGGGCGAATGTCGGCAAGGGCGGCAGCGTCAGTTTCGATGAAAACGACGAAAGCTTCACCGACCGCGTCTCGGAAAAAAAGACCCTGCGCGCGCATCTGATCGAACAACTGACGATCATGGCCGACCAGCCGGCGGATCGTATGATCGGCACGCTTTTGATCGACCGTCTGGATGAAGCCGGCTATCTGCGCGAGGACATCGAAATTCTGGCCCAGCAACTGGGTTGCCCGAAGGCGCGGATCGACGCGCTGCTCAAGCGCATGAAGGCCTTCGATCCGTCCGGGGTGTTCGCGCACGATCTTTCCGAATGTCTGGCCCTGCAACTGGCCGAACGCGACCGCCTCGACCCCGCGATGCAGGCCTGCCTTGCCAATCTGCAGAAAGTGGCGGACGGCGATCTCAAGGGACTGGCCCGTATCTGTGGGGTGGAGGTCGAGGACGTGGCCGACATGATTCGCGAGATTCGCGAACTCAACCCAAAGCCTTCCGCCAGCTTCGATCACAGCATAGCCCAAACCGCCCTGCCAGACGTGGTGATGCGCCCGATCCCGAAACACCTGGGCGGCGGCTGGAAAGTCGAACTCAACCACGACACGCTGCCGCGCGTGCTGGTCAACCGTGAATACGCGAACATCGTGATGAACGCGCATGTGGGACAGGCCGACCGGCTCAAACACATGGACAAACAGGACAAGACCTATCTGAACGACCGGCTGGCCTCGGCCAACTGGCTGGTCCGCGCGCTGGACCAGCGCGCGCAGACGATCCTCAAGGTCGCCTCGGAAATCATCGAACGGCAGGACGGGTTTTTCCTGTTCGGCGTCGAATTCCTCAAACCCTTGACCCTGCGCGACATCGCCGAAACGGTGGGCGTCCACGAAAGCACGGTCAGCCGCGTCACCATGAACAAATTCATCGGCACGCCGCGCGGGCTTTTTGAACTCAAATATTTTTTCGATTCCGGCGTCGGCGCCGCGGGCGGCACCGAACTGGCGGCCGAGGCCATCAAGGCCAAGATCAAGACCATGATCGACGCGGAAACGCTGGATACCGTGCTGTCTGACGATGACATCGCCGAAAAACTCAAGGCCGAAGGAATCGACATCGCCCGCCGCACGGTCGCGAAATACCGCGAGGCGGTAGGCATCGGCGCGTCGTCCGAACGCCGCCGCCGCCTGAAAAACAAGTCCGCCCTCGGCTAAGTTAAAATCTTCTTAAAGAATAAAGACCAGACTTGAAATAAGGGGGCTTCAGGCCCATGTCTAAACCGGCTATATTGCCCCTTGTCCCATAAACAAAAATTCAGGAGTGCAATCCATGAATCTGTCCGTCAAAGGCCAACACGTGGATGTCGGCGAAGCTTTACGCGCCCATATCGAAGAAAAGATGGAAAATCTGAAATCCAAGTATTTCAACCGCGTCACGACCGCGACCGTCTTTTTCAGCCGCGAAGGGCACTATCTTTTCCGCTCTGCCGTAACTTTCCATGTCGGTCACGACATCAAGGTGCAGGCGACATCGGAAAATGCCGATGCCTATGCCGCCTTCGATGACGCGCTTGAACGCGTGGGCAAGCAGTTGCGCCGTTACAAGACGCGCCTGCGCGACCACCATGAGCGGCTGGAAAAGACACCGGAAAGCGCCTATCTGCAAGCGCGCGACTACACCCTCCAAACCGACGAGGCGGATCTGGAGGAAAACGAACAAACCGCCCAGATGAACGAGCCGCAACAGCTATCGGGCAGCGAAGACCACGTAATCATCGCCGAAACCACGACCCAGATTCCCGCGCTCAGCGTTTCCGAGGCGGTGATGCGCATGGATCTGGCCGATCAGGATTTCATGCTGTTCAAGAACGCCAAATCCGGTGGGCTGAACGTTGTCTACCGCAGACCCGACGGGCATATCGGTTGGGTCGACCCCTCGATGACCGAAGGGGCCTCTTCGACCCGCGCCGCCTGAACCGGCCTGAACCCAACACGGACAGCGGAATGGTTTCCATTCCGCTGTTTTTTTTACCCGCTAAAAGCCCTGATTTGAATTATGGAATGGACAAATGCCATAACATAAATTAAAGAATACCAATGTTCTGGAAACATCAATTCAGGCACATACTTGTATCACTGGGCATGCTGGCATCACTTGTGCCGTATAGCGTCACGCATGCCATGCAGCCAACCGACCCATGGGACCGCCCCGTAGGCATGATCCCCATGGGCGCCAGCGTAAGCGCGCCCGCTGGCTTTCTCGATTTCTGCCGCCGCCACCCCGAGGATTGCCTGCCCGCCGCGCCATCCTATGCCCGCCCGCAACTGACCACGCGGCGGATGCGCGAACTCAACGACGTCAACCGCGAGGTCAACGAGGACATTTTCTTTAACTCCGACCTCGTCGATCACTGGGATTATCCGCAAGACAATATCGGTGATTGCGAGGACATCGTGATCGAAAAGCGCCGCCGCCTGATGGACCTGGGTTGGCCTGAGGAATCACTGCTGATAACGATCGTGCGTCTGAAACAGGCCGACTTCGCCGACCGCACGACCCACGCCGTATTGACCGCACGCACCGCGCAAGGCGATTATATCCTCGACAACGAAATGCGCTTTGCTGTGCCGTGGACGCGCGCAGCCGAACTCTTTGATTATGTGATGATTCAAAGCGAACAGAATCCAAAGCGCTGGGCGCTGGTTGATTCCGCGCCGCGCACGCCCTAAATTCACGACATGCTCAAGACCATCATCGCTCTCACCGTGCTTGTCGCACTGGCCCTTTTCCTGTCGCCCTACTACACCGTCACGCGCCTTGCCGCCGCGCTGGAGGATGAAAACCCGAAGGCCGTCGCCACCTATGTCGACGTGCAGGCGGTACAGGCCTATCTTCAACGCGATCTGGCCGCGCGCGGACAGGCCGAAGGCGGCGGGCTTGGAAAAATGATCGGCAACTTGGCGGGCGCGGCGGCGGGGTCGCTGGTCACCCCGGATACGATGGTCGCCGTTCTCAAGGACCGCCAGCCGCGCGAGGCGCTGGGCATCAGCGATTCATGGAAACGCGTGCTGCGCGACGGCCACTGGATTTCAACGGATCAGTTCGTGCTGACCAGCCCTGAAGGCAAACCCGCAGCCTTGCTTACCCGTCACGGCGTAAACTGGCAGGTCACAGGCATCCGCCTGTAGCCTATTCAGCATACCATTCCGTACCGCCCGGCCCGTCCTTGAGCGTCACGCCCATCGCGGCCAGCACGTCACGCAACCGGTCCGATTCCGCCCAGTTTTTCGCGGCCCGCGCGGCGTTGCGTTCGGCCACCAGTTTCTCGACCGCCTGCGCATCGACGCGGCGCACGCGCCCCGTACGTTCAAGCGCCGCGCGCCACTCCGCCGGTGTCTCGGCAAGCAACCCCATGATCTGCGCCGACGCGCGCAAAGCCGCGCCGTCCCCGGCCTTGGCCAGCGCATGCAGCCGCGCGATGGCCAGCGGCGTGTTCAGATCGTCACACAACGCGTCGATAAAGGCCGCGTCCGGTTTGCCGCCTTCCGCCGCCTGCCCCGCAGCCTCGATGACCGCGTAAAAACGCGAAAGCGTGCGGACCGCTTCCTCCAGCCCCGCCTGCGTCCAGTCGAAGGGCTGGCGGTAATGCGTGGCCAGAAGCGCAAAGCGAATCGCCTCGCCCGGCGCGTGCGCGATCAAATCGTGGACCAGCAGCACGTTGCCGATCGACTTCGACATTTTTTCGCCCTCGACCGCCAAAAACCCGTTATGCAGCCACACCCGCGCGAAACCTGTATCGTCGTGCGCGCATACGCTTTGCGCGATTTCGTTTTCATGGTGCGGAAAGGTCAGGTCCAGCCCGCCGCCGTGAATGTCGAAATCGCGGCCCAGGAATTTTTCCGCCATCGCCGAGCATTCGATATGCCAGCCCGGCCTGCCGCGTCCCCACGGGCTTTCCCAACCCGGCTGGTCGTCGGAAGACGGCTTCCACAAAACGAAATCGGCGGGATCCTTTTTATAGGGCGCGACATCGACCCGCGCGCCCGCGATCTGCTCGTCGCGATTGCGCCCGGACAGGCGCCCATAATCCGGAAACGACGGCACGTGGAACAGCACATGACCTGTTGCTTCATAGGCGTGCCCGCGCGCGACAAGGCTTTCGATCAACGCGATCATCTCCGGGATCGTGTCTGTGGCGCGCGGCTGGCGATCCGGCGCAAGTACGCCCAACGCAGCCATGTCGGCGTTATAGATATCGGTGTATTTGCGCGTGATCGCATCGATCGGCTGGCCCGTTTCCTGCGCCGCGGCCATGATCTTGTCGTCGATGTCGGTAATGTTCGAAACATATTCGACCCGCCCGTACAACAAGGTCAAAATCCGTCGCAGCACGTCGAACACCACCGCGGGCCGCGCATTGCCGATATGCGCGTAGTTATAGACCGTGGGGCCGCAGACATAGACGCCGATGCGCGCGGGATCAAGCGGCTCGAAGACCTGTTTGCGGCGGCCGAGGGAATTGGTGAGCTTCAGCGTATGTGTCGTATCCATGATCGGGAGTAAACCCGATGCGGCGGGGTTTTTCAAACCACAAACGCCTTGAAGTCGGAAACCTGCCCGCTGCGGACATGGACGGGCACCGCGGTGCACCCTTCCAGCACCAGCAACGCCAACACATCCGACCCCGCGCCGATCTCGACATTGTCGAATATACCGATGCCTAGGATTGGCTTTTCCAGCGCCGCGCCGGAACGCAGCCTTGCGCGCGCCGCTTCGCGTTTTTCAAGACGCGTTTCCGACAGGTCTTCGTCGCCCTTGACGCGGCCGTCCGCGTCCAAAAGTTCGTGTGCGAACAAGCTGCGCCGCCAGTCCGCCAGCACGCGCGCGGCATCGACGCAGATTTCGGCATACCGGCCAGCCTGCGCCAACGCCACGGGGTTATCCGTAAAAACGGGCAAGGGCAAGGATGCGGATGACGGAACGGACATGACCAAAAAGCCTTGAAAACAGGGCAGGTTACCCTCAATGTATAGCCCGTAACCCGTAAGCAAAGCGTTAACCCTCGCCATGACCGCCGCCCCCAAAACCGCACCGACCCACATCCAGGTCCCCAAAGGCGCCGACGAAGTCGCCTGCGATGGCGGCAACGGCGCACTTGGCCACCCGCGCGTCTATTACAGCTTTGATAGCGCGGACACCGTGACCTGCGGTTATTGCGACCGGGTTTTCAGCAAAAAATAGACTCGCCCTTCAAGATTATAATCCTATATACTCCCCCTGCCGGTGCCATCGGGCCGGTGATACCGGTTTTTATTTCTTGATAAAAATCGGTATGAGGATTGCGACTGCAAGCCCGCGCGATAGCGCGAAGCCTGCGTTGCGTCTGAATGCTTTCGTCATCGAACGATGACGAAACGGCATGAATTTGTCGCTTCTTTGCAAAGGACAAGAAAATGACGCGCCTGACACTTTTTGATTCCCCGCTTTTTTTGGGCTTTGAGCATTTTGAACGCTCGCTCGACCGGTTGAAGAAATCCGGCGGCGACGGATACCCGCCCTATAACATCGAACAAATCGGCGAAAACGGCCTGCGCATCACGCTGGCGGTCGCCGGGTTTTCGATGGACGATCTCGACGTCGAGATCGACAACAACCAGTTGACGATTCGCGGCAGACAGACGGAAGAACCGGCGCGAATCTTCCTGCATCGCGGCATCGCCGCCCGCCAGTTCCAGCGCGCTTTTGTACTGGCCGACGGAATCGAAATCGGCGAAGCGACGCTGGACAACGGCCTGCTCCATATCGACCTGCGCCGCATCGTGCCGGAAAGCCAGGTCCAGAAAATCCGGATCCAGAAGGCAGGTACGAAAACGGCCAAACCGGCCGAAAAGATCATCGAGGTGGAAGGAAGACAGTCATGAACCGCATCACCGCGCCGCACAACGCCGCCGATATGATCCGCACCATGAACGCATCCGAATTCCAGGCCCTTGGCGTGCCTTTGGTCGCCTATGTCCGGCGCATCGACATGGGCGGCATTCCCGCCTATGCCCTGCACGGTGCCGATGGCACAAAGCTGGGGCTGGAGGCCAGTGAGGATCTGGCCGCGCTGGCCGCGCGCGAACGCGATCTGCTGCCGGTGATGGTGCAGTAGGCTTTAAAAAGGCAAATTACAAAAAATCAGGCCGCGCGGGTAAGCGCCATGTCGCGCGCGCGAAACAGATTGGCGACGCGCTCCGGCGTGTCGGCCTCGCGCAGCCGGGCCACGAAATCACGATCGCGTAAGGCGCGGATGATCGCCGAAAGATCGCGCAGATGCGCCTGCGCCTCGTGCTCCGGCGTCACCATCATATAGACAATGTCGCAGGGATGGGTTTCAACCCCACGAAACGCCAGCGGACGTTCCAGCCGCGCGAAAGCGCACAGGCGGCGCGGCGCGACATCAACCGGCACCCGCGCGCTGATCACGGCGATCCCGTCGCCGATCGCAGACCCGCCAGTGGTTTCCGCGTCCATCAGCAACTGGGCCATCGCCGCGGAATCGACCGCATGCGTTTTTTCCAGCATTCCGGTCATCTGGCGCAGCACATCCCGCACCTGAGCGGCGCGTACGGCAGTCAAAGTAATATCGGGAAGCGGGAACGGAACGGTCATGGTCGAATCAATCCTATACCGGTTCTACGGACGCAAACCTTAGACAAACTGCCGCACCGGAATCAAGAATTCTTTATTTTTTCCAAACTTCAGGCAAAAAGCTGAACTTGTACTTTTTGTTTCGGAAACTTTGCGCCCATGCGACTTCGCAGTTGCGAAATCGCGCCATATCCTTACGCGACAATCAAAGATATTTTTGCGCAAGGATCTCCGCGATCTGGACGGCGTTAAGCGCCGCGCCCTTGCGTACGTTATCCGCGACGCACCAGAAAGCCAGCCCGTTATCGACGCTGATATCCTGCCGGATACGGCTGATGAACACGTCGTCTTCGCCCGCGATTTCGGCGGGCGTCACGTATTCCATCTCGCTTTCGCGCTCGATCACCGTGATGCCGGGCGCCTTTTTCCAGGCCGCACGCGCGATTTTCGGCGTCATTTCGTCCGCGAATTCGGCGTGCACCGCCTCAGCATGACCGATAAAGACCGGCACCCGTACGCAGGACGCGGATACCTTGATGTCGGTACCCATGATCTTTTTGGTTTCCACCATCATCTTCCATTCTTCCTTGGTGCTGCCGTCGTCCATGAACACGTCGATCTGCGGAATGACGTTGAAGGCGATCTGCTTTTGGAAGATTTCCGGCTTCACCGCGTCGGAAACGAAGAATTTGCGCGACTGCTCGAACAATTCGTCCATCCCGTCCTTGCCCGCGCCCGACGTCGATTGATAGGTCGCGACCACCACGCGTTTGAGCGTCGCGATATCGTGCAGCGGCTTGAGCGCGACCACCATCTGGATGGTCGAACAATTGGGATTGGCGATGATATTGCGCTTTTTATAATCCGCGATCGCCTCCGGATTGACCTCGGGCACCACCAGCGGCACGTCCGGATCCATGCGAAAATGCGAAGTATTGTCGATGACCACCGCCCCTGCCTGCGCCGCCAGCGGCGCGAATTCCGCCGACACCTTTCCGCCAGGCGAGGACAGGACGATGTCGGTGCCACGAAAATCATACCCGTCCAGCGCCTCGACCTTCAAAACCTTGTCGTCCCCGAACGACACCTCGCGCCCCGCCGACTGACGGGAGGCCAGCGCCACCACCGTATCCGCCGGAAATTGCCGCGCCGCCAGCGTCGCCAGCATCTCACGCCCGACCGCGCCCGTGGCCCCGACAACAGCTACCTTCAAACCCATGCAAATCTCCAAAAAAACGTCTTTGAAAAGTCATAAGACCACGCCCGGGTTTTAGCGTCCATCCTTTTGAATTTAAAAAATTTTCATATTTTGCAGGTATCTTGGGGCGATGCCGAAAATCAGATAGAATCAACAGCGTCCATGACGTCCATTATGGTTAAAAAGGTCGAACACCAATGATTCAGGGCCTGCAGGCTGATTTCCTCTCGGTGATCGACACCGCGCCCTTCGGCTTCTGTCTGGTCAACGGCCGGGATTATTCGATCACCTATGCCAACCCGGCCTTCGGACCGCTGATCGGCTTTCGCGGAATCGTCAAAAACCAGCTTCTGGCCGAATTCTTCGGACCGGAAATCGAGATGGCGCTGTACAACCATCCCCGGTCCTTCGAGCACGAAATCGCGGTCCATATCGCGGAAATCAAGCAGGACCGCTGGATGCGGGTCAAGGGCGAGCTTCTGACCTACAAGGGCGTGCCGTCCTACGCCCTGTGGTTCCTCGACACCACCACGACCAAGATGTACGAGGAAAAACTTCTCGAAGCGATCCGCGCCTCCGAACGCGCGGCGGAGATGAAATCCAACCTGCTCGCGACCATGAGCCACGAGATCCGCACCCCCATGCAGGCGGTGTTCGGTTTTCTGGAGTTGATCGGACAGGAAAAACTCTCCCCCGCGATGGAGGAGATGATCAACACCGCCAAGGCTTCGGCCTCCGGCCTGCTTGAAATTCTCGACGACGTCCTTGATCTCGCCAAACTCGACGCCGACAAAATGGAACTCGACCAGTTCGAGGTGCCGGTGCGCATGCTCGCGCGCGGCACGGTCGAGGCGCTTTCGGTCAAGCGCCACGGCAATGTCGCGCTGCTCGACGATATCGAACAGGGCGTCCCCTTCGTCATCAAGGGCGACCCCAAGCGCCTGCGCCAAATCCTGATCAACTTCATGAGCAACTCGCTCAAATTCACCAAGGAAGGCTCGGTGACGCTGCGCGTCACCACGAACGCGAAGCACGTCAAGCCCGTCGACCCCGACGGTATCGTCATTCGCTTTGAAGTGGTCGACACCGGCATGGGCATGAGCGAGGAAACCTGCGCGCGCCTGTTCCAGTCCTTCACCCAGGCCGACAGCAGCACCACGCGAAAATTCGGCGGCACCGGCCTTGGCCTGTCCATCTGCAAAAAACTCGTGACCCTGATGGGCGGCGAGATCGGCGTTTATTCCGAAATCGGCAAGGGATCGACCTTCTGGTTCGAGATCCCGACACTTGCCATCCACACCTCCGACAACACCGTCAGCCTGCCCAAGCTCGACGGTCTGGCCGTGCTGGTGGTCGAGGATCATCCACAAGGACGCAAGGAAATCGTCTCCTCCCTCAAATCCATGGGCGCGGATGTCGAGGCATGTTCATTCTATCAAGAGGGTCTCGACCTCATCAAACGCCGCCCGTTCGACGTCGCGGTCATCGACCACGGCTTGCCCGACGGCAACGGGCTGGAGCTGATGCGCGAAATCAACGACCTGCGCCCGTCGACCGGCCTTGTCATGTACACGGTCCACGATGACTACGCGTTGCAGCACCAGATCAGGATGCTGGGCGCGACCTATCTTTCCAAACCGGCCAGCCGCCTCGGCCTTGGCGAAGCGGTCAAGGACAACGCGCGCCGCGGCTCGGAAATGCTGACCGGACCGCGCCGCCTGCTGATCGCCGAGGACACCGACATCGTGCGCAACATCCTGCAAAAGCAGATCGAATCGCTGGGCGGGGCGGAGGTCGATTTCGTGATCAACGGGGCGGAAGCGCTGGAAAAACTCAAGACCGGCGCATACGGCATCCTTTTCACCGATCTGCACATGCCGGAAATGGACGGCTACATGCTGGTGCGCGCGATCCGCGAACAGGAAGAGGCGGACCCGTCGCGCCCACGTCTGCCGGTGATCGTGCTGACTGCGGACGTCCAGATGGCGCAACGCCAGATCTATCTCAAGGAAGGCTTCGACGAATGCCTGCTTAAACCCGTAAGTCTGGGCCAATTACGCCACCTGCTGGTGCGCTGGGGCCTGATCTCGGAAAATCAGGGCATCGCCGCGTCCGAAGCGATGAAAACCCCGGATCCAGAACCCGCAGCGGCGGAACCGTCCGCGCCCGCCGCCAACGCCGACACGGGCCCGGCTATCGACCTTGAGGCCATGGCCGCGCAGATGGGCAGCGTCGATGCCGGTACGCTGGAAATGGTGGGTATGTTCTGCGACATGACCGAACCCGTGGTCGCCCGCATCCGTGCCGCCTATGATTCCGGCAATGCCCACGACCTTGAGGAAGCGGCGCACAGCCTGAAAGGCGCGGCACGTTCGGCTTGTTGCATGGTTTTGGGCGATATCGCCGCCAAGCTTCAGGACGACGCCAAGGATCTGGCGAAAAGCGCGCCACTGGTCCCCGCGATCGAACAGGAATTCGCCCGCGTGCGCGAGGAAGCCGCAAGGCTTCTCAAGCAATACGCCTGATAAGAAATTCCGCTAAGCCGCGTACGGATGCTTGGTCGAAGACAGGACGACGCTATCGCCCTCCGATACCGTGGTCTTGATTCTGCCATCGGCATAGACCGTGACGGTCGTCACCTGACCAGTGACACTGGTGGTCGAAGTCTGACTGACAATCGTGGTCGACGCGACAGTCGAATTCCCCGTCGACGATGTGGTCGAAACATTCTGCAGCGAAGCGGAAGCGCCCGGCAGGATGGAAGTGATAGCGCCAATGGCCATTTGCCCCTCCCATGACTGGTTATCAATTACCAGAACGGGTTCACGCTACGCCCAGGACAGGGACCATGACACAAAAAAATGGTTAAGCCCCGCATCTGCGGGGAAAACATTTCACAACCTGTTAAAATAATTGAATTTTATGGACAGGACGGCGCCACGCGTTTGATCCAGATACGCAGGCATTTCGACCCGTTGGTACAGCCATTCGTGCCATCGCCTTCGATATAATCCGACTCGCACTGGGTGAATTGCTCGTCGACCTTCTGCATTGCCTCGGCCAGATAGGGGTCGGTCGCGGTGGTCGAAATCTGGAAGAACACGCCCGTCACGTTCTGGCCGTCGATGGTCATGTTGGTGCCGTTGCGATAAATCCATGGCGTGAATAGCGCAGGCGTCGCAGGCATGAACCGGCCTGTATCGCCGCCGAACATCGGTTGGTGCTGATCGGTGTTGGCGCCGCCCGGATTGTTGCCGGGACAGCGCAGCCCTGCCACCGATTTGTCGGACGCGGCGTAACCGCTGGGCAAATAGGATGAATCCGGCTCAAGCGGATAATTGGCGTGATACCCGACGACGTTGATGTGATTGTCGCCTTCCGGGTATTGCAAGATGCAATCCTGAATTGCGGCGCGGATCAACTGCACCTGCCCGTTCAGCTCCGCCGCCAGCTTGAAACTGTTCTGGGTTTGCGCCTGCTGCGAGGCGGGCTGCATGAACACCGCCGTCAGCGCCGCGATCAGCGCGATCGCGATCAGAATGTAGATCAGCGCGCTGCCGCGCTGCGAACCGTGCCTGTTCATGCGAATCTCCCCGCTAATGCCCATATGATCATGACAGACAAACCCGGCGAAAAAAAGACAGGCCCGAAGCCGGGCCTGTCGAAAAGGAAAAGATGGCGGATAACCTTACCGCTCGGCCATCACGTAATAGAACACGTAACTGCCGCTCGACCCGTTCTGGAAGCAGCCGAACGCCTTGTTCGAGAACCAGTTGGGCGACGCCGGCGTATCCGAGGTCAGAACCGCGGTCTCGGTCGTCGGGTTTGTCGGCGCGGCGGTCGTGGCCGTCCGGTTGTTGCTGATGGTCAGCGCGGTATTGATGACCGGGATCGTCTCGTCCGAGTGAAGCTCCTTGTTCACGCGCGCGCAGATGCTTTGCGTGATGCCGTCGCCGAAGGCGATCAGCTCGTTGCCGCTGCCCGATCCGGTCTGGGACAGACCCAGAAGCGGAATTTCGAAATCCGCGTTGAACTTCCAGTCGATCGGTGTACCACCCGATGTCAGGTTGGCCGGAATCTGCTGATACGCCGCGCCCCCGCCCTGCGGGTGGAAGACGCCGCGCGATTCTTTGCCGACGAAGAAAGTATTACCGACGCCAGAGAATTCGTCCGGCCGGTTGAAATAGATGTCCAGCGGATCGATGCCCGAAATGATCAGGCGCAATACCGCCGTCCGCACCGAATTCGGATACTGAGTAAGCGACGCGGTGTTGATCACGTTGGTTTCCTTGGAAGCATCAGAACCCGATCGCGAAGATTGCGTGACCGCATAGGACAGCGCCGCGAACAGCGCCACCGCGATCAGGATCAGGAACAGCACGTTCCCGCTTTGTTGTCTGTGTTTTACCATTGTTTAACGCTCCTTTGTGTTGTCCGGGGCGGAAAAACCGCACCCACTGAATCCATTACTTCCATTAGGCCCTTACCCGGCGGGTTTGTCCACCCGCAAACGGTTAACGCTAAACGCCCCGAAAAGCCCCAGATTGTTTTTGCACTCGCGTCCGACGCATAAGGACTCGACCTGCAGACGCCAGCCGCGCCCGCCGTTGAACGCATGGCCGACTGCCTCGCGGAACGCGCCATATTTCGCGGTATCGGCGCTGCGCATCTCGATCCGGTTGGCCTGACCGACGAAATTGATTTGCGGATACAGGTCGGAAAGTTTTTTGGTGAAATCCTCCACCTCCGTGCCCGGAACCGGCACCTTGGTGATCACGGGCACGGTGGGAGTCAGGCTTTCGGCCTTCAGGATATCGGCACGCAGATGCAGGATGTTGCTGGCCTGCATGGTGACGTAGACGACGCAACACCCGGCCGCCAGCCACGCCGCGACTCCGGCGATGATGATGCCCTGTCCCGCGCGCATCGGCAATTGCTCAAGGAATACGTCAAGATCCTTGTACGCATTGGGCGAGAGATAGCGTTTGATGGTATCTTTATCGAATTTCAAGCGAATCGGGCCTCCGGGCACCGGGGGAGTCAGCGCATATTGTCCCCTATAATCATAATCTTGTGAAGATTAAAACCGCCTTATTGCGTGCCGCGGATGCGAACACGCCCGTCTTTTTCGACCCCGCCAACGGGGGCAGACCCACGCAGCGCTTCCGACGATCCGGCCGTATAGGCGGGGGGCACCAGCGCCTCCCATTCCACGGAACCGTCTTGCTTGACTTCATACCGCACCAGCGTGCCCTTAAGGCCGTACAGCGCGTCCAGAAGCTCCTGTATCCGGTTGAAATGCTTGAAAACATCGGATTCCAGCGCGGTCGAGGCGTTGGTCATCAGGTTGTTGGTGGCGGTATCGACCTTCGAACGCGCGTTTTCAAGCTGCGGTTGCAACAAAGCCGCCGCCAGATAGGTCACGATCATCAGTGCCAACGCGATCAGCGTCACGCTCAACCCGCTGTATAAAAGGATCCGGCCGGCCGCGCGCGACAGCTGGTCGGTGCGCAGATCCTTGTTGCGCCACGGCACCAGCTGGGCCATCAGCGGATTGATGGTCACGAAATTGGCGTCCAGCGATTGGACCCGCGGCAGGATCGTCCGCGATGGGCCTAAAAACAGCTGCATCCGCCCCGTTTCCGGGTCCCAGCGCAGGGCGCCCGCCTGCCCCTCATGCTCGTAAAGATAGACGGTTTCCTTATCCCAGTATTCCGAATTGCCCGGCAGGGCCGCGGCCAAAGGGCACCACGAATCCGGATCCGACGCCAACGCCGCGGACGGCACCGCCAGATACCAGCACCGCCCGGATTCGACCGTGAACACATAATGCACGCGCTCGGTCCCGCAGGCCTGCACGGCGGCATTCCACACCGCGCTTTCTTCAAGCCCGATCACGGCGGGCACCGACCCGGCGACCAGCTCGTGCGGCAACACCGGCGTCAACGTTGCAGGTACACGAGCGGTATCGCCCGCCGCCCGGTCAAGCATGGAAGGCTTGTTCGGCCTTTGGGCCGGCGCACCGGCATCAACAGCTGCAACGCTATCGCTCATCACGTCCCCATCAGGTCACTGACCATGCTGTCCATCGACATGTTCATGACGGTCAGCGCGAAAATCGCCGAACCGAATGCCAGCAACAGGTAAAGCGCGGTCAGGCCGAAAGCCAGCCAGACGATCAAGCTGTGCTTGGTTTTGGCCGCCTCCGTCCGCATTTCCGCGATGGACTCCATGATTGTAGCCACTTGAGCCAGGTCGGACAAGGTGGCGAGTTCCAGACGCTCGCCTCTTGAAAGCGGTTCGCGGTCAAGGGCGATGCCCAGACTGACGCCGCGCTGCAATTCCTCGTAACAGGTCAGCCAGTACTGCGTGACATCAGGCATCGACGTCGCCTGCGATGCCTGCTTGAAGGTTTCACCGATCGGCACGTTGCCGCGAATCATCCTTGCGCCCGCCGACATCGAATCGGCGAAGCCCAGATCACGCATGTAAGCCCCGATCAGCGGGATTTTGCGCACGATGCGCGCGGTCGGAAAGTCGGTTTTGCCGCGGTTGTACCAAAAAGACAGCAAGCACCAGATCATGAACGCGGCCATGCCGATGGCGATGACGATCAGCGCGTTCCAGGTCAATTCCAGATTGTGAACGACGCGGTTGAATTCCTCTAGTTTGGACGGGTCCTTGGGCGCATGGCCATGGAAATAGCCCAACACCATGTCTTTGCCCCAGATCATACCCTGCAGGATCGAAAACACGTCGAAGCCAAGCCACGCCATGGTCCCCTTGATCTTGGCCGAATTACGCCGTTTTTGCGTGATCGACTCGATCGCGTAGGGTATCCCTTCCGAAAGCTTGTTCGCCTTTTCCGACGCGGCAAGGATGGCCAGCGTGTTGTGCTCGAAGATGTTCAGCGATTTAAGCGCGTCCATCACGCCCAGACCTTGCGAAAGCGCCTCGCGCGCGGGGGCAAGGATGTTCTGGCGGCGCGGATTGGTTTCGGCGCTGATCATCTTCCACAGCGCGACGCCGGGGCTGGTCATGCCCGCGCGGAACTGGATGCCGCGCAAAAGCTGCACCTGCCACCAGCTCGACCGCGCCAGCATCCGCTCCATCGGGCTGCGCTGGTAAGGACGGATGGAAAGCGGGAACGCGCCCTTTTTGGTGATCTCGCGCCGCACATCGGCCAAAGTGGGCAGGAAATAGGCTTCGGTGACACGCTTGGTGCCCGAACGTGTCTCGTACGCGACTTCAGCCAGCCATTGCTGCATGTCCTGTTTCCTTCAAAACCCCGGCCCGGTTTTTCAATCGCGCGCGGATTATTCGTCGATATACAGGATGCCCGCGCGCGGATCGACCAGACCGCTGGTCATCAATTCGATCACGCCTTCGCGGCGCGAGCGGAAAATCACGCCCGGTTCGTCCAGCACATCATTCACGTTTTGTCTTAACGATTTGTAAACACCGTTGCGTTCGCTGACCGGCGCGGTAATCAAAAGCGCATCCAAAAGCAACGTCCGGCCAAGGATGCCTGTGCGGTTGCACAGATCGCACCCCGCCTGATTGTGCTTGGCCACCCCGGTATTGCCGGCAAGACCCAAACGAGCAAGCTCGACCTCGCTCAGCAATTCGTCCGCGCGCGTCTTGTGGGCGCATCCCTGACACAGGGTTTTGACCAGACGCTGGTTCAGGACAGCCTTGACCTGCTGCGCCAACGTATAGGTCGATGCCCGTTCGCGCTCGTGCGGCATCAGGGAGCGCAGACGCTCGAAAGTCTGCAACGCCGTGTCGGCGTGAATGGTCGAAATCACGGTGTGGCCGGATTCGGTCGCACGCAAGGCGGTTTCGACCGTTTCGCCGTCCCGCATCTCGCCGATGATGATGTAATCCGGGTCGTGACGCATCGATGCGCGGATCAGGTCGGCGAATTCCCCGCCCCGCATGCCGGGGCGCACCTGCCATTGTGTGGCATAGCGCAGCTCGTATTCGATCGGATCCTCGATGGTCAGCACGTGGCGCCGCCGCCGGTCGATCTGCTGGACGCAGGCGTAAAGGGTCGTGGTCTTGCCCGACCCGGTGGGACCGGACAAAAGGATCAACCCGCCGCCACCCTTGATTTCCGGCGAAAGCAGTTTTTCCAGATAATCCGAAACTTCGCCGTGGCGACGGAACAGTTCCTCGAATCCTTTAAGCCCGGCGCGGTCAAGCAAACGCAAGGTCAGCTTCTCGCCGTCCTGCCCCTGCGGCCCCGCCGCGACACGGACGTCGATCTGGCGCGCCTGCCACACAAACCCGAAACGCCCGTCCTTGGGCGTCGTCCGGTCGCCGAAATTGAGCCCCGCGTCGCGCTTGAGCAGCGTGGTCAGACGCGCCATCGCATCGGCGGGCAAAAGATGCATCGGCATAAGATCGCCGTCGATACGGTATTTGATCCAGTTCGGCGCATCGGGGTTGTTGTCCTGCACCAGATGGATATCCGATGCGCGCATCTGCAACGCCTCGGCCAGCATGTCGCGCAGAAACTGGTTGAGCATCAACCCGTTGTCGATGTCGGAAAGCCATTCCGCCAACGTCTTTTCGCAGCGGTCGGCCGAAAGATCGTGCACCGTGCGCAGCGTTTCGATCAACTCCGCCCGGTCCCAGATTTCCGTCTCAAGGCTTTCGACCCGGAACCCTGTGCGGCGCACGACCGAAACCAGCGTTTCCTTCTGCCGTTCGTTCATGTCGTGCAGAGGCGCGACCTTGAGCATGCCGCGATCAAGCCCGATCAGGTGGATCGACAAGGGCAGCCATGCCTGCACCGGCAAAATCGAACGCAACTGGTCGCCCGTCGCCGTGTCCTTGGCCCGCGCCTGCGTTTCTTCCTGCGTCAGGTTCAGCGCGCCGGCGGCGTCCAGCAATTGTTCGGTGGACCGGCTGATGCCCTGCTGCATCAGCATCTGCCGCTCGCGCGTCACCATGTCCAGATAACGCTCGCGCCCCTCGCCGGTGCGGCGCTGCCGGATGGTTTTTTCGCTGGCCTTTTCGGCCTGCCTGCCTTCGCTTTCGCCCATGGCGTCGTACGTCCGTTACTGCGTCGTGGTCGTGGTTGTCGTCGTCCCCGTCGAGGCCGCGCCGCTGTCGCTGCCCGAGCTCGTGACCGGCGCCGCGAGCGACCGGTCGAACACCAGAAGTACCTTGTTCTTGCCGCTGGTCATCGAAACGCCGTCACGCGTCACAGTAACCACCCATTCACGTCCCGCCAGCCGGATGGTCTGGCCGTCGCGCACCATGCGCGATCCGCCGGGACCGGAAATGATCGCGCCGCGCGTCGCCAGCGAGGTGATGGAATATCCGTCCAGCACCGGCGGCGAATTGTCGACCGTGGTCTGCTTCACCACTGTTTCCTTGGTGCCTTGCGGTGTTTCCACGGTTTCGACCACGCTCACGATCGGCTTGCTGTCGACATTGACGGTGGCGGTCGACGTGCCGCGGATCGGCAGCACCAGAACCCCGCGCGCGCCGGAATGGGAGATCTTGACGTCGTCGATGACCGTACCGCTTTTGGTCGGAAGCCAGCTGATGGTCAGGGGGCAGGCCTCGGTCGGCTCCAGCGTCATGCCCTCGATGCAGCCGTCATGCAAAATTTTGAGACCCTGCTCCGAACCCGAAAGCTCGATCTTGCTCAGCGTCAGCGGCGCATCGCCGATATTGACCAAACTGACCGCGATCGAGGATTGCGAAGCGATGTCCGCGCCGAAATTGATCTCCTCCTCCGACGCGACCAGCAACCCCTTGCCCGGCACGGGTTCAGGGAATTTCTTCGCAGCCTCGGTCGTCGCCGGGCTGAACGTGCCGGTGATGTTGGCGGTGGCGACGCCGGTCGCGCCCGTATGCTGGACCACCAGCGCGCCGGATGTCGGCCCGCGGGTCAGCGGCGACCACACGATCGAGGCGATGCACGACGCCCCGGCCTCAAGCCTTTTGCAATCGGTCTTGAGCGAGAAGCCCGACCCTTCAGGCGCGTCGATGAACAGATCGTTGACCGCGATTTCATCGGACGTGATGTTGCGCAGCGTGACTGAACGGATGATCGGGCGGCTGTCCTGCAGCTGGCCGAAATCGACGGTGGATGGCGTAATCTCGATGTCGCTGGCCTTGACCTGATTGTCGGCGCCCTGCTGCACCGTGCCATTGACCGAGGCGGTGACAAGACGCGAACGCCCGGTATGCCGCGCCAGGACCTCGACCCGGAACGGGCCGGATTGCAACCCCTTGACCTGCATCACCACCGCGCACTGCGCGCCGGTCGCCAGCGGCTCGGCCGAGCATTGATCGGAAAACATCTGCGCGGTCACGTTCGACGACGGGAACAGTTTGACGTCGCGGAATTCGACTTCCTGCCCGGAATCGTTGCGGAATTGCACGATCATGCTGGTATTGGTGCCCGGCTCGATGGTGCCCGCGTCGACCTTGGGATCGACCGCGACCAACCCGCCCGCCGTGCCTTGCTGGGCATCCATGCCCGGATCGCTGAATGCGTTTTGCGCGCGCGCGGAAGTCGGAGCGAAAGCCCCGCACAGCAACGCCGCCAGCAGCAGAATGTATGAAGCGCGAATCCGGATCATGGCGTGCCCCCCAGCGAGGGGTCGAGCATATTGCTCGGCAACGTCCCCATCGGCAGGTCGCTCGCCTGCCCCGATGGTTTGGGCGCCTTGCCGACCACGACGGGTTCGGGCGATACCGGTGCGATCACGGGCTTGGCACCGGTGTCGAGCGCCTTGCCCTTGTTGTCGATGGCGACCGTGCCATCATCCTTGATCGACGGATCGGGATTATACGGCTTTGGCACCACGACCTTGCGCGCAAGAACGGAACTCGGCACGCCGTCCGGCCCTTCATACTGGACCGCGTTGGGTAGCGGCGCGTTGGCCAGCGTAAGCAGTGCGCGCTCCTTCGCGTCTTTTTCGATTTCCTCGATCGGCTGATAGACGATGACGCGCGGCCGCAACAGGAACACCAATTCGGTATTCGACGTGGTGCCGGTGCGTGAAAATGGCAGGATCGGCTTGTTCATGCCGAGGCCCGATTTGTCGTACTGCTGACGTTCGCGCACCAGACCCGCGATCAGCACGCTGTCCCCGGGACGCACGCGCACCTGCGTCTTAAGCTGACGTTCCGCGGTTTTCGGCAAACGCAGTGTGCCGGTGCCCGCCGGGAAATCCTGGAATTCAAGCAATTGCTGCAAGTCGATGTCGATATCGCCGTAAACGGTGCCGTTATCCCACGACGATCCGATCTTGAGCGTAAAGCCGGTATCGACCTGCCCCGTGGTCGTCGACACGGTTTCGGAATTGTTGGTGGTGTTTTCGGTCCGGGTCAGCGAGGCGACATAGGCCTCGGTCTCCGCGACGCGCAATTCCGCCTCAGACCCCGAAAGCACGGTCAGTTGCGGCTGCGAAATCGTCTTGACCGAACCTTGCGTCGAAATGAAGCGCAACACGTCCCCGGTGGCGAGGTTGAGCACGCCGCGCGTCGGCAGACCGATCGAAATTGGCGTACCGAGATCCGAAAGCGTCGTGTTCTGGTCGAGCGAAAAACCGATATTATAGGCGCCGAGTTTCTCGCCCAGCTGGCTCCAGCGGATGCCCGCCGAATTGCCGCCGTCCAGACCGACCTCCCAGATATAGGTTTCATACACGATCATCGCGGTCGATTTGCGCAGACGCTCGAAATACTGCTCGGCCTTTTTCGCGGTCCGCTCGGTCGCGGTATAGATCATCGTGCGCGTGGTGGTATCGACCGTGCCTTCGGCCCCGGTGAACGCCTTGAGCCCCGTAACGATGGAATCATAGGTTGTATCGGCAGGCAGTGGCGGCAACGAAACGGTGAAGGTCTGGTTTTCCTTCACGGTCAGCACGCCATCGTCATACAGGCAGTACATATTGGCCAGCGAACAAACCTTATCGACCACCTTGTCGAGCGGACCCTTAAGGTTCGACACAGTAATCCCGGTCTTCATCCCCTTGTCGCTTTCAAACGCAAGCGGGATGTCGTAATCCGACAAAATCAGTTGCAGCGCGCCCGCCAGGTTTTCCGAACGCAGCTCGAACGGCCCGACCTCCTTGCTCGGCAGCGGGTCGCCCTCGTCCATCGCGGGCACCAGCACATCCTTGCCCAGCGGCACGATCATCACCCCGTCCGGCGTTTCGTTGAGCGCGTGGCGGCGTTCTTCCGGCGGCGTCGGCGCGGGAATCGACACGCCGCGTGGATCGGGCGCCTGCATCGGCGCGCAGGACGCAAGCACAAGCCCGCATGCCGCCGCGGCCGCCATCAGGGCGGTACGAAGGAGATGCGTTTGTGCGTTGATCCCTGTGCCTTTTCCCATGCGCGTCACGTCGATCGTTGTCGCATCTGGATCGCGCGCGCGACCATCGCGAGAAGCCGGTCTTTCTGCACCGGTTTCATCAAAATGGTCGCGACCTTGAAACGCGACGATTTTTCAAGGATGTCCGGGTTCTGGTCGCCGGTCACCAGAATCACCGGCTGCTGGAAATTGCGCGCGCGCAGGGCCGAAATGAACTCAAACCCGTCCGCCGGTTCCATGCGCACGTCGGCGATGATCACGTCGACAGATTCCGTCATCTGCTCGATGCCCTGATCGGCGCCCGACGCCTCAAGGCATCGATGCCCCGCATCGGTAAGAAATCGAACGATCTGCATCCGGACAAAATCATTATCCTCGACGACGAGTACGCTGTGAGAGACTGTATTGGACATAAGTGTTTGGTCGGGCCGACTGGATGGTGTGTGACCCCTGCGCGAGTAAAACGAATCACGCAAGGTATTCGTTAAAAGGTTATCATAAATCGCCCCCCCGTCTATACCCGTGTGTGGACATCGCTGTGCGCAAGAGTCTGGAAGCGCCTGACTCTTGTATGAAAAATGAAACGGCTGACGGAGGGGGAACAGCACAAAAGACGCAAAAAAGAAAATGGGCCGGTTCTGTTGCTAGGTCGGCCCGCACCCCACCTCAGGCGGCTAAGCCAAAGGGATTCTACTGAGTGGTCTTTCGCACCGCTTAGGCGGCGAGAGCAACCGGAGCATAGTTGTCGTTGGCAACTACTTGTATGGCCCGTTTAAAGGCGGACACCATTCCTGACACCGCAAAACGCCTTTATTACCCATGTCGATCCTAAATCGGCCCCACAAAAATCCCCACATATGGGGGACTTGTGGTGGAGCCGCCGGGCTCTGCCCCCGGGTCCATTAGGCCTATTCCGCATCCGCGTGTAGCGTCATAGCCGGATCGAAACCCGGCATGTTCAATATACCACAAATGCGCTGATTTTCAAGAAAACACAGGAGGTTTTACATGACCGGTTTTACATGACTGGCCGGGGGGCGGGCGGCGGATCATAGGCGAAGGGTACACCCCACGCCGCCATGGTCGCATACATGCGCCGGTCGTTGGCTCCCCACTGGCGCGGCGCGCTGGAAAGATACCCGCCGCCATGCTCGTCGTCGATGGTCATGAACGCGGCCGCGCTGTTGGTGTCCTGCTTGTGCAGGATGGGCTCGAATTCCGGATCGCGAGTTTCCACGAACGCCTTGAATTGCGTATTGCGCATCATCACCAGCGGCAACACCAGGGACATGTTTTCCTCCGGCTTGGAGGAATGGAGCAAAACCCTGTATCCGCGTTTTTCAGCTTCGGTCAGGAACTCAAACAACTCCAGATTAAGCCCGCGGCGGTGGTTGGCGTCGATCAGCGTGCCGTTGATATCGACCAGAATGGTCTGCTCCGCGCCGTTTTCGGGCAGCACATCGCCCATCCCGATATCGGGGAAAGCCTGTTTTAAAAACTGGTCGGTCAGTTGCGCCATGGCGCCATTAAACCCCATCTTTATAATTATGTCAAATATATAGATGGGGATGAGCGCGAAGGTTTCGTCACGCCACCGCCGGCGGTTGCCTATAATAATGTTCACGCTGAAACAATCCGGAGCCGCCCGCCATGAAACAATATCTCGACCTGATGCGCCACGTGCTGGAAAACGGCGCGAAGAAAGAGGACCGCACCGGCACCGGCACACTTTCGGTTTTCGGCTATCAGATGCGCTTTGACCTCTCGAAAGGCTTCCCGCTGGTCACGACCAAGAAACTGCACCTCAAATCCATCATTCACGAATTGCTGTGGTTTTTGGCTGGCGATACGAACATCAAATACCTGAAGGACAACGGCGTGCGCATCTGGGACGAATGGGCCGATGAAAACGGCGACCTTGGACCCGTCTACGGCTATCAATGGCGCTCGTGGCCCGCGCCGGACGGAGCGCATATCGACCAGATCGCCAATCTGGTGAACATGATCAAAAAAAACCCGGATTCCCGCCGCCTGATTGTTTCCGCCTGGAACCCGGCCCTGATCGAGCAGATGGCCCTGCCGCCCTGCCACTGCCTGTTCCAGTTCTATGTCGCGGACGGCAAACTCTCCTGCCAGCTATACCAGCGTTCCGCCGATATTTTCCTGGGCGTGCCGTTCAACATCGCCTCCTACGCCTTGCTGACCATGATGATCGCGCAGGTCTGCGGCCTCAAACCCGGCGATTTCGTGCACACCTTCGGCGACGCGCATTTGTACAGCAACCATCTCGAACAGACGAAGGAACAGCTTTCGCGCGATCCCAAACCCCTGCCCGAAATGCACCTGAACCCGCACGTCACCAACCTGTTCGACTTCAAATTCGAGGATTTTGAACTGGTGGGTTACGAATCGCACCCCCACATCAAGGCGGCGGTCGCGGTCTGATGCCGGTGCCCATCGCCCTGATCGCGGCCATGGCCGAAAACCGCGTAATCGGCGCGGACAATAAACTGCTTTGGCATATTCCGGCAGATTTCAGGCATTTCAAGGCCACAACCATGGGCAAGCCGGTGATCATGGGCCGCAAAACCTATGATTCCATCGGCAAACCCCTGCCCGGTCGCACCAATATCGTCATCACCCGCAATGCCGCATGGACGGCGGAAGGTGTAAAAACCGCCACGACGCTGGAACAGGCCATCGAAACGGCACAGGCCGAAAACCCGCCCGAAATCATGATCATCGGCGGCGCGCAGGTCTATGCGGCGGCGTTACAGTTTGCAACACGGGTTTACTTGACCCTGATACACAGGGTTTATAATGGTGATGCGTTGTTTCCCCTTTTGTCCCCGGACGAATGGACGGAAACCGCGCGCACCAACAATGATTCCGACCCCGCCTTCGATTTCATCACCTATCAACGAAAGTCCGCCGTATGACCACGAACGCCACGCCGAAATTCTATAAACCTGTTTTCGGCAACGACAATTTTCTGGGCCCGCGCGACGCCGTCGATATCACAAATTTCGCAAGCCCGGCGATGACCGCCGCCGACCCGGCACTTGGCCAGCCCGTGCAGCAACCCGCGCGCAAAACCGAAAAGGCCTGATCCACAGGAACCGGCACAAAAACAAAGGCGCCCATGGGCGCCTTTTTTATCCTTCGCCGCAATTCAGTTTTTTGCAAATAAAGACTCGAAACTCGGCCCGATTCTGCACGGGATGATTTCGATGTCCTGCCATACTTTTCCGGTTACATACGGCTCGACACGCAGCCACGCATCCAAAGTCGCCCGGTCGGGAAAATCGACGATCATGACCGAACCCTTCATTGCCCCATCCTCGTTCAACATAGCTGCGCCAAGCAGTTGTTCGCCGCGTTTGATCGCTTCGTTACTCAAGGCAATATGCTGTTCGCGTACGGCCAACCGCCGCTTCAACGCATCTGCGTCCCCACCGTCCCGGGCAATGACAAGAAACTGCATCACGCGCTCTTTCTGTTCCATCCACGCATGAAATCATGGATCCGCGCGCAGGCTTTTTCAATGTCCTCGGTCGATCCGGCGAAACTGATGCGCAACGTCTGGTGCCCGCGCTTAAGATCGAAATCCGTCCCCGGCGTGGCCGCAACCCCCGCCTGATCGAGCAACCCGCGGCAGAACGCCTCGGAATCGTCGGTCAGATCCGAGATGTCGGCATACAGATAAAACGCCCCCTCGACATGCGACAGGCGCGTGATCCCCGCCTTGGGCAGTTCGCGTTTCAATATCTCCAGATTGCGCTTGTACCGCGCGACATAGCCGTCAAGCACGTCCAGATGGTCGAAGCATTTAAGCGCGACATGCTGCGCCAAAGTCGGCGGCGCGACGAACAGGCTTTCGCACAGGCGCTTGACCCGGTCGACCACGTCTTCGGGCAGCACCAGCCACCCGATACGCCACCCGGTCATCGCGAAATATTTGGAAAAGCTGTTGACGCTGATCGCCTCGTGACTGGTACGCAAAACAGTATCCGCCGGTTCGCCATAGGTAATGCCGTGATAAAGCTCGTCCGCGAACAGGCGTACCCCGTGCGACTGGCACCAATGCGTCAGCGCCGCCAGATCCTCGCGTCCGATCATCGTGCCGGTGGGGTTGGACGGGTTGCCGATGATCAAGCCCTGCGGCTTATGCGGCAACGCCTCCAGCCGGGCGATGGTGGGTTGATAATTTTCCTCCAGCGTCGCGGGAATTTCGAGCGCCTTGCACCCCAGCGCGGTCAGGATGTTGCGATAGGCGGGATAGGCCGGCGCCGCCATCGCCACATGATCGCCCGCATCCAGCGTGGCGAGGAAAGAAAGCATCAGCCCGCCCGATCCGCCGACGGTGATGACCACGTTTTTGGGATCGACCTGCACGCCGTAACGGTCGGCGTAATGCTGGGCGATGCGCAGCTTGAGCGCGGGGATGCCCGTGGCCTCGGTATAGCCGAGATTGCCGGAGCGCAGAATTTCGGCGGCGGCATCAAGCGCGGCCTGCGGCGCGCCGACCGAGGGTTGCCCCGCCTCCAGATGCACGATGTCCTCGCCCGCCGCCACACGCTCGTTAACGGCGCGCAGGATATCGAGAACGCGAAAAACAGGAATGTCGGAACGGGAAGACAGCTTGATGGACATGATGAAAACCGTGGCGTTAAGGGTTTGGGAAAATCGTGACGGCGCGTGGGGCCGGTGACGATTTCAGGAATCGGAAAGAAGGGGAGAGATCAGGCGCGGCGTAGCCTGACGGCTCGCGCGTCAAGAAGGGATGCGGCGAAGACGGCCGCGCTGTTTTGAAGGATGTAACCCCTGTACATGCGACAAGCACAGCACATAAAGGCGTTGCCACGCAAGGGGTTTACGGCTTTTATCGGCAATCATGAAGATTCTTCATATCATGGCCGGGTCGGCCGCGGGTGGCGCGGAAAACGCCTTCGTCGAACTGGTCGCCGCGCAAAAAGCCGCCGGGTTCGACGTCCGCGCCGCATGCCGCCCCAATCCGCGCAACGCGCTTTTGCGCGATGCTGGCGTGACGCTGACCGAACTGCCCTTTGGTGGTGTCTTCGATTTCCGCACCACCCCGGCCCTGCGCGCACTGATCCGCGAAACCCGGCCCGCCGTGCTTGTAAGCTGGATGAACCGCGCCGCGAAAAAACTGCCCAGGAATACGGGCACAGCTTGGGTCGCGCGGCTGGGCGGTTATTACGACTTGAAATATTATCGCGGCGTCGACCGTTTCGTGGTCAACGCGCCCGACATCGGCCGCTGGATGACCGATCAGGGCATCCCGGCGGAAAAAATCGCCTTTATCCCGAATTTCGCGGAAATTCCGGCGCGGGCCGAACCCGTCCCGCGCGTTGATTTGCAAACGCCGGATGACGCCTTTGTCGTCCTGACCCTCGCGCGGCTGCACCCGAACAAGGCGATCGACACATTGCTGCGCGCCTTTGCCGGAACGCCGTCCCGCGCCGTACTGTGGATCGCGGGCGAGGGGCCGGAGCGCGCAAAGCTGGAAACCCTTTCCCGCGACCTCGGCGTGGCGGAGCGCGTCCGCTTCCTTGGCTGGCGCGAGGACCGCTGGAACCTGCTGGCCGCCTGCGACGCCTTCGTCTTGCCTTCGCGCCACGAACCTTTCGGCAACGCCTTCATGCAGGCATGGGCTGCCGCGCGCCCGCTGGTTACCACCGCGACCGCCGGTCCCGCATATTACGCCCGCGACGGTGAAAACGCGCTTGTCGTGCCCATCGACGACGTCCCGGCACTGGCAGCGGCGCTCACACATCTATATGAAGACCGGAATTTGCGCGAAAAACTGGCCGGCGCAGGCCGCGCGACTTACAACCAAGCCTTTGATAAAGAAAAGATTTTAAGCCAATGGCAGGGATTGTTTGAAATCCTGGCCCGTCAGGCGTAAGAAACTGAAAAAAAGCTTAATAAATTCTTGCATTAGCGTTATGAAAATATTAATATCCTGTCGCTAGGATGGGCGCCGTAGCTTGTCCCATTATATGGCCATAAAAGGTTTAACAGATGTTTGATAGCGCGCTTCTTGTCATCGACGAACAGGCACGGCCCGTTCTGATCATTCCCCAGGAATTACCCGAAGGAAACACCTTCGTGAACATCGTCGAGGGCGGCATCGACATCGGCGTGGGCAACAAGGTTTATGGCGCGGTGCGCGAAATGCACGACACATCCCTCGCGCTGCTCGGTCTGCAGGATGAACTCGGCCTCGCCACCTTTCGGGGCGAAACGCCGGACGAACAAATGCCCGACGAAATCCAGTATGTCGCGACCGTAACCGATACCCGCACCCAATAACGACAAAAGCGAAATAACTAAGGACACGCCGGACAAACGGCCAAAGGAATAGAGGATAAAATGAACGAGCTGACCAACCCCGCGAATTTTGAACTGGCCGCGCTTCTGGGCGATGTCGAACGCCGCAAAGACATGCTCCCCACCGGCCACGATCTTCGCACCGCCATGGATGCGCTCGAATCCTGCCTGCGCAAAATGATCGACGCGAACCCGAACACGAACACCGACCAGGACCTCGATCGTGCCACCGTTCAGATCAAGTCCGACGCCCGTACCGTTCTGGCCGTGATCGACCATCAATTATCCGGCCTCGATTCAATTGCTGCCGGCACGCTTAAATCGATGGTCGAAAACGCCTACACGGCGTTCGGCATATCCCAAAGGCAGAACAAGCCCGACGACATAAGCAGGCTTATGGGCATAGTACGCCTGATTGCCGAAGAAAATATCAAACCTGCGGCATCTGAAGTATCCGCACCGCAAGGTGAACCTGATCTGCTGGCAGTGCTTAAAGAAGCTCTGTACGCACCCAACCCCACACAACCCGCCGCGCAACCGGCGGCGAAAGGCGATGCGTTAGCAGAACTGGCTGCCTTGATCGCCGGAAAAACAGCCGAGCCCGAGCCCGCTATCGCCGCCGAACCCGTGCAACCCGAACTGCAAGCTGAGCCGCAAGCCGAACCCCAACCCGAACCGATCGACAGTTTCGGCGCGGAAGGTGTGCGCCAGTACGTCCTCGACGAACTTCAATCTTTTGGCGACAACGTCCGCGACGCCTTTGAATTTATCGCAAATCGCCAGCCGGAACTTTATGTCTCCATGGCCCGTGCTTTTGATGCGGTGGGCGAACTGGCCGAGCTGGACCCGGAGCTGCACCGGGCGCTCTATGATCGCATCCCGGCCCTCATAATTGACGAGGCCGATTCGAATTCAAACGCATACAGCCCGCTTCTCGACTCCACCTATCTCGACGGTGTCAAAGGCAAAATCGACGAGGTCGGAAAAACCACATGGCTGAAAAACAACGCTGACGCGTCTATGACACTGAAGGACCTGCTGGCCTATGGTCAGGCCGTGTACATGCTGAATGCAGAAAGGTCCGCACGCCTGCAGGCCGAACAAACACCCGCCGAGCAAACCCCTGCCGTTGAACCCGAAGACTTCTCTTACGTGTCCGCATCGTACCAGACCGAAAGACTGGACATTGCGCGTAACGAGCTTTTTGAACGCCTTGATACCATTCAGAGCGGACTGGTGAACGACCCGCATCATAAAAGAATCGGCCAGCTTGTTGAACTGGGTGTCGACGCCGGCGCTTTCTTTTCGCTTTTGTCACCCAGAGATTTTAACGAAGCCCTGTCCCGCCTGAAGGACGCGGCACTGGAAGATCACAGCGACAGCACGCTTGTCGATATCGGGAAAAATCGCGATGTCATGCGCAATGTGATCCAGAGTATCGTCCGCAATCCGCTTGAAGCCATTAACGCCGCTGACGAAAAAGTACTTGAGCAGAAGGGGAAAGATAAAAAAGAAGCAGACGCGCTCCTGAACAAGCATCTTGATCTGACCGGTTTTGCATCAGTATTCCAAAACGCCGTCACCGCCTTCAGCGAGTTTCTGAAGGTCCAGGCGGAAAACAACGCGGCATTGAACAAGGCACGAGAATCGCTTTTGGCACCGCTTGAAAAGGCCGTTGCCGGCACCGCGAAAAAACAGGGCACACCCCTCGACCGCGACTCATCGAACATGGCCGCCTCCGAAATATTGTCGCGCACCGCGCTCGAACCCGGGGCCGCAGAAATCCTGACCAGCATCCAGACCGGGCTGAATTACAGCGTGTTACGCCCGTGGGAATGGGGCGCGCCGCGCATGGCGCACGCTGCCCTTCAGTCCCTGATTTCGACCCACATTGAAATGCAAGTAAAGTGGAATAGAAACAAGGCAAGGGTGAATGCAAGGGTAGATGAACGCAAGGATTCATCAGGCACAAGCGATGCGGGATACACGCTTACCGACAAACTCGACCTGGCTGCCTCTTTGGGTCTGATCAGAGAAGAATACGCTGGTCCGGAACAGGAAGCCTTGGATCAATTGACGAAACTTGGCGCCGAAACCCTGAAATCGCGCCCACGTATTTTGGATGCCGCCCCGGCGGCTTCGGTCGCGGAAACCGCCGCGCCCGCCGCGCCTGTTTTGGCCGAAGCAAGCGAAGCCAAAACGGATATCCCGACGGATTTCGCGGAAAAACCGGCTGCCGAAAACCAACTGCGTCGCCTGAAAGCCAAGGTCAACGCCACGCTGGAAAGCGCTGCCGCCTTGATCAAACAAAACCCGGATACGTTGATCACCGCTGCCGAAAACCTGCTAAACGCGGCAGCTTATGCCTCATTGTCCCGGGCGATCGACCGTGTGAATGCAATCGGCGATGACGCGAGGCAAGCCGGTGAAAACAACGACTGGACCAAAGGGTATGTCCGCATGGATATACTCTCTGCGCTGGCGCGCGACATTTTAGCGGATGGGCGCAGAACTATGACGCCCAAAGAAAACGATGGCGTTATTAAAAAAATCGTCGAAAACGGCGACCGCGCATGGCTGGAAGCCAACGCCCAGAGCATGACCCTGCACGACATGCTGACCTTCGGCAACACGACGGACGATACCGGCATGGCTGCTTTCCTTGAACAGGGCGTGGCCCGCCTGGTGGATGAGGAGCATTTCAATCCGAAAGCCGCGCAGGATGCCACCGACCTCCCGTCCTTCCTCAACCGCGCCGACAAACCGCGTGACCTGCGACTGGCGGGTGCCAATCTGGTCAACAGCATGATCAAGTTTGCAAAGACCACCGCCCAGCAATCCGAAGACGATCTGCGCGCGGGCGGCATGACATCGCAAGCCGCGATCGAAACCCTGCTCGACAAACAAGGTCTGCGCGATTTCATCCATGACATCGGCATCAGCCTTTCGGAAGATACCACCGCGCTGGATCCGTATGAAACCGCCGTCCTGCGCCGCGAATTAAGCGACGCAATCGGCCAGAAATTCGCGCCGGTCTATTACGACCGCGAACAGGCATACAGCAAGGCCGAAGCGGAACTGGATGCGGCGCGGAAGACCGGCGCGGACGCAACAGATCAAAAACGGTCGATAGACCGCATCGCCGAACTGGGCGGGCAATCCAATGCCCTGCGCAAGATTTTCCGCGATCTTGAAACCGTCATGCTCGCGCACGCGCAAAATAACGTGGCATTGACGACCAAACGCAGCCAGATTTTCACTGCGCTGGAAACCCGTTTCAGCAACGTATCGATCAAGGCGGGCATGCCCGCCGGCACCGGGCCGAACGTCGCCCGCGACCTTCTGAACGAAACATTCAAAAGGGCCGACGCCTATGAAATCATGACCGGCATCGAAGCCGAGCTTGCCGGCGGCATCTTCAGCAGCCGCAGATCACTGCGCGCAATGATCAAAAACTCGCTTGAGATCCAGAAACTGGAGGATAAGGCAAACGCACCGGAGAACAGCAGCGTAAAACGCGCTGAACTGAACGGGGCGGCCGACGCGCTGTTTACCGAAAAACTTCTGCCCGTTCTCGACCGTTTGGCCGAAAAGGGCGGTAAAATCATGCAAGCGCAGCTTAAAAAGGCGCATTCGCAACGCGC
Source organism: Rhodospirillales bacterium (assembly GCA_023898805.1). Taxonomy (NCBI): domain Bacteria; kingdom Pseudomonadati; phylum Pseudomonadota; class Alphaproteobacteria; order Rhodospirillales; species Rhodospirillales bacterium. The sequence goes on from CP060260.1 coordinate 761,026, forward strand.
ATCCAAAGCCAGCGCGGCGAAGGCCGACACGGCCCCGGAACGTATCGCCACGGCACCAACGCCTGTTGACGCTCCTGTGGCAGCTCCAGCCGGGCCTGTACCAGCCTTCCTGTTGCGTCAAGGTACGCAGGCACCGACGCCGGGACCGCGCCGCAGGCCCAAGGCCCCGCGCCGCGCCGCACGTGCAATCGGGCGCGAAATGCTTGCGGCTATTTCGGAAGCCGAACAACGGGAAAAACTCTCTGCCCGCGAACGTGGCTATGCCCACAAACCTGCGGCCAAGCAGCCCGGGAAAGAGCCGACAACCCGGCCTTCGGTTGAACAACAGGCGCACGAAAGCCGGGCGCGCTGGGCTGACTATGCCGAAAAACTTGCAAACAAGACCATACTCATACAAACCAACGCGGCGTTGAAGGAAGCCGCACGCAAAGAAAAAATCGCGCAAAAACGCGAAGCATGGAAAATGGCCCGCGCCCAAAAAGTCATCGAATCCGGAATCGATGCGGTCAACAAACAAAATGCCAAGGAAGCAAAACGCGAAAAAAGCGCCGCGCTGCGCGCGCAACGCAAGGCCGCATGGTCCGCGCGTTTCAATGGCTGGAAAGAATGGCTTGGACAAACCGCCAGCGCACTGACGATGGCGCAGGCGGCACAACCGGCCCTCGCCGGCGGATCGCCGGAATTTCTGCCCGCCTATGACGCGCCCTATCAGGCGCCGGTCAAAGGCCAGAGATTCAACGCCGTTGGTATCGAAGGCCTGGGTAAAGGCGCAACACAACTCGCCGCAAGCACCGCGCGCGGTGTGGCATTGATCGCCAAAACCGGCACGCGATGGAGCCTTGCCGCCACGAAAGCTGCCTATGACCGCTGGCCCAGCATTATTCTGGGTATCGGCTTCGGCATTTATGCCGCAGCCCCGATCAAGGCCGCCGCCGCCGCAATGTTCGCCGGCACCGCCATACCGGTTGTCACGCCCGTCCTAACCACCGCCGCGCCGATTATCGCGGCGGGTGCGCTGGCCGCGCTGACGACCGCGCAGATTCAGCGTCGCTATACCAACCTGCGCGCTGAATGGACGCAAAATCAGGAAGCCGCTCCGTCATGGCTGAAGGAACAGGGCCTGAAGATCGGCGCGACTGGTCTTGCGATTGGCGAAACCATCTTGAATACGGGCTTGCATGCTGCAGGACGTATCCTTTGGAACGGCGTTGCCGAAGCTGGCGACATGTTGCGCCTGAGCGGACGCAATAAATCCGAGCGCATTCACGCACGGCAACATCGAGACAACCGTCTGCGCGAAGCGATTTTTGACGACAATTTCGTGCAGGCCGGGATCATGCTGGCCAAGGCCGCGCCGCTTCTGGCGCATGGCTACCGTGCACAGCGCGCAGCCCGCGCACAGGCCGCCGAAAAAGGCCTGAATCTGCGTATGTCCGAACGTCTGGGCACGATGGTCGCGGCCATGAAGGCGCGCGACGCTGTCAGCACCGAACTGATGTTTGGAACAATGGCGGCCATGTTTGGTGCAGCCGTCGGCATGGCGGGAAGCTCCGCGTATCACCATTATCTCGATACACAAACACCGACTGCCGCCCCTGTCAGGGCGCCAGACACCACCCTGCGCACACCGACGACGATAATACCCGCCGATCAGACGCCGCAGGGTCAAATTCCGGGCAGCGCGGCACCGGTCGATGCCGCCGCGCATAACAACAACCCCGCCGGCGGATTGGATCAGGTATTGCCGTCCACAGGTGCGGCCGCGATCATGGGCCAACACCAACCGCTCTTTATCGATGGCCACTCGTATATCGCCCAGATGCAGCACGGCGACACCCTTGTCTGGAACGACGGCGGCGGCGACAGGTTGCGCGACGTGACCTTCAAACAGCCGCACGCCCCGACAAAAAGTCATGTGGCACATAACGGCGGCGGCAGGGCGCATGGCGCGGCGCACGCACACGGCAAACCCGCCGCGCACAGCACCGCGCACGGGGCAAGACATGCCCATGCCGGCACGCGCGCGCATACGGGCACGCATGCCGCCCCGGCACGTCCCGTCGGTGCGCCAATGGATCTGGGCCCGTACAGTCAGCACACAGCATCCGGCAATCCGCTGGAACGCGCGGTGAAAGGCGTCGGCAACGGTATCGGCGATGCTTTCAAGGCTGCCGATGGTTTCTTCTCGGACAAGATCGGCAATCCGCTGCGCAAACTGTTCGATGGCGCCGCCCATATCGGCCACCATGCAGACACGGTGGTGACACCGTCTGCGCACACGCCGCTGGGCAAGTTCAACGCAGCCTTTGGCGAACGCATCGTTCACGCCGGCGGCTGGAACCGCGCCTCGCTCAACGCGATGCTCGATCAGGCGGGTAAAGGTAATCAAAGCGCGCTTGACAGCGTCAAGGCCTGGGCCAGCGCCTTCAAGCACGAAGGCCACCTGACCGCCGCGCAGAAAGCCGCGATTCACGACGTGATGCGCATGGGCGGCCACCGCCCGACCCTGCGTCATTCATAAACATATGAATTGAACACGATAAAAAGGCCCCCGCACGGGGGCCTTTTTTATTCAGAGTTGGTCAAGGCTGGGTTGAGAGCGGGATCAGCCCGTCAGTTTTTTCCACCAGCCTTTTTTCTTGTCGCCGCTGACCGCGTTCACGGTCTCGTAATCGCGCGGACGCGATGCTTCTTCCGCAACCGGCGCGGCCGAAGACGCCCCGCGCGAATCATAGGAAACACGTGTTTCCGTGGCTTTCGGCGTATCGACCCGGTTGCCGATATTATCGTCGACCGGCCTTGAATCGCCCTTGCGACCGTTACCCCGCGCACTGGATTTGTCGCCGCCGTTTCCACCGCGGCTGCGCCCGCGCCCGCCGCGCGTGCGGCGGCGCCCGCCTTCGGCACGGACCTGCGCCTCGGCCCCCATGACGTTGCCGTCGAACTCTCTTCCGTGTTCGTCGGTCAGGCGGTTGCCGATATTGTCGTCGCTTTCCGCGCCTGCGTCCTGCGCCCCGGCATTCTGCATTTCGGCGCCTTCACCGGCATCATTGCCCGGCGCGGCGCTTTCGCTCCCGTCCCGGTCACGATTCCGGTTGCGTCCGCCGCGACGCCCGCGGCGACGGCGGCCGTTTTCACCGCGTTCGCTGTTTTCGCCCTCGCCGCGATCACGGCGTCCACGTGCCGGAGGCGCGTCGGCGACAATCGCGTCGTCCGCATCCGCCGTGTCGTCTTCGTCGTTCAGGTCCGGATCGACCGTGGCATCGATCGCCGCCATGCGTTCCGCCCGGCGCGAGCGCGCGATGTCGATGACAAATCCCTGATCGTCTTCGATCACCGGCACGATGCGGATCGTGACCGCGATATCGTACCGTTGTTCCAGCATCGCAAGGCTGGCGCGCTTGGCGTTAAACAGGAACAGCGCCACGGTTTCGGGCACGCTGACCTCGACCTCGCCCGCGCGGCCTTCCATGCCGGCTGTTTCAACAGCGCGAAGAACGGCAAGCGCCAGCGCCTCGGTGGTGCGGACCAGCCCGGAACCCCGGCAATGCGGGCAGGTCTGGAAATGCGTTTCGGTAAGCGAGGGCCTGAGCCGCTGACGGCTGAGCTCCAAAAGCCCGAAGGTGGAAATCCGCCCGACCTGGACCCGCGCACGGTCGCCGGAGAGCGCATCGCGCATCCGTTTTTCGACCAGCGCGTTGTTGCGCCGCGATTCCATGTCGATGAAATCGATGACCACAAGCCCGCCAAGGTCGCGCAACCGCAATTGCCGCGCCACCTCCTCGGCCGCTTCAAGATTGGTCTTGAGCGCGGTTTCCTCGATATGCCGTTCACGCGTCGCGCGGCCCGAGTTGATGTCGATGGACACCAGCGCCTCGGTCGGATTGATGACGATATAACCGCCGGATTTGAGCGTCACGACATTGGAATGGATCGCGTCGATCTGCGGTTCCGCCCCGTACTTGATGAACAGCGGCACGCTGTCTTCGTAAGTACGGATGCGCCCGGCATGATCGGGCATCATCATGTCCATCATCTCGCGCGCGGTTTCGGCGCCCTGCGCGCCTTCGACCACGATTTCCGAGATATCCTGACTGTACAGGTCGCGGATCGCGCGCTTGACCAGCGAGCCTTCCTCGTGGATCAGCGCCGGCGCGGTCGACTGCATGGTCGTTTCGCGCACCTTGTCCCACAGACGCATCAGGTAATCGAGATCGCGCCGGACTTCTTCACGCGGACGATCGACGCCCGCGGTACGCAGAATAACCGACATGCCATCCGGCACCTGCAGATCGTCGAGCATTTCACGCATTTTCTTGCGGTCGGCATGGCTGGCCACTTTGCGCGACACCCCGCCCGATTGCGGCGAGTTGGGCATCAGGACGCAGTACCGGCCCGGCATGGTGATATAGGTGGTGACCGCGGCGCCCTTGTTGCCACGCTCCTCCTTGACCACCTGGATCAGCATGATCTGGCCGCGCTTGATGACTTCCTGAATCTTGTACGACCGGCGCATCCGCTTCCACAGCGGGGTCATGCCACCCTCGTCCTCTTCGCCGCCGTTTTCCCGCTCGACCAGTTTTTCCGGCCGACGCTCCAGCCCGCGGCTGCGTCCGCGACGCCCACGGCGTCCGCGGCGTCCGCGGCGTCCGTCACGCTCCTCGCCATCTTCCTGTGCCTGGGCGGCCTCGCCCGGTTCGGCGATGGTTTCGCCCTCGGCGGTAGCGTCGACATCGACGCCATCCGCTTGCGGCGCATCGTCGTTGACCGAACCGACCGCGCCCGCATCGACCGAATGCGTTTCGTCGTCCTCGCCTGCGAAATCGTCTTCGTCCTCGGCGTCTTGCGCCAAATCTTCACCGGCGTCTTCCGCGGCATCGTCCTCTGCCACGACTTTTTCGACTTGTTCAAGCACCTCGGCCTCGATCGCGGCCAGCGCCTCGTCGCTCAGGTCTTCCTCGTCCTCCTCGGCTTCGGGCGCGCGCGCACGCGCCTCGGCAGCGGCGGCTTCGGCGGCTTCGCGCGCCTCGGCCTCCGCCTGCATGGCGCGGCGCAGTTCTTCCTGTTCGGCCAACAGGCGTTCGCGATCCTCGACCGGAATGCGGTAATAATCGGGATGGATTTCGGCAAAGGGCAAAAACCCGTGGCGGTTGCCGCCGTAATTGACGAACGCCGCCTGCAGCGACGGCTCGACGCGCGTCACCTTGGCCAGATAGATGTTCCCTTTAAGCTGTTTTTTGGAAACGCTTTCGATATCGAAATTTTCCAGACGTTTCCCGTCCATGACGGCCACGCGGGTTTCTTCGCTCTGCGCGGCGTCGATGAGCATGATTTTAGGCATATGTATAAATCTCCATAGCGAGGCTACGGATCAGGCATCCGATTGCAATTCACGGCGCAAGCGACCAACACGGGGAATTACAAGGGGACGCTGCTCCGCGCCCGGCTGTAAGTCGTTGATCGTTCTTTCCAGTGGGATTACCGCTTTGCGTGGAAGCAGCGCCTATCGGCGCCAGCACGCATTGGGTCGATCCCCGGCGATCCGGTCCGTCCGCCCTTGAAGCCGGGGCGTGGCGAACCAATCCTTTAAAACCTTTTTTCCCGCCGTCCGGACCCGTTAAATATTGTCTTTCCCTTTGGGTCGTTGGATAAAGGGGGCCGGCGGCGTATCGCTTGAGCATGACCATAGAACCAGTTTGCGGAATGTACAATCGAAAATTCCTGAATTCTTTATTTATCGCTGTTTTTACAGGGTTTTTCGCGTTGTGCCTGCGTTCGGCGCCGGCCGCCGATACGCTGGACATGACGGCCATGCGTTTCGGCGCCCATGGCGCCAATGCGACAAGGGTGGTGATGGAGCTTAACCGCGAGGCGGATTTCCGTGCCACCGTCATAACCGCCCCCCCCGAAGACAGGCCCGCCATCACGATCGATCTGCCGCTTCTGGGCGTGACCCCGACCATCGGCCGCACCGTCCTGCCCAAATTGCTGCGCGACATCCGTATCGCCCCGCTGCCCGACGGCTACAGCCGCATCACACTGATCCTGAGCGCCCCCGCCACGATCCGCAGCGCCTTCCTGATCCCGGCGGCGGGCAAACAGGCCGCGCGGCTGGTCGTCGATCTGGGCGCGGCCACGCAAGCCGCCTTTGCCGCCGCGAAGGACCGCCCCTACGGCACCTTGCGGATCAAGCCGGATACATCCGCCGACACCTTGGCTCTCGCCGCCCCGGCATCCGTTCCGGCAGGCGCGCTGCCCTTTGCTGCCCCCGGCGGCGCAAGGCTAGAACCAATCGGCAAGCCCGATACGCCCAAGATTGCCGCCCCCGAAATCGCCGTCCCCGAAATCGCCGTCCCCGAAATCGCCGGTGTAACGCCGCCACCCGATCCGAAAAACCGCCCGCTGGTCATGATCGACGCGGGCCATGGCGGCGCGGACCCCGGCGCATCCGGTGCGGGCGTGCGCGAAAAGGACGTGACGCTGGCAACGGCCAAGGCCCTGCGCACCCGGCTTGAAAAAACCGGCAAATACCGGGTCGAACTCACCCGCGAACGGGATCTTTTCATTCCACTGGCGCAACGGGTGAAAATCGCGCGCAACGCGGGTGCGGCGCTGTTCATATCGCTGCACGCCGATTCCGTACCGGAAAACGGGGATAAGATCTCCGGCACCTCGTTTTATACCCTCTCCCAAAAGGCGTCGGACGCCCAGACCGCCGCGCTGGCCACGCGCGAAAACAACGTCGATATTCTGGGCGGGGTCGATATCCCCTCGGACGACCGCGACGTGGCGCAGATCCTGATCGACCTGACCTTCCGCGAAACCGCGGGCGCATCCCGCCGTTTTTCCGGCGATCTGGTCAAAAGTTTCGGACACGACGAAATGCCGTTGCTGTTTTCCCCGGACCGGCACGCGGGGTTTGTCGTCCTCAAGGCGCCCGACATCCCCTCGGCCCTGATCGAGCTTGGCTTCCTTTCCAACCCCGACGAGGCGCACAAACTGGCCGACCCCGCATGGCGGGAAAAACTGGCCGGCGCGATCGCGGGAGGAATCGACGCATGGTTTACCGGACAGGGGTTTGCCGGACAGGGGGGGCAACAGGACGTGGGAAGCGCCACCCCCCGTCCATAGCCCCCGTCCATACCCCGGCAGACAGGCCAGCCCCGGCCCCACCCCCGGTTTTGTTGCTTTTTTGCATCACTTGTCCCCATTTATTTAAGCCGACTTCGGGCGGGGCCTTTACAAGCTTTAAGAGTGCGGTTAGGTTGTAGGCCGTTGTCCGGATTATAAAAAGCCTGACAGTTCAAACGTTTGACACTTTAGACAAGAGGTAGTTCACATGAAAAAGTTCGTCGCGCTGATGGCCGTCGTCGCCACCGCCGGTCTGCTCGCTGCTTGCCAGCCGGGCAAACCGATCCAGTCCACCGCTTATGAAGGCCACATGACCTCGGCCGAAAAAAGCAGCATGAACACCAGCGCTGCCCCGATGGCTGCCGATAAATCCGGCCGCACCTTCAAAGCCCAGTAATCACAGGGCTTCAAGGCTTGAATACAACCGCTGTCCGTGCGAACGGACGGCGGTTTTTCTTTTATCGCGCATAATATTTTCATCCCTTGAATTTTTGCCAAAATTTCCATCTCATTGCGCATGACTGAAATTACCGCCCCGCGCACATTCGACCCCGCCAACGCACTGCAATTCGACGGCCTCACGAAAGTTTACAAAGGCGTGCGCGCCACACCCGAAAAACGTGCGCTTGATGCCGTCGACCTCGACATTCCGCGCGGATCGCTTTTCGCGCTGCTCGGCCCCAACGGCGCGGGCAAATCGACGCTGATCAACATTCTCGCGGGCCTTGTCACCAAAACCGCGGGCAAGGCCTGGGCATGGGGTTACGATCTCGATACCGATGCGCGTGCGGTGCGCTCGGCCATCGGCGTAGTGCCGCAGGAACTCAACTTCGATCCGTTCTTCACCCCGGCTCAAATCCTCGACATTCAAGCGGGGCTTTACGGCGTGCCGACACCCAGACGCCGCACCATGGAATTGCTCGACCTCGTCGGACTTGCCGACAAGGCCGATGCCTATACCCGCCAGCTATCGGGCGGGATGCGCCGCCGCCTGATGGTCGCCAAGGCAATGGTCCACAACCCGCCAATCCTGATTCTCGACGAACCCACCGCGGGCGTCGATATCGAACTGCGCCAGCAACTCTGGTCCAATGTCCGCGCGCTTAACCGCGCGGGTACGACCGTGATCCTGACCACGCATTATCTGGAGGAGGCCGAGGAGCTTTGCGACCGCGTCGCGATCATCAACAAGGGAAAAATCGTCGCCAACGATTTCAAGGAAAACCTGCTGGGCCGCATCGAAGGCAAGGACATCGCCTTCCGCGTCGACCGCGACGTCGCCGAAATTCCGCAAAGCCTTGCGCAATATAACGCCCGGGCCGAAGGGCGGCGCACCATCGCGATGACCTATTCGCCCAGGGATATCAGTGTCGGCGCCCTGTTCGACCTCGTGCGCGGCGCGGGCTTCGGAGTCGAGGACGTGACGACACGCAATTCAGACCTCGAGGACGTATTCCTCCAGCTCACCCGCGCGGCCTAGGAAATTTGCGCCTCATCGTTCGGATGGGCTACAACACCCGCATGGGAAATTCCGCGGACACCTGTTTAACACGACACTTTTACGAATCCGTATGCGGCGGCCGTGCCGTTTCCGGCGACATGCTGCGCACCGCTTCCGATCTGGCGCAACGCGAACCCATGCGGCTTGAAACCGCGCTCAGGATCGTCACCGGCCAGACCCGCCCGGCCTATGGCACACCGTACACCGTGACGAAACGGGCTCGCAGACCCACCTCGCCCGACGAATTCTGAAGGATCGGGTCCGTCAATTTCCGCCTTGCCCTGCCCGGTAAAACCGTGCTTTTGTGAACATATGCACAGGCACCCTGCCCTGATCCTTCGACTTATGCACCCCTGAAACGACGACGTTTTAGGGGTCATCGCGCGCCACGCGCAACCAATCCAGCCATCAAAAGACAAACGAAGACTTTTTATAAGGACAGTGACCCATGTCATCCCTGATCGATGAAATCAAAAAGGACAACGCCCGTGTCGTGATTTTCGACACCACCCTGCGCGATGGCGAACAATCGCCCGGCTGCTCGATGAATCTGGACGAAAAACTCAAAATGGCGGCGATCCTGGAATCGATGGGCGTGGATGTGATCGAGGCGGGTTTCCCCGTGGCAAGCCCCGGCGATTTCGAAGCGGTAAGCGAAATCGCCCGCAGATCCAAAAACAGCGTCATCGCCGGCCTGTGCCGCGCCGTGCAAAAGGACATCGACGCCGCGATCGAGGCGACGAAACCCGCCGCCCGCTCGCGCATCCACACCTTCATTTCCACCTCTCCGCTGCACATGAAATACAAGCTGCAGAAAGAACCGCACGAGGTGCTGGAAGCCATCGAATGGTCGGTCGCATACGCGCGCAAACATTGCGACGACATCGAATGGTCGGCCGAGGACGGATCGCGCACCGAACCCGATTTCCTGTGCCGCGCGGTCGAAACCGCGATCGCTGCGGGCGCGACCACCATCAACATTCCGGACACGGTGGGATATGCCGTGCCCAGCGAATACGGCGCGCTCATAAAAATGCTGTTCGATCGCGTGCCCAACATCAACCGCGCCATCATCTCGGTGCACTGTCACAACGATCTGGGCCTTGCGGTCGCCAATTCGCTGGCCGGGGTCGAAGCGGGCGCGCGGCAGATCGAATGCACGATCAACGGAATCGGCGAACGCGCGGGCAACGCCGCGCTTGAGGAAGTGGTGATGGCCCTGCGCACGCGCGCCGACCGCATGCCCTTCACCAACAAAATCGAAACCGCGCACATCACCAACGCCTCGCGCACACTTTCGGCGATCACCGGCATGCCGGTACAGCACAACAAGGCGATCGTGGGCGCCAACGCCTTCGCGCACGAATCCGGCATCCATCAAGACGGCATGCTCAAGAACGCCCAGACCTATGAAATCATGACCCCGGAATCCGTGGGCATGAGCCATTCCAATCTGGTGCTGGGCAAACATTCTGGACGGCACGCCTTCAAGAAAAAACTGGAAGGCCTCGGCTACGCCCTCTCGGACAAGGATCTCGACGACGCCTTCGCGCGCTTCAAGACGTTGGCCGACCGCAAGAAGGACGTGTTTGACGAGGATCTGGTGGCATTGGTCGACACCGAACTCGCCCACGCCGCCGACCGCATCCGGCTTGTGGCGATGGAGGTCTTTTCATCGACCGATGCGCCCCAGCGCGCAAAACTGACCCTGTCGGTCGACGGCGCGCAAAAAACCGCCGAACTCGAAGGCAACGGCGCGGTCGACGCCATCTTCAAGGCGATTGCGGCAATCGTTCCGCACGAAAAAGCGAAACTTTCCCTGTTCAACATCAGCGCTGTCACCGGCGGCACCGACGCGCAGGCCGAAGTCACCGTGCGGCTGGAGGAAGACGGCAAAACCGTCAACGGTCAGGGCGCCGATACCGATACGCTGGTCGCTGCCGCCCGCGCCTATGTCCACGCCCTTAACAAATTGATGGTCAAGCGCGCCCGGCAAAGGCCGGAAGATCAGGTCACGACCAAAAATCGCATCGCGTCGATCTGAAAAAGTCGTCAAAACTTCGCAAAGCACTTGCTGCGCCCGCGCCACGACATGCGGGCGCACTCATTATTCATAATTCACTTTAACATATTGAAAACAATGCGCTTTTTTGTCGCGGTTAACGAATTCTTCATTCACTTTTTGTTTACTTAAGTTAACATTCACACAGCGTTTTGCTGCCTTTTAGCCCTTTTTTTCGGAGAACCCGTCAATGGTTTCGCTGTCCAACGTCAAGATTTCCAAGAAATTGCCGGTAATCATGGTCCTGATGGCCCTTCTGGGCGTGGGGGTTTCGACCGGCATCAGCGCCTATCTCTCCACGCAATCCGCGCTCAAACGCGCCGAGGCCAGCCTGTCCACCGTGCTTGATGAAAAAGAGCATGAACTGAATGCCTATCTCAAGACGCTCGACGACGACCTTAACGTCGTCGCGACCAGCGAAAATACCCAAACCGCCTTCGCCGATTACGGCACCGCATGGGACGAGCTTACGGCCAACCAGACCGAAAAACTGCAAAAACTTTATATCGAGGACAACCCCAACCCGACCGGCCATAAGGAAGACCTTGATTACGCGCGCGACGGCTCGGCCTACAGCCTCGCCCACGCCAAACACCATTTGTGGTTCCGTCAGTTTCTGCGCGCCAACGGCTATTACGACATTTTCCTGATCTCGCCCGAGGGCAACATCCTGTACACCGTGTTCAAGGAACTGGATTTCGCCACCAATGTTCAGAACGGACAGTGGAAAAACGCCGATATCGGCAATATTTTCCGCGAGGTGATGGCCAAGGCCAAGGCAAAAAGCGACGACACCATCGTCTTCGAAGACTTTAAACCCTACGCGCCCAGCCATGACGTCCCCGCCGGTTTCATCGGTCGCGCGGTCTATACGCCGTCGGGCGCGCTGCTCGGCGTTCTGGTATTCCAGTTGCCGATCGACAATTTCATCCATCTTCTGAAACCGAATAAAAATCTGGGCGACACCGCCAAATTCTACCTTACCGCCGGCGATCGCCTGCTGCGCAACGACCCCGACGGCGCCAGCGCCGATCCGATTCTGCGCGATAAAATCGATCTTCCCGCAGTAGACAGCGCAGTCAATGACGACCAGGCCGGTGTTGCGCTCGATCACAACGACAAGGGCGTCAAACTGGTCACGGCCTATGAACCCGTGGCATACCCCCGCGTCAAATGGGTCTTGCTGCTCAATCAGGATTATGACGAGGTCATGAGCGTAATCGTAAAAGATACGATGAACGTCATCTATATCTCCATCGTCGTCCTGTTGGCCGTGGCCCTGATCTCGGCTCTGTTCGCCCGCTCCCTCACACGTCCTATCGCCGGCCTGCAAAAGGCGATGGCCGATCTGGCCGGCGGCAACAAATCGATCGCGATTCCGGGGCTTGAACGCGGCGACGAAATCGGCGACATGGCCAAAACCGTGGGTGTGTTCAAGGAAAACGCGCTGGAACTCGACCGCATGAACGCATCCGCCGAGGAACAGAAAAAACGCGCTGAAATCGAAAAGAAAGAAACCATGCACAAAATGGCCAACGATTTCGACAATCGCGTCGGCGGGGTCATCCGCACCCTGTCCTCCGCGGCGGAAAGCATGACCACGACCGCGCAACAGATGAAGCACGCTTCCGACCAGACGGCGCATGTCAGTTCCATGGTTGCCAGCGGCGCGACCCAGGCGGATTCCAACGTCCAGACCGTGGCCGCCGCGGCAGAGGAACTGGCCGCGAGCTCGTCCGAAATCGCGCGTCAGATCGACTCGGTCGCGAAAAAGGCCAACATGGCCGCCAGCGACGCGCAGGCGACATCGGCCTCGGTACAGGAACTGGTGACTCTGGCCGAAAGCATCGGCGAGGTCATCGGCACCATCAAGGATATTGCTGACCAGACCAACCTGCTGGCCCTCAACGCGACCATCGAGGCCGCGCGTGCCGGCGAAGCGGGCAAGGGCTTCGCGGTCGTCGCGGACGAGGTCAAAAAACTGGCCAACGAAACCGGCCAAAAGACCGAGGAAATCGACCAGCGCGTTACCCGCATTCAGGACGCGATCCGCAATGCGGTCGGCGCGATGCAAAAGATCATCGACAATGTCAGCCAGATAGACTCGGCCACGACCTCGGTCGCGGGCGCGGTGGAGGAGCAGAACGCCGCCACGGCCGAAATCGGCCGCAACGTGACCGAAGCCTCGACCGGCACGCAGCAGGTATCCAGCTCGATCGTGCAGGTCCAGCAGAACGCCGCCGAAACCGGCCAGTCGGCCAACATGGTGTTCTCGGCCGCGTCCGACCTCAAGGATCAGGCGGAAATGCTGCAACGGGAGGTCACGAACTTCCTTCAGGAAATCCGCGCGGCCTGATAAGAAAAAGTCCACGAAGCGCACGAAGGACACGAAGGAAAAACCCCTTCGTGTCCTTCGTCATTACCCGCATCCATGGGCTTACGCCATGCCCGGCTTGGGCGCGCCGGCCTGAAACGGGGTAACAAGCCCGCATTCCTGCACCGCGCGCCGCATCAGATTGCCCGTATAACGCCCTGCGGCATAAAAATCATCAGGCCGCGAAAAGCCGAACGTCTGCATTATTATGGGCAGCTTCGCGCGCGTCGCGCCGCCAAACAGCACACCCAGCGCGTCTTCCCGCGCCTGTGCGGACATGCCCCAAAAATTACGGTACATCGCGCTTGCCAGCACGCCCGCAAAGCCGTGTCGGTGCAAATAAATGACACCCCTGCGCTGCTTACCGTCCACCGACCTCATGCGCATGACGTCCGCTTTTAAAAGCCAGACATTCATATCGATTTTGCACGCTATGGTGAACAAGTCGTAAAGCCGCTGCACCCACGCGGCCTTGCTGTACGCGCACACACCCTGCAAGCGGTTGTAAGCCGCTTCCTGCACAAAAAACGCCTGCAATTCATTGACGTTTGCGTCACAAATTCCATCGCGGACGGCAACCAGATGCCCACTTTCATGCGCCATATAAACCGGATCCAGAATACTTTTATTGGCACGAAACCTTATGCCGTTTTCGTCGCAATCGCCGCCGCTTTTCATATGCGGCGATTGATCGGCCGGATACGCGCGCATGGGTTTTTCGGCAAGACGCGTTTCAAACAACGCGCGATACGCTTGCCCGCCGACGTCATCCCAAACCTGGGTGACGAATTCCAGCGTTTTCTCCCACGGCCAGCCACCCGCCGCCTCAAGCCCGGCTTGCATAGAAGACAGTGCCTGATGATTGAATTTAAACCCCGCACTGCGCAGACCGGCGAACAGCGGCTCAAGCATCGCGTCGGGCACGAGGGTTTCGACCGGGTTGCACAGTCCTTCCCAGCAGCGGAAACTATGCTTGCGATAGGCATCCCACATGCCGGGCAAGTTATATAATTATGAAAATAATTGCAAATTTAGAAATTCGCCGCCTGCAATTCCATCAACGCCGCCTTGCCTGCCATGACCATGCGGAACCGCGCTTCGTATTCAGGTAACATGCGGGTCATGTAAAACCGTGCGGTTTGCAGCTTGGAATCGTAAAATTCGTCCCGCCCGTCGCCGCTGCCCTTTTTCGCAAGCGCCACCTTCGCCATCCGCGCCCAGCAAAAACCGATGGCGCTTAACGCGAACATGCGCAGGTAATCCACGCTCGCGGCGCCGGCCTCCACCGGGTCTTTCAAGCCTTTAAGGGCGATGGTCGCCGTCGCCTGTTGCAGCTTGGCCACCGCCTTGGCAAGCGGCATCACGAATTCGCCCATCGCGTCGTTTTCCATCTCGGCCTCGATGAATTGCGTGACCGGGTGGAAGAACCGGCGCAACAACCGCCCGTATCCGACGCCCATCTTGCGGCCCACGAGATCGAGCGCCTGAATGCCGTTGGTGCCTTCGTAAATCTCGGCGATCCGGGCGTCGCGCGCATATTGCTCCACCCCCGTGTCCCAGATATACCCCATGCCGCCATGCACCTGCACGGACAGATTGGCGACCGTGCTGCCCATGTCGGTCTGGTACGCCTTGACGATCGGAGTCATCAGCGCGACGAAATCATCCGCCTCCTGCCGCTCCGCCGCGTCCGGGTGGTGCCGCGCGATATCAAGCGACAGGCCGACAAGATAGGACAGCATCCGTGCCCCCTCGCAAAACGCCTTGCCGGTCAAAAGCATGCGCCGAATGTCCGGATGCACGATGATCGGGTCGGCAGGCAGATCCGGGTTTTTCGCGCCGTCCAGCGCCCGCATCTGCAACCTGTCCTTGGCGTATTGCACGGCGTTCTGCTGCGCGACCTCGGCGATGCCAAGCCCCTGCATCGCCACGCCCAGCCGCGCCGCGTTCATCATCGCGAACATCGCGCGCAGACCCTTGTGCGCCTCGCCCACCAGCCAGCCGCGCGCACCCTCATAGGCCATGACGCAGGTCGCCGAGGCCTTGATGCCCATCTTGTGTTCGATGCTCGCGCACTGCACGCCGTTGCGCGCGCCCAAAGACCCGTCCTCGTTGACCAGGAACTTGGGCACCACGAACAGCGAAATGCCTTTCACCCCTTCTGGCGCGTCGGGCAACCGCGCCAGCACCAGATGGATGATGTTTTCGGTCAAATCGTGTTCCCCGGCCGAAATAAAGATCTTCTGCCCCGTGATCGCATACGACCCGTCGCCGTTGTCGGCGGCCTTGGTCTTGATCAGGCCCAGATCGGTGCCGCAATGCGGCTCGGTCAGATTCATCGTCCCCGACCATTCGCCGGAAACAAGTCGCGGCAGATACATGGCTTTTTGTTCCGGCGTGCCGAACTGGTGCAGCGCCTCGTACGCGCCCTGCGAAAGGCCGGGATACATGCCGAACGACATGTTGGCAGAACAGATCATCTCCTGCATCACGCAGTTGAGCACATGCGGCATACCCATGCCGCCGTAATCGGGGTCGCAGGCAAGGCCCGTCCACCCGCCTTCGATGAAGGTCCGGTATGCCTCCTTAAATCCGGCGGGGGTGGTGACTTCGCCCGCGTTGAACCGGCACCCATCCTTGTCGCCGGACTGGTTGACCGGGAACAAAACTTCCTGACAGATCGTGGCCGCGCCCTCAAGGATCGCGTCAACGGTATCCGCGTCCGCCGTATCGAATCCCGGTAACTGTGAAAGCGTATCCTGAACCTTCAAAACGTCGTTCAGCACGAAACGGATATTTTCAAGCGGCGCGGCATAGCTGGGCATGGTCGGGAAAGCCTTTTTACGGAATCAAACGGAATCACAGATTACCATTTTATCATAAAAACGCGGACGGGCTAATCGTCCTCGCGCACGGACAGGCGGATTTCGTCGATCAGCCGGTCGCGCTTGCGCGGATCGTGGTCGATATCATGCCGGACTTGCTTTTTCAGGTCTTCAAGCTTCAGCTTTTTGACCAGCTCTTGCAGGTTTTCTTCGCCAATTTCGGCGCGCAGGCTGCGCATCTGCGCCATCAAGGCCTGGGTTTTTTCCTGTTTGGACGTCATCGGCGCGCCCGGAACGGACGGGACTTTCCCCGCATCCCCCGGCGTCTTGCCCTTTTTGCTTTTGTCTTTGTCCTTGCCGAAAAACCACATGACGGGAATCAGTCTACCTCAACCCGCCCGCATGGGCGATACAAATCCCGCCTGTCCGGCCCCACTTCTATCCAGCAAGACGCCGGACCGTATCCTCGAACTGGGTCATGTTGATCGGCTTGGCCAGCGCCGCGTTGCATCCGCAAAGCGCGGCTTCCTCCAACAGGTCGCCCGCGCGTTCGCGCCCGCCGCCTGAAATCGCGATGATCGGAACGCGCGGATAGACCGCGCGAATGTCGCGGATGGTTTCAAGCCCTGTCTTGCGCGGCATGATGATGTCGGTGATAACCAGATCCGGCGGCCCTTCCAGCGTGATCCGGTCAAGCCCCGCCACCCCGTTGGCCGCGCAGGACACGGCATAACCAAGCTCGGTAAGTGTATCCCGCATCACCGCGCATACAGCCGCCGTATCGTCGATGATCAAAATCCGTTTGCGTTCAGGCATGTTCCGGCACCTTGTCGAATATGGCGCGCAGCCGCGCCGCCAGCGCCTCGCGGCGATAGGGCTTGCTGATCACCGGTTCCCTGACAAGGTCAAGCGGCAATGCCTTTTCGCTGTAACCAGAGGTAAGCAGGATTTTCACTTGTGGAAAATGCCGGCGCACCTGTTCCGCCAGTTCGACGCCGTTCATCGGCCCCGGCATCACCACGTCGCTGAACACAAGATCGATGCGTTCATGTTCGCGCCGCAGGATTTCAAGCGCGACCCGTCCGTTTGGCGCCTGTAAGGTGCGATACCCCATACGTTCAAGCAGGTGCACGACAAAGCCGCGCAGTTCGGTGTCGTCCTCCACCACCAGAATCCGCTCGCGCCCAGACTGCGACACCATCATCATGTCGTCATCCCCCACATCCTGCGCTGCCTCGGCACTCGCGGCGGGCAGGTACAGGCGAAACACCGTGCCATGCCCCTTTTCGCTGTAGACCGTGATATGCCCGCCCGATTGCCGGACGAAACCGTAAGCCATGGCCAGCCCAAGCCCCGTACCCTCGCCCGACGGCTTGGTGGTGAAAAACGGCTCGAAAATCCTGGCCGTAACCTCCGGCACCATGCCGCACCCCGTGTCGGAAATCGCGATCATCACATACCGCCCCGGCTGTGCCGCGCCATGCCGCATGACATAGGAATCGCCCAGTGTGACGTTTTCGGTTTCGATGGTCAGCCGCCCGGTTCCCTCCATCGCGTCGCGCGCATTGACCGCGAAATTGATCAACGTATTCTGGAATTCCACCACGTCGACCGCCACCGGCCAGATATCCGCGCCCAGCGGGGTTTCGATCTCGATCCCGCCGCCCAGCGCGCGTTCCAAAAGCGCCATCGTGTCGCGGATCACCGCGTTGACGTCGGCAACGGTCTTTTCCAGCGCGCGCTGGCGCGTGAACACCATCAACCGGCGCACCATCTCGCTGCCGGATTCGCAGACATCGGAAATGGCGTCGAATTTCTCGGCGATGTCCTCCGGCCCGTATTTCTCCACCCCCGCCTCGAACCGGCGGCGCAAAAGATGCGCGTTGCCGATGACCACGGTCAAAAGATTGTTGAAGTCGTGCGCGATGCCGGAGGTCAGTTGCCCGATCGCCTCCATCTTGCGGTGCTGCATCAACTCGACCTCCGCCGCCGCGTGGGCGCAGCGCAGTTGATGTGTCTCGCGCACCTTGTGCAGCGTCAGGGCCAACCCCTCGCCATTCGTTTCGCCGCGCATCACGTAATCCTGCGCACCCAGCCGCAGCGCGTCGACCATGGCGGCTTCCTCGCCCCGCCCCGCCAGCATCACGACCGGACATGCGGTGATGCCGCACCGTCCCTTGTAAAACGGCCGTATCGACGCGGCCAGATCCCCATCCGGCAGTTGCGTTGCCAAAAACGCCGCATCATAAGGGGCCGCGCCTTGCATCGCATCCGCCTCGGCGATATCGGCGGCGATATCCACGATTACATCTTCATTTGCCAAAAGGCCGCGTAAATGCGCGGCTTCAGTGACATCGGCGTCCACGATCAATATCCGCATCTCGCCCTCCTACACCGCGACCTTGGCGTTGGCCTGACGCAAAAGCCCGCCGATCTTGGCCGAAAGCTGCGCCGGGGTGAACGGCTTGCGGATATAGGCGGTGACGCCCGCGTCCCGTGCCTCGACCACAGAATCGACGTCGCTGCGCCCGGTGATCATCAAAAACGGCAGGCGCGGAAAGATGGAGCGCACCTGCTTGAGAAAATCGATGCCGTTCATCCGCGGCATGTTCCAGTCGCACACGATGAAATTGATGGGCGAAAGCTCCTCCGCCTCCATGATATTGAGGGCCGAACGCCCGTCCTGCACCTCGGTCACGCGGCCTACGCCGATATCCTTGAGGATCTCGCGCACCACCGAGCGTATGTCCTGCTGGTCCTCGACGACCATGGCATGAACCGCGTCATAAACCTTGTTTTCAATCATGGCATCCTCCAGATAACACAACCTATGATATAATTATCCGGCAGATTTAAAGATAGGTTAAGCGTAATGCCATTGATCAAAAAATACGAAAAACAATCATGAATTGCATACCTGCGTATTGCGGCCAGGCCCCCGATGCGTTAAGGAAAAACTGAAACAACAAACCGTCACTGATGCGAACAACCACATTTCTAAAGCAAACATGGGCAACGGCGCTGATACGCGTCTGCCTTGCGCTGGCGCTTGTTGGTGTGTGCATAACGGATGCACGGGCGAGCGAATGCCACATCCTGCAAAAGGGCATTGCATCAGTCTATGCGTGGAAGTTTCAGGGCCGAAAAACCGCCAGCGGCGCGCTGCTGGACATGAACAAAAATACTGCGGCGCACCGCACCTTGCCGCATGGCGCGAAAATCAAGGTCACCGACCGCCGCACCGGGCGCAGCACCTATGTCACGATCAACGATCGCGGCCCTTTCGTCAAAGGCCGCATTCTCGACGTCACGCACGCGGCCAGCCACGCGCTGGGCTGGGGCGACACGGGCCTGCACCGCGTTACGATTTCCCTGTGCGAGGAAAATTAACAAAACAAACAGGCCGTTAATTACCTTTTTTGTTTTTCCACCAATCCTGCAGAAGGCGCTTTTGCTGGCGCAGCATCTCGTATCGCGCCTTGGCGCCGCGATCGGCGGAAAGCAGGGCGCGCACGCGCTTTTCGTCCTCCCACCCCAGTTCGTTGTCAACCAGAGCCTGGATCTCGAAATCGTTCAAAGAACCGTCATATATGCCGATCATGATGAAACGCTCGCCCACGATTAACGCGCTGCCACAACCAGCCAACGACATTTCATGCACGAAAGTTCCCTGATGCTGGACTCGCCGGACCGATCGCTTTTTTATGTGACAACCCGCCAGGCTCCGCCTAATATCTCAGAGTCCCCACGTAACAGATGGTCAAAATGAACCTCAACCGTTCACTGATACGCAATTTTTTGACCTTTACGATATTGACGCTGTTTTGCTTTGGCGGACTGGCCTTCATTTTGATGCATACGGGCGCCCGCCTTCGTGACGCGCGCGCGGCGTTGGCCACGTCCAACGAAACTCTGATCGCGACCAGCGAGATCCGCTGGCTTGTCGAAGGCATGATCGACGCCCAGCGCGGTTATCTATTGACCGCCGACGCGGATTTTCTCAAACGCTACGAAGACGACAAGGGCGCCATGTCGGAACAAATCGCCCACCTGTCCGAACTGGTAAGAAACAGTCCTTCGCAACAAAGCCGTCTGGACGAACTGCGGGGCTATTATTCCGGCCTTGCCTTCAAGCTGGAGGAGCGGGCACAGGAATCGAAGCCAAATCAAGCCAGAACCCCCGAAGCCCTTGAAGACGTGCGCTCCATCGACGACCTGCGTCAGGACATCATCCGCCTGCACCGCGATATCATGGCGGAGGAATACGCAGCGCGCGACCGCAACCAGATCCTGACCGGCACACTTCACGGCCGCTATTACGCGACGCTCTGGCTCGGCGGCTTGTTTTGCTGCGTGATGATGATGATGCTCAACGCCTTTCTGCTGCACGCACAGGACAAGCGCGCGAATGCCGAACGCTTCTTGAAGGAATCCGAAGACCGATTTGCAATGGCCGCGAACGGCGCGAATGACGGAATTTTTGACTGGAATCTTGATACCGGATCGGTGTTTTATTCCAGACCGTTCTTTGCAATGCTGGGATACGATCGCCCTTCGCATGTCGGGCACATAGACGATTTCCGCAACCTCATTCACCCCGAAGACGCCGAAAACGTCTGGTCCTATATTGACCGCTACCTGCGCGGCATGGTGTCGGAATATTCCGCTATTTTCCGGATGCGGCACGTGACCGGGCGCTGGGTTTGGATCAACGCCCGCGCCAAGGCAGTCTATGACGATGCTGGCCGACCGCACCGCATGGTCGGCGCGCATACCGACATCACTTACCTCAAGGAACAGCAGCACCGCCTGGAAGACGCCAAACATCAGGCTGAAAACGCCTCGCGCGCCAAGACCGAATTCTTGGCCCATATGTCGCACGAAATCCGCACGCCGCTGACCGCAATCAGCGGTATCGCGGAAATCATGGACCGCCAGAAAGAGCGGCTTGATGAAAAGCAGCGCCAGCTTGTCGCCACCCTGCTGACATCGACTTCCTCGCTTAAGGATCTGGTCAACGACGTTCTCGACTTCTCAAAAATCGAAAGCGGCGAAATCACGCTGGAATCCAAGGAGTTTGAGATCAGCCACCTGTTCCAGCAGGTGATCAGCATCACCGCGCTCAACGCCTGTGAAAAGGGCCTGAAATTCATGGTCGATTACGACGCGGTCAACGGCATGACCTACCGCGGCGACCCTTTGCGTATCCGCCAGATCCTGATCAACCTGATCGGCAACGCGATCAAATTCACCGACACGGGCCGCGTCGACGTTGTGGTCAAACGCGAAACCGGCCCGGCCCCAAGCGTCGATCAGATCCGCGTCGAGGTGCGCGACACCGGCATCGGCGTAAGCCCGGCCGCGATGGGCCTGATCTTTGAACGCTTTAAGCAGGGCGATTCCTCGGTTTCGCGCAAATACGGCGGCACAGGTCTGGGCCTGCCCATTTCGCGCAACCTCGCACGTCTGATGGGTGGCGAAATCACGGCCCAAAGCGAACCGGGAAAGGGGTCATGCTTTACCCTTGTCCTGCCGCTTGAAGTCATGAGCCTCAAGACAGGCGAGGACAAAATCACCGCGCTAGCGCCCATCGCAAAGACACCGCCTGTTGACCGGTCAGGTGCTATTGATGGAAAAAAACGCATATTGGTAGCCGAGGATTACGAGGGCAATATTGTGGTCGTCGGTTATTTTCTTGAAGATATGAACCTGCCCTTTGATATCGCACGTTCGGGCCAGCAAGCACTCGATCAATGGGAACGACGTCATTACGATTTGATCCTGATGGATATCCAGATGCCGGAAATGGACGGCTTTACAGCCACCCGCAAAATCCGGGAAGCCGAGGCGCGCGACAACTTACCGCGTACGCCGATCATCGGCATGACCGCGCACGCGCTGGTCGGTGATCGGGACAAATGCATCGAAGCGGGCATGGATGCCTACCTCTCCAAGCCGATCGTCGAGACGGATTTACGCAACCTGATTCTCGATTACCTTAATCGCGGCGATAAGGCCGCCTGATTTTACGAAGGCAAAATAAAACCGGCCACCCGAGGGGAGGGCAGCCGGTTTTGCGTCACAGCCAGCAGGGATCAGGCGGCCGCAACGGAACGCATATCCTTGTAATAGCCACTCTGATGCGGCGGGACGAACCCAACACGCGGCGTATCCATAAGCGCCTGCAAGTGTTCGCGCGCACGGCTCAGGCGCGATCGCACTGTGCCAAGAGGGACATCGAGAATTTCCGCGACTTCTTGATATTGCATGCCTTTGATGCAAACCATGATCAGAATGTCCCGGTGGTCGCCGGAAAGCTTTTGCATCGCCTCTTCGACCTCCACCAGTTGCACCTTGGTTTCGCTCGACGCCTCGACGCCTTCACGCTCGATGATCGCAGCGGGATCGTAAAGCGATTCAAACTTTGTTCGGCGGCGGTAGTTAGAAACGAACAAATTGAACATGATTTTCGATGTCCATTTGAAAACGTCGGTCCCGTTTTCAAACAGATGCTTTTTCTCGATCGCCCGCAAAAGCGTAGATTGCAAAAGATCCTCGGCCTCGGCTCGACCGATGCAAAGACGCGAGGCGAACTTACGTAGATGACCCATTTCTTGCACGAGGGCAGCTTGGTTCAGCATGGTTGTCTCCGTATCGATGTGGTTCGTTGTTAATGAAAGCTAAGCTAGGTATGCGCTGTAACACCTGTTTGTCGCTTTCGTATCGGAACGGAAAAACTTCGTTTCGTTTTTGTAACAAACTGCTATAGGCTGCGGGAAACTAGGAAAATTCAGCTGATGAGCCCCCAGAAAGCCGTCGTTCTGAGCGTCGATGACGACAAGAACCTCCAGTTCGTCCTGCGCGAATATCTGGAAGGGGATGGTTATCGCGTCCTTGGCGCCGGATCGGGGCGAGAGCTTGAGGAAAGACTAAAGGGTGACCCGTTCGACGTCGTGCTACTTGACCTGATGCTTCCGGATTCGCAAGGGCTGGGCCTGATTGGCCGTATTCGCGCCGTAAGCCAGGCGCCCATCATCATCGTATCGGGCAAAAGCGACACCACCGAAAAAATCGTCGGCCTGGAAATGGGCGCTGACGACTACATCACCAAACCATTCGAGATGCGCGAGCTTTCCGCCCGCATCCGCGCGGTCCTGCGCCGCAGCCACGAAACGCCCGCCCCGGCCGCCGCCGGCGCGAACAACGTCAAGGGCGACGACGTGATCCGTTTTGCAAAATGGAAACTCGATCGTACCCAGTATCAAGCTTACGATTCCGCGGGCCATTCGCTGAACCTGACGACCGGCGAATTTCGTCTGCTCGAAGCCTTGGCCGTTTCAGCAAACCGCGCGCTCTCGCGCGAACATCTTTTTGATTTGACGCGGGACGGTAAATTCGACGCCTATGACCGCGCCATCGACATCCAGATCGCCCGCATCCGCAAGAAACTGGACGACGATCCGAAATCCCCCGATTTGATCAAGACGGTACGCGGCGTGGGTTACATGCTGTGCGACGAACCGTTGAAGGGTTAACACCCCCCTTTATATTTTCTCCCTGCTGGAACCATTTCTTTGATGCAACGTTGGCGACAACGGAATACGCAACAACCGAAAATTTCCAAATTCAAGGAGATATGCCATGCAAAAATCCATCCGCAGCGATTTTCCCGAAATCGAGGAAATCCGCAACGACCTTGATTCACTCAAAAACAACGTCGTCGAACTCAGCCGACATCTCAAATCAGAAGGGCGGGTTCAAGCCTCCCGTCTGTCCGATCTTGCCATCGACCGCATCGCCGAACTGCGCAAGAGCGCAGCCAACGAATATCACCGTGCGGAAACCCGCGTGAAGGAAAAACCCGGTCAAAGCATCGCCATCGCCTTTGCCGCCGGCATTCTAGCCAGCGCCGTTCTGAACCGCCGTCATTGATGTCAAAAATCACGGGGGATCACGATGAACAGGCTGCTTGGACTTGCGGAATCGCTGTTTTTGGAAAAACTCCTGACAGGAAATTTCCCGGTTTCGCAAAAAAGCAAGACCGGGGCGATCCTGTTGGTCGCCGCTGCCGCGCTGGGCGCGACGGCAGCCGGTTTTCTGATCACTGCCTTTTGTATATGGGTGGGTACGCAAGTGCCCCCAGCCTCGGCGGCGTTGACGACAGGCGGCTTGATCCTTGCTCTGGCGCTGTGCACGGCGGGCGGGGCGCTGGCGGTGCTTCACCGCCGCGCGAACGCGCGTGCGCCTGTTCCCGGCCTTGGCGCGATGGGCAATGACATGATCGATACGGTACAGTTGGCGGTTTCCATGATCGACGACGAACTGGGCGAAAAAGTGCGCGAAAATCCGCTGACCGCCCTCCTGCTCGCCAGCCTGACCGGCTATGTCGTGGGCGACCGGATACGCCATTAAGCTTTGCCCCGGAACGCAAATTCGTTTCGCTTTTAAAGCCGCGCGCGCTATCAAGGCGTATGAAACGTCTTTGTTTCGCAGCCATCCTGACCGCCTGCCTGACGCCCGTTGCGGCGACCGCGCAGGATGCGGAAAAATCCACAATTGAGGAACGAATCCCTGCAAGTGTCCTCGATACAAGGCGTAATATCTTCACGCTGGTCGTTGAAAACGACCTGTTCATGAATTCGGATTCGAACTACACCAGCGGCGTGCGCCTGTCTTACATGGACGTAAACGTGCATTTCCCGGCTTTCGTACGCGATCTTGCGCACGCCCTGCCGGGCATTTCGATCAACAATACGACCAGCCTTTATTATTCGCTCGGGCAGAACATCTTCACGCCAAAGGATATTCAAAGCCCGGTTCAGAACCCGCGCGACCGCCCGTGGGCCGCGTATCTTTACGGCTCGATGGGCATGGCGACGTTAAGCGCCAACCACGCGGACGAAATCGAACTCAGCCTTGGCGTCGTCGGCCCCGCCGCCTTGGGCGGCCCGGCCCAGAAATTCGTGCACAAACACATTTCCCACAGCCCCGCCCCGCGCGGCTGGCACAACCAGCTTAAAAACGAACCCGGCCTAATGCTGGCCTGGCAGCGCACATGGCCGCAATTCATCAAGGCCGATATCGGCCCGCTGTTTGGAAGTATCGCGCCCTATATCGGCGCGACGCTGGGCAACATCTATACCTATGCGGATGTCGGCATCAATTTCCGCCTCGGCCCCGACAGCGAGAAATGGCAGGACACGCCGCTGCGCGTCCGCCCGGCCATGCCCGGCACCGGGTTTTTTGAAATTCCGAAAAACGAATGGAGCTGGTATCTGTTTGCCGGTATCGGCGGCCGCGCGGTCGCGCGCGATATATTCCTGGACGGCAACACATTCGCCAGATCCCACAGCGTCGAAAAAAACAATTTCGTGGGCGACGCCAACGCGGGTCTGGCCCTGACCTACGGCGCGATACGAATCTCGTTCACCACCGTCTACCGCACGAAACAGTTCAAGACGCAGGACAAACCGGAATCGTTTGGCGCGATCAGCATCGGATACCGCTTTTGATCCGGTATTCCGGAAAGAAACACGGCTTTGTTTCCGAATTGATACAAAATTTTTCACAAACGACACAATCGCGACATACGGATGTTACCGCCCGCGCGCATCCTTTTATTCATGAACGAAGCGCCGCGCCGCGGCCTTATAAAGGAGCACACCGTCATGTTGATCCAGACCCAGAACAAACTCGAAGCCGTTTCCCACCCGCTGATCACGCAGATGTATTTGAAAAAGGATTTCGGGGCGCCCTTCTCGCGCCGTAACGAGGACGTGCTGGTCATTGAAACCGGCTTCCCGGTCGATGAAAGCGACCCCAAAAGCTTCAACACCTGCCTTGCCGATTTGCTGAACGACCTGCCCAGCTTGCAGGCACAGGCCGAGGCGCGCGTAGGCCCATTCGACCGCATCGACATTCGCACCGCGCATTAGACGCGGCGCACGAAGAATTTTTTCATTTGGTTCCCAAGTACCCTCCCTGTCCGACTCGAACCGGCCCTCAAAAGCCGGTTCATTTTTATTTGACGCGGATCATTCGTGTCCGGCCCATATGGCGGCATGTTTGATGTCGCGGCCGCACCCGACACGATAGGCGGCATAGGCCGCCGGATTCTTTTTATAATAATCCTGGTGGTAATCCTCGGCGGGCCAGAACGTCGCGGCATCGCGGATTTCGACCGCCACCGGCTTGCCCAACACCTGCGCGATACGTGTTTTTTCGGTCTGCGCCGTTTCGCGCTCCGCCGCATCCTTGACAAAAATCACCGGCTTGTAACCCGGCCCGAAATCGCAAAACTGGCCGCGCCCGTCGGTCGGGTCGATGGCATGGAAATAATAATCCAGCAATTGCGCGTAACTGGTCTTGCCGGTGTCGTATGTTACCTCCACCGCCTCGACATGCG
The DNA here is from genome assembly GCA_023898805.1 of Rhodospirillales bacterium. Taxonomy (NCBI): domain Bacteria; kingdom Pseudomonadati; phylum Pseudomonadota; class Alphaproteobacteria; order Rhodospirillales; species Rhodospirillales bacterium. The sequence goes on from CP060260.1 coordinate 787,324, forward strand.
GATACGGCCCGTCGTGATAATCATCATAGGTCGGGTTCCGGCTATCTCCGCCGCTATACCCCACCACCGTATGGGTAACGCCGGGCGCATGGTCGAGCGCCTTTTGCATGCTCCAGAAGCATCCTGCGGCCAGCACGGTCTTAACCTCCGCCGCCTGCGCCGTCCCAACCCCGAACATGCCCGCCAGCCCCAATATCATCGCAATGCGCATGAAAATCCTCCTTTTAATCCTTGCCCCTGAACTTACGCACCGGGGGCTATAAAAGTTACACCGGCGCATAAAAACGGCATGGCCGTTAAAAAATTTTCGCGCCCATGACCGCGCGCCACGCGCGCAATAAGCCGGAATCAAGAAAAAACGGCGAAAATCAGCCATTTTAATTCCTAAAATTCAATACAAATTGTTCCCAAATTGCATCCAAACTTTAGGCCGCCTTTACGCGCCCGCGGCTATTCTGGACCTAAGAACAAAGAAAAATAAAAAAACGCAGGACAGGGAATTCAAATGATCAAGGGCGCCATTTTCACCGTCATGACCGCGACCGTTCTGACCCACGGCGCAACGTCGGCGTTTCACAAAATTCAGGCTTCCGCCCTGCAGGTCGACGCGGTTTACAAGGCCGCAGGCCAGATCCTCGATGTCGATATGTCCGACTCCGCCGCGCTGGCCTCCGCCAACGCGCATTTGATGGATACCGGCGCCGCGCTGGCACCTCTGGCCGATTACGCAGGCGGCACGTCCTATCAATAACCGTCAAATCCGATCGACCAGATCGCGGCATTGCGCGATGACCGCGCGAAACATCGCCTCGGTCAGCCTGCCCGTATTCGTGTTGTAACGCGATGTATGATAGGTGTCGACCAGCACCCGCCCGCCCGGCAGTTGATGCACCGCCCCGTGTACGAATTTACACGCGGACAACTTCACCCCCAGCGCCTTCAGGACCGCGTTATGCGCGACCAGCCCCTGCGCCAGCACAACGCGCACATGCGCAAGCCGTGCGAATTCGCCTTCCAGAAACGGGCGGCAGGCGCGTTCTTCTTCCGGTAAAGGCTTGTTCTGCGGCGGCACGCAGCGCACCGCGTTGGTAATCCTGCAATTCACCAGCTCCAGCCCGTCATCGGCCCGCGCGTCGAACACCCCGCGCGTGAAACCGAACGCCGCAAGCATGGGATACAGCAGGTATCCCGCATAATCGCCGGTAAAGGGCCGCCCGGTGAAATTGGCCCCTTTAAGCCCGGGCGCAAGCCCCACGATCAACAACCTTGCATCCACCGGCCCGAAGGACGGCACGGGCGCGTTGAACTTATCCGGGAACTGCGCCCGGTTTTGCGACCGGTACGCGGCCAGACGCGGGCAAAGCGCGCAATCGGAATCGGGGGCGGATGGCATCGATGTCATACCCCGCGTTATGGACGCAAGCCATTGAAAAGTCTAGCTTAGATACGAAAACGCTTGCCACGGCAGCCCAAACCCCCTAAAAACCCCCATATAACAACCACGACCCCCATAAGGACGAGCATGGCCCGCGTAACCGTTGAAGACTGCATTCTGGAGATTCCGAACCGTTTTGAACTGGTGATGCTGGCCGCCCAGCGCGCCCGCAAGATCGGCACCGGCGCGGTGCTTACCCTTGACCGCGACAACGACAAGAACCCGGTCGTGGCCCTGCGCGAAATCGCGGAAAAGACCGTGGTCACCGACGAACTCAAGGAAGACCTCACCAGCTCCTACCAGAAAGTCCACATGAACGAGGACGACGAACCCAATCTGGCCGAACTGATGGACGCCGAGGAAAAGGCCCTTGCCGACAACGCCCATCTGGGCATGGAATCCGCCATGGATTCCGACGAGGATGAGGACGAGGACGACGACCTTGAAACCCTTGCCGGCATCGACGCGGACGAGGAATAAACCCTGTTTTAACCGATTGTCTTTAAAAGGGCTGGCGGGATTTCCCCCCGGCCCTTTTCTTTTGCTATACTTGCGCCATGCTTCAGGTTACGCCCCCGACCGGCCCCGCCGCCACGAAACAGCCCGCCGCCCATGATCCGGGTCCGGCGCTGTTGGAACGCGCGCGCGCCTATCTGCCGGCGGAAGACGTGGACAGGATCGCGCGCGCGATCGACTTTGCCCGCGAAAAGCACGAGGGCCAGACGCGGTCTTCCGGCGAACCGTATTATACCCACCCGGTCGAGGTCGCGATCATTCTGGCCGACATGCGCCTGGATACTGCGACCATCCTGACCGCCATCCTGCACGATACGGTCGAGGACACGGACGCGACACTCGACGACCTTAAACGCGACTTCGGGCCCGAGGTCGCACAATTGGTCGACGGCGTCTCGAAACTGACCAAGATCGAAAGCAAGACGGTCGAAGGCAAACAGGCGGAAAATTTCCGCAAACTGGTGCTGGCGATGTCGGAGGACATTCGCGTCCTGTTGGTCAAACTGGCCGACCGGCTGCACAACATGCGCACGCTGCACCATGTCCCGAAAATAGACAAACGCCAGCGTATCGCCGCCGAAACACTGGAAATTTATGCCCCTCTGGCCGAGCGCATCGGCGTCCACGCGATCAAGGAGGAGTTGGAGGATCTGTCCTTCGGCCACCTCAAGCCCGAAGCGCGGGAATCGATCACCGCCCGCCTGTCCTTCCTGCGTTCGGAAGGATCGGACGTCGTCAACGATATCATCACCGGCCTGGACAAAATCCTGAAGGAAGCCGGCATCGCCGCCGAGATCACTGGCCGCGAAAAGACGCGCTATTCCATCTGGAAGAAGATGCAGCGCAAAAACGTCGCCTTCGAGCAGCTGTCCGACATCATGGCCTTCCGCGTCGTCGTCGACTCCCTTGCCGAATGCTACCACGTGCTGGGCGTCATTCATTCAGCCTTCCCCACCGTGCCGGGCCGGTTCAAGGATTACATCTCGACGCCCAAACCCAACGGCTACAAATCGATTCACACTACGGTGCTGGGGCCGCACAACCAGAGAATCGAAATCCAGATCAGAACCCGCGACATGCATTCCGAGGCCGATCTGGGCGTCGCCGCGCACTGGGCCTACAAGAACGGCAGGCCGCCGACGCCGGAAGACCTTAAAAAATTCCGCTGGCTGCGCGACCTGCTCGACATCATCGACGCCGACAAGAAGCCGGAGGAATTCCTTGAAAACACGAAGCTCGCCCTGTTTCAGGACATGGTCTATTGCTTCACGCCCAAGGGCGACCTGATCGAGCTGCCCAACGGCGCGACGCCGATTGACTTCGCCTATGCCATCCACTCGAATGTCGGCGACCGCACCGTATCGGCCAAGATCAACGGCCGCATCGTGCCGCTGAACACCAAGCTGACCAACGGCGATCAGGTCGACATCCAGACCCAGAAGAACCAGACGCCGTCGCCGACATGGGAACGCTTCGCCGTCACCGGCAAGGCCAAATCGCATATCCGCCGCTTTATCCGCCAGCAACAGCGCGACCAGTACGTCCAGCTTGGCCGCGCGATGCTGCAAAAGGTGTTCAAGCAGGAAGGCTACGATTACACGGACAAGGCGGTGCAGCCAGCGGTCGGCCAGTACAAATCTGAAAACGTCGACGACATTTTCGCCGGCATCGGTCAGGGCAATATCGTCGCCCGCGATATTTTCAAGATCCTGTTCCCCAGCCACCGCAGCGAACCCGCGCAAGCCAAGGCGAAGATCCCAGGTCCGTCCGGTACGTTCGACCGCGCGCGCAAGGGCGATTCCGCCCTGCCGATCAAGGGTCTGATCCCCGGTATGGCGGTGCATTACGCGCGCTGCTGCCACCCGCTGCCGGGCGACCGCATCGTCGGCATCGTCACCACCGGCAAGGGCGTGACCGTCCACACCATCGATTGCGAAACGCTGGAAACCTTTGCCGACACGCCGGAGCGCTGGCTCGACGTGCAATGGACCGACGAAAGCGACAAGCCGGAAAACCACGTCGGCCGCCTGAACATCACCATTACAAATACGCAAGGATCGCTGGCCACGCTTTCGACCGTCATCTCGAAAAACGGCGGCAACATCACCAACCTCAAGATCACCAATCGTTCGCTCGATTTCTGGGATATGTTCGTCGACGTCAGCGTCGCCGACACGCGTCACCTCAACGACGTCATCGCCGCGCTGCGCGCGACGTCCTGCGTCATGTCGGTCGAACGCACGCGCGGGCGCTGACCAACGCCTTGTGATGGTCCTTAAGCCGCGGGTCCGTCAGGCACATAAACGTGACGCCCACCCCCCACGCACTCATGGCCAGCTTCATACCGGCATCGTTGTCCTGAAACGCGCCGATCAAAAGTCCCGTGCTTGCCGCGGCGTCCATGGCGGCCGCGATGATCACCGGATATTGCGCCATCATCCCCGCCGCGCGGTTGAAGACGGATTTCGCCCGCTTTGTGCCCGCCTCGGCCAGATTTGCGATTTCCTTTTGAAACAGCATCGTGCCGCCGATCGCGATTTGCACCAGCGTGCCCGAAAACTTGCTCCAGTTGGCATCCATGCCCTGACCGGGATTAAGCGCGCCATAAGCCATGATCGCACTGCCCGCGATCAGTGTCCCGCCGACGATACGAAACCCGGCATCGCGCCAACGTTCGGAATCCGCAAGCGCAAGCGCCGCCGAACACGCCAGAAAAAACCCGCCCGCTGCCATATCGTAAGTCATGGCCAGATCGTTTTTCAGTGCAAACGCGGACCACAATGGTTTGGCCGCATTGTAAGTAAATGCATCCTTAAGCAGGATGACCGCGTTGCCTGCTGTATATCCAATCGACGAAACCGTGCCGCTGCGGCGCATGACGGCACTGCCGAAACGGCTGGCCAAAAGCGCATCCCCGGCACGACGCAAACATGACGCTCTTGTTTTCATATTGTTTATGTACTGGAAAGCACGCCGCCCGGTCAAATTTCGCACCGGAATAAAAAGCGCCCCGTAAAGGGGCGCCCTTTTGTTTATCTGTCTGTAAAGATTAGTGGCGCGCGCCCAGTTTCACCAGCGCCATCGAACGGCGGTCCAGATTGCGCAGGACATGAATTTGCAGCAATTTGAAGTTACGGTCTTCTTTGCGTTTGATCTGTTGTTTCATCACAAGCCTCGTTGGTTTTAGGTATCTCAGGATTTCAGGATAGCGCGCAGCCATCTAATAATCGGTTAACAAGCTATGCGCATAATGCATACCTCACAGCCGTTTACGCCTATACCGGCTACCGCATCAACAGGTTTGACCTTGCCGCCAAATCGCACCATAGTGCGGCCCATGTTCAAATCCCGGCACAGGCCGAAATTAGCCTTACGCATCAAACATTTATTATGGCCCAAAATGGGCCTGAAACGCGTCATGCGCTATTTCTCGCTGCGCATCGTCCGCCTTTCGCACCAGCCGGAACCCTTGGCTCGCGCCATTGCCTGCGGCATCGCGGTATCGTTTTTTCCGGTTTTCGGCATCCACGCGCTGATGGGCGCCGGGCTGGCTTTTCTGATGCGCGCCAACATGGTGGCGGCGGCGCTGTCGACCCTGCTGGTCCCGCCGGTCATCCTGCCGCTGGTCTTTTCGCTCGACTTTCTGGTCGGCCGCCGGATCCTGCGCTATTTCGGCCTGTTCGGTCAGGGCACCGAAGCCAGTTTCAGCCGCACCAACGCCGCCGAAGGTTATTTCCACGAACATTTCAACGACCTGTTCCTGCCCGCCCTGATCGGCTCCGGCCTGTTCATGATTCTGGTCTGGCCCGCGGTTTACATGGCCGCGCACAAGCTGATCGCGGTTCTGGTCCACCGCCATCATCAGCACAAGGCCCGCCGTCGTGCGAAAAAAGCCAAAAAAGCGGCGGACCGGAAAGACGCGGCGTCATGATCATCGGCATCGGCGAGGACACCTGCGACATACGCCGCCTGGCCGAAGTGCTGGCGCGGCACCCCGCGCGCTTTCTCGAACGCTGTTTTACACCCGCCGAACGTGAAAAATCCGCCCGCCGCAAGGGCCGCAACGAACCCGCATCGACGCTGGCCAAGCGCTTTGCCGCCAAGGAGGCCTGCGCCAAGGCGCTGGGCACCGGCCTTGGGCGCGAGGGCGTGTCCTTTCGTGCGATCGGCGTGGTCAACGCGGCCACAGGCGCGCCGACGCTGGAACTGACCGGCGCGGCGGCCATGCGTATGCGTAAAATGACGCCATCCGGCATGACCCCGCGCATCCACGTCACGCTGGGCGACGAATACCCCTATGCCCGCGCCCTCGTCATTATCGAGGCGATTCCGGCAAGCGACCCCCTTGACGCCTGACCGGCCCGCACCCAAGGATACGGACGGCAAAGAACGAAAGCGCACCATGACCGAGACAAGCCCGGAAACCACGCCAGAACCACAACCCGGTTCCACCCCGCCCATGCCCGACCCCGCCATGCCCGGCCCCGCCATGCCCGGCGAAGACCGTCTGAGAAAAGACGCCGAAGGTGCATGGATGGAAATGCTGACCACCGCCTTCTGGGCGATCGCGGTCGCGCTGGTCATCCGCACTTTCCTGTTCGAGCCGTTCAACATCCCATCCGGTTCGATGAAGCCGAACCTGCTGATCGGCGATTACATTTTCGTTTCGAAATTCAGTTACGGCTACTCGCGCTATTCCTTTCCTTTCGGTCTGCCGGTCATAGCGGGACCGGAACGCTGGCTCGGCCACGACCCGAAACAGGGCGACGTCGCGGTCTTCAAACTTCCCACCGACACCGGCATCGATTACATCAAGCGCGTGATCGGCCGCCCCGGTGACACGATCCAGATGCGCGCGGGACGTCTGTACGTCAACGGTACGATCGTGCCGCGCCGTCCGCTTGGCTTTACCATGGATCACCGCCCCGACGGCGACGACATCCGCATGACGGTGTACGAGGAAACACTGCCCGACGGCGTCAAACACACGATCTGGGAGGAAGGCGACGACGGTCCGCTGGACAACACCGCCATATACGACGTGCCACCCGGCCATTATTTCATGATGGGCGACAACCGCGACAACAGTCAGGACAGCCGCGTTCTGGACATGGTGGGCTACGTGCCCTTGCAAAACTTCGTCGGCCGCGCCGAACGCATTTTCTTTTCCACCAACGGCAGCGCGCATTTCTGGGAATTCTGGAAGTGGCCGGTGACCGTCCGCTACTCCCGCCTGTTCAAGGCCGTGCAATGACCGGCGCCGGGGCCACGCTGCAAACTCGCCTGGGTTACGCCTTCCGCGATCCGTCCCTGCTTGACCTCGCCCTTACCCATGCCAGCGCGCCAAGCGCTGTCGACGGTCCGGATTACGAGCGGCTGGAATTTCTTGGCGACCGCGTCCTTGGCCTGATCGTCGCCGAGCGCCTCTACGCCCTGTATCCACACGAACCCGAAGGCGATCTTTCCAAACGCCATACCGCGTTGGTACGCGCGGAAACCTTGGCTGCGATAGCCCGGCGCATCGACATCGGCGCGGCGATGCGCCTGTCCGACGCGGAAAAGGCCGCGGGCGGCGCGCACAACGAAAACATTCTTTCCGACATGCTTGAGGCGGTGATCGGCGCCATATTCCTCGACGGCGGCCTCGACGCCGCGCGCGCCGCGCTCAACCCCCTGCTCGACGCCGACATCGCCGCGATGCCCGCCCCGCCGCGCGACGCCAAGACCGCTTTGCAGGAATGGGCGCAGGCGCATGGGCTGGGCCTGCCTGAATATATATTGGTCGAACGCGCCGGGCCGGACCATGCCCCGTCCTTTACGCTTGCTGTCAAACTTGCTGACGGGCGCACGGCGCAGGGCACGGGCCCGTCCAAGCGCGCGGCGGAAAAACAAGCGGCGCAATCGCTGCTTGAACTGGTCGAGGACCGCACATGACACGCTGTGGCTTCATCGCATTGATTGGCGCACCCAACGCGGGCAAATCCTGTCTGCTCAACGCGCTGGCGGGACACAAAATTTCCATCGTCAGCCCCAAGGTCCAGACGACGCGCACCCGCATCACCGCGATCGTGACCGAAGGTGACCGGCAGGCCGTGTTCATCGACACGCCCGGCATCTTTCGCCCGCGCCGCCGCCTTGATCGCGCGATGGTTGCGGCCGCGCATGACGCGCGCGACGGTGCCGACATCGTGGCCATCGTCGCCGACGCCGCGAAAAAGGACGTGGCCGGAACCGTGAATAAACTGGCCGGACGCCTGACCCGCGACGCGGCGCGACGCGTGATATTGGTTCTCAACAAGATCGATCTGGTGCCGCGCCAGAAACTTTTGCCATTGATCGCACAGCTGAACACACTGGGCTTTGACGCGGTGTTTCTGGTCGCAGCGACACGCGACGACGGCATCGCGGATTTGAAGAGATACCTGTTCGACCACTTGCCCGAAGGCCCGTTCCAATACGACCCGGACCAGACCAGCGACCAGCCGGACGCGATCCTCGCCGCCGAAATCACGCGTGAAAAACTGTTCCTGCGCTTGCATCAGGAACTGCCCTACGGCCTGCATGTCGAAACCGTTTCCTTTGACGAACAGCGCGACGGCAGCCTGCGCATCGAACAGCGCATTCTGGTTTCCGAACCGCGCCACAAAGGCATGGTCATCGGTAAGGAAGGCACGATGCTGGGGCTGGTCGGCCAGATGGCACGCGCCGAGATGGAGGAGATTTTCTCCGCGCGCGTGCATCTTTTCCTTGATGTCGCGGTGCGCACGGGATGGGATGAAAAATCCGACGTCATTTCCGGAATGGGCCTCGACCCACGCGCGTGAATTCCATTTGTGTGGATAAATGAAGACGTGATTCACGAAACGGTTTGCGCGTGAATCCGACTTTGATACTCTCGCTCCACACAATGAAATACATTTCGACGTCGCGCCCGTCAGGCGCGCATGTCGCGGGGGAAAAGGCGCACAGTATGACCAAACAAACCTGGACTGACGAGCGCGTGAACCTGCTCAAATCGATGTGGGGCGCGGGCAAGACCGCCGCCGAAATCGCGCATCAACTGGGCGGCGGCATTACCCGCAACGCCGTGATCGGCAAGGCGCACCGCCTTGGCCTGTCTGGCCGCATTTCACCGATCAGCACCAGAAAGATCGAAAAATCGCACCATATTCCGCCCGCCGCCGCCGCACTGCTTTCGGAGCCTGTCTACGAAAAATCGGCGACCGCGATTTCGATGCTCGAACTCAGCGAACGCACCTGCCGCTGGCCTTTGGGCGATCCGAAAAAATCGGGGTTCCATTTCTGCGGCGCGCGCCCGGTGCCCGGTCTGCCCTATTGCGGGCATCACGCCACCGCCGCCTATCAAAACAATACCCGCAAATTCACGATTCAGGACGACATCGACAACAAGGCGGCCGAGGACGCACTCGAAGCCCTCGACGACGCGATCAATTCCTGATCTTTGAAAAACTATTTCGGATAAAATGAAAAACGGCCCCGTAAAGGGGCCGTAACCGTTTAAAGCCTTACAAGCGTAAAGGGGACGACCCCCGCCCGCTTGTTATGATCCTCGACAACCTCGGAAAGAGGCTCAAAAGAACCGGCCCTGATCTTGAAACTGACACCGGGCAATTGCCAGGCACGCATTCCATCAACGGTGAATTGCGCGATAATCGCATCCGCCGCGCCCATGGTCGCACCATCGCCCGCCACGCTCTTGAATTTAAGAGCCACTGAAATAACCCCAACACCCGCCATGAAAACCTCCGTCTGTGAGGTTTTATGTCATACAATAGGCCTAAGCAGACAGGCAAATTAAAATTCAGGTGGATCGGAAAGCTTAACGCTGCGCGCTGGCCAGTTGCGGACGCGCGTTGGCCAAAAGCTTGGTAAAGCTGTCCCGGGCCGAAGCCGCGACGGCCTGAAAGCGCGCAAGCTGCTTGCCGCCCAGCTTGTTGCCGATCGACAGATTGGCGACCTTGATCGGGTTGACCTGCGTGCCGTTGACCCGGACCTCGAAATGCAGATGCGGACCGGTGGCATAGCCGGTCATGCCGACCCGTCCGATGACCTGGCCTTGCTTGACGCGCTGGCCGGCCTTGACGTTGATCGCGCTCATATGGCCATAGCCGGTTTCATACGTGCCGTTATGGCGGATCAGCACGAATTTGCCGAAACCGTTGACCCAGCCCGCGCGTTCGATCACCCCGTCGCCTGCGGCGAAGATCGGCGTCCCCGTCGGCGCGCCGAAATCCACGCCCTTGTGCATCCTTGTATAGCCGAGGATCGGATGGTGCCGCACCCCGAAGCCGGAGGTAACCCGCGCCCCGTCGATCGGCGTGCGCATCAGCGCCTTTTTGATCGGGTTGCCCTTGGCGTCGAAATATTCGGCCGTGCCGTCATGGTCGAAACGATAGATGATATTGGCCTTGCCGCGCAGATACAGGGCGGCATAGATCAGGTTCTGGCCGCGGACAAAGCCGCCGTCCTCGGTCCGGTTGACATCGTACAAAAGCTCGACCCGGTCGCCCGCCCAGATGTCGCGCCCGAAATCGACGTTATAGGAATAGGTCTTGATCAGGTCGGCAATAATGGAATCCGGCACGCCCGCGCGGTGCAGATCGCCGTATAAAGAGGTATGGATGGTGGTACGCGCGGCACGGATTTCATGGCTGAGCGGCAATTCCGCCTTTTCCACCTTGAACGCCCCGCCCGCGCCCTGACGCAGGATGATGCGAGTCAGCGGCGTCGGCGCGAATTCCATCGAGGTCAGATGGGCATTGGCACCGCCCTCGCGCTTGTAATGCAGGGTTACGGCCTGCCCGGTTTTAAGCGTCCGCGGGTCGAGATGGTCGCGCAGCGCGTCGATCGCCTCGCTGGCCGCTTCGGTATCAAGCGCGGCATTCTGCATCAGGTCGGAAAGCGTATCACCCGACTTCACCTTGACCACGCGGGTATAGACAGCGGGCAGTGCCATCGCGGGTTTTGCTATGGGCGTGATTGAAACTGCACTGGCAGGCACCTTGGTGACAGGGTCGGTAACGTCTGCTTGCCGAGCGATACCCGCGTCGATGCCCATCGCGATGTCGCCCATGCTGGCCTGGGCCTGCGGGATCGACAGGCCCTGATGCCCCGTCCACGACAGATTGGTGGAAGCAAGCCCCAGAAACGCCGCCGCGATCAATGCGACATAACGCAGACGCAAACGACCGGCACGGGTAAACACATGGCGGTCCTTGACCGGCAGACTGCCGGAACGCAGGGCATGAAAAACGGTCGCGGGCGCGCAAGACAGGGCATGCCGCCCCTCGACCGCAAGCCGCAATAGAATCTCTTTTACCAAACTGGTCAGCAACCCGCCCAAGCGATAGATACTCTTTTTGTCGTTAATCCAGTTAATCCAACCAAAGGACCGGGATTATTAGCAAGCCGGACAGGGGAAGGAAACCCCAAAAAGAGAATCGGTCCACCGCTATGGTACCGCCCTTCAATGGTCATGTCCAACCTCGGCTTCCTTGCGCGCCCGGCGGCTTTCCGAGCGTAGCTGGCCGCACGCGGCCAGAATGTCGCGCCCGCGCGGACGGCGCACCGGCGCGGTCAGCCCCGCATCGGTCAATATCTTTGAAAACCGGTCGATGCGGGTATTGCTCGAACACTCGAAAACCGTACCCGGCCAAGGGTTAAAGGGGATGAGATTCACCTTGGAAGGGATATCCCGCAAAAGCCCGATCAGACGCTGCGCGTCGGCATCGGTATCGTTGACCCCCTTAAGCATTACATACTCGAACGTGATCCGCCGCACGTTCGACACGCCGGGATAGGTGCGGCATGCCTGCATCAACTGTTCCAGCGGGTATTTGTTGTTGATCGGCATGATCGCCGAACGCTGTTCGTCGGTGGTTCCGTGCAGCGAGATCGCAAGGTTGACGTTAAGCTCCCGCCCGCAGCGCTCGATCATCGGCACCACGCCCGAAGTCGAAAGGGTGATCCGCCGCTTGCCGATCGCCAGCCCCTCCGGGTCCATGCAGATCCGCATCGCCCCGGCGACGTTTTCGTAATTGTACAGCGGCTCGCCCATGCCCATCAGGACGATGTTGGTCAGATCCCGCCCGTCCTCGCCGCTGGCGCTTTTTTTGGCGCCTGAAGACGGCCATTCCTCAAGCACGTCGCGCGCATGCATGACCTGCTGCAAAATTTCGTGTACGCCCAGATTGCGCACCAGCGGCTGCGTCCCGGTATGGCAGAATTTGCAAGTCAGGGTGCAGCCGACCTGACTGGAAATGCACAGCGTGCCGCGCTTTTCATCCGGGATGAACACGGTTTCGACCTGCTGTCCGTCCGACATGCCCAAAAGCCATTTGATCGTTCCGTCCGCCGAACGCTGTTCGGCCACCACACCGGGTCGGTCGATGGAATAATGTTCCTCCAAAAGCGCGCGCGCCTCGCGCGGGATATTGGCCATCGCGGAAAATTCCCGCGCCCCGCGCTGGTACACCCAATGCCAGACCTGTTTGGCCCGGAAGGCGGGCAACCCGTGTTCGGCCAGCGCCGCCTGCATCCCGGCAAGGTCGAGGCCGATCAATGGAATCCGCCCCGACGCGTCCCGTTTCGGCGCGGCAAAGGCGCGATCGTGCGATCTGCTGCTCATGATTTACGGCTCATGGCGCGGAACCTATCCCACCGCCGCCAAAAACGCAAAATATTCAGGATTTTGGATCAAAAACCGCGGCTGTGCGGATTTTTCATGTCGTACAAAAGCTGCGTCGTCTTGATCTGCGGCGACTTGTTCGACCCTTCGCCAGCGCCGCCGCCGAACACCTCGCGCGAGGCCAGCTCGCGGCTGATCAGAAGATCGATGTCGGGCAGACGCTCGGCCTTGATCTCGCGTACACAGGCGCGGAAGAAATTACAGCCCTTTTCTTCCCAGTTATAAACCTTGTTGGCGTAATTCTCGCGCCGCAGCCACAGATCCGTGGTCGCCCACATGCCCTCAAGCCGCATCAACGGCCGGGCCTTGAGCCACATCACCTGCTCGACCGGCGACTTGCCTTCGGGCGGCGTGTCGTACATGAACTGCAACTCGGCCTCCAGCGTGTCGCCGTCGCCGCTCATCCGCACCTCGGCCGACGCGGTAATGCCGTCCTTGCTATCGACATAAATCCACGGCTGCGTTTCATAGGCATGAAGCTCGCGTCCGACGCCAAGACGGTCCACCAGCTCGCGTAAGGATAGCTTCATAAATCCCTTTGACGGTTCGAGAATGTGCCCATAACCTTAACCCTACTGTCGTTTCAAGTCAAAATGGGGTTTTTTCCGTATGTCTTTCCGCCCCCGCGCTTTTCTGGCTCTTTCATTCCTTCTGGCCATCATGGTTCCGGGATCGCCCGCCATGGCGCAGCAACAGGGCAAGGCGTTTTCGCTCACCCCCTTCGCCCGCGATGTCGCGACGCTGGCATCGAACGGCATCACGGTAGGCCTGTGGGGCATCGACAATCCGGGCCAGCAGGGTGCCGACGCGATGCGCGCGCGCGTCTATCTTGACGATCTAATCGCGGGCCAGCAGGTCCGCTGCCTAACCATGGCGGGGGATCCCGCATCGGGACAGGTCCGCGCCCGCTGCCTGAACGCGGGGGAAAAGGACATCGGTCTGGCCCTGATCAGCGCCGGTCTGGCCGTGGTCGACCGCAAGGACGTGTCCACCAGCGAACTGGCCCAGACCTATATGGGCGCCGAACATCTGGCGCAGGCACGCAAACTCGGCATCTGGGGCGACAACACCGCGCCGCTGCCTTCGCGCGCCGACGCCGCCTCCACTGCCGGCACCTCGTCCGGCGCTGCGGCGGACATTCTGGCCGCCATACCCGGCTGGCTACTCCTCTCCGTGCTGCTGGGCGTGCCCTTGCTGGGTTTTTTCATGGTCGCGATGATCCTGCACGTCAATTTCAAACAATTGATCAAACTCCAGAAATATCAAATCGCGGGCACCCAGAAACGCGAGAAACAGTTGAAGGAACGCGAAAAATACGTGATCGCCGCCGCTCTTGAACAAGAGGTCCATTCCAACCGCGCCAAGCTCGACGCGTTTCTGGTGATTTACGAGGAGTTGCTCAAATCCCTGCGCGATCCGGGCCGCACCCCGAAATACCAGCGCGCGGGCGACATCATCCACGAAAAACCGGCGCTGACCCGCACCGTATACGACGCGCATGTCGATAAACTCGACCTGCTCGGGCCGCAACTGGCTTCCGACCTTGCATCGCTTTACGCCATGGTCACGCCCAACCCCGATTACAAGACGCTGGAACCCGAATTGCCGATCGAAAAGGCGCGCGAACAGGTCGACCGCATCATCCGCGGCGCCGAACGCCTGATCGAGCCGATGGACAAGACGTCGGGCGCGCTTTCGGTGATCGTGCGCGACAAGCGCGGTGGTCTGCCCGTCAGCGACTGAGCAGCAGGATCGCGAGCCCCGCGCAACCGGCGGCGATGCGGTACCAGGCGAACACGCCGAAACCGTGCCTTGTCACATAGCCCAACATCCAACGTATGACCGCCAGCGCCCCGACGAAAGAGGTCACGAACCCGACCGCGATCATGCCCATGCCCGATACGTCAAGCGCATCGCGCGCCTTCCACAAATCGAACACCGTTGCCCCGGCGATCAGCGGAATCGCCTGAAAGAACGAAAATTCAGCCGCGGTGCGCCGATCGACCCCGGCGGCCAGCGCCCCCATGATGGTCGCACCCGAACGCGACACGCCGGGAATAAGGGCAAGGCATTGTGCAAGCCCGATCGCAAGCGCGGTCCGGTACGGCATCCCCTCGATTGAGGTAACGCGCGGCGCCGGTCGCCATTTTTCGATCAACAAAATCGCGATACCTCCGATGACCAGCGCGACGCAGACCACGACAGGAGAGAACAAAACAGTTTTGATCGTATCGTGGAACAATGCGCCCGCAAGCGCCGCCGGGACACAGGCGACAATGCTGGCGATCGCGAAATGCCGCGCCCCCGCATCGCGCGGCAGGTCGATCACCACCTTCGTCAGCCGCGTGAAATACAATACGCACACCGACAAAACGGCGCCCAGTTGTATCGCTACCTCGAACACATGGCCCGGCGGTCCCTGAAACTTGAGCAGCGCGTCGGCAAGGATAAGATGCCCGGTCGAGGACACGGGCAAAAATTCGGTCGCGGCCTCGACCAGCCCCATGATCACCGATTGATAGAATTCGACGAAAGTCATGCCTGCTCCATCTGCCAGACGTTAAGTTGTGAATCGCCGTCCACCCGCATATGCAGCGGGACAAGACAGCTTGGAATGTCATCCGCGCCGACGCTCCAGCCCTTTTCGCTTTCCGCGATGACCAGCGCCCCCGGCGCAAGCCAGTCGCCCGCGACCAGCGCCGCCAGCGTCGGCGCAACGAACCCCTTGCGATACGGCGGATCCAACAGCGCAAGATCGCGCGGCAAAATATTCTCAGGCCGTGGGCCAAGCTTTTGGCAGCCTTTCATCAAAAAAACCGCCGCATCCGCATAACCGCAGACCTTAACGTTCTCCCGCGCGACGCCAAGCACCCGACCGTCGTAATCGACGAACGCGCAATGCGCCGCCCCGCGCGACAACGCCTCGATACCCAGCGCACCGCTGCCGCAAAACCCGTCGAACACGCACGCGCCCTCAAGCGCGAACCCCGCGCCCACTGCCCACGGGCTATGCATCAGCATGTTGAACAACTGCTGACGCATCTTGTCTGTGGTCGGACGCACCACGCCCATGGCCGGAACCTTGAGCGTGCGTCCGCGGGCTTCGCCGCCGGTCACGCGCATCGGGCAAAACTACCCGAAACCGCCACCGTGTAAATAGCGTGAATGGCATGAATGTCGAAGATTTGTTGCGCTTTGCCCGCCCCTGCCGCATAGAAAGGAGCAATGAAACAATCCCCGATGCAGCTTGCGCTGGAACAGGCGCGTCTGGCCGCGCGGCAGGGCGAGGTCCCGGTCGGCGCGGTGCTGCTTGACGCCGCGGGCGAACTGGCGGCATCGGCGCATAACCGGACCGAAGCGGATTCCGACCCCACCGCCCACGCGGAAATTCTGGCGCTCCGCGCCGCCTGCGTCCGCGCGGGTTCCCCGCGCCTGCCCGACCATGATTTATACGTGACGCTGGAACCTTGTGCGATGTGCGCGGCGGCGATTGCGGCGGCGCGTATCCGCCGTGTTTATTTCGCGGCCTACGACCCGAAAGGCGGCGGGGTCGAACACGGCCCGCGTATCTTCACCCAGACGACGACCAATCACCGCCCGGAGGTTTACGGCGGCATCGACGAGGCGGATGCCGCGAAACTGCTTCAGGATTTTTTTAAGGAAAAACGCTAGCGTTCAAGGCCGGGCGTTCAGCGCGACAATCGCCGCCGCCACGTCCTCGACATGGCCGGGCACCTTGACGTTGCGCCACACGCCCGCGATTTTCCCTTGCCCGTCGATCAGGAAGGTCGAACGCTCGATCCCCATGTATTTCCGGCCATACATGCTTTTTTCCTTCCACACGCCGTACGCCGCGCACGCCTTGCCGTCGGCATCCGATGCCAGCGGAAAATTCAGATCGTATTTTTTCGCGAATTTTTCATGCAATTTGATGTCGTCGCGCGAAACCCCCACGATGGCGGCATCCAACGCGCCAAACCGCGCGATGTCGTCGCGGAATCCGCAGGCCTCGGACGTGCAACCCGGCGTGTCGTCCTTGGGATAGAAATAAAGGACCAGCGCCTTCCCGGTAAAATCCTTCAACGACAGCGTGTGCGCGCCCTTGCCCGTGCCACCCGTCGCTTCCATCCGGAAATCCGGGGCTTTGTCATTGACTCCGATCTCTGTCATGGTCAAACACCTTTGCTTTGCACTATTATTTGAACCGATGATCGACCAAGTCAACCAGCCGCCCCCGCCAGCAGTGGAAACACCTGCGGAAACACCCGCAAAAGCCGCCTTTCGCCATACACCGCACGGCAAGCGGATTTTGGGCACGATCGTAATCGTGGTGCTTGGGCTTTACGCGCTGGTCGGCGCGGGCGCGGGCATTCTGTTTTTAAAGCTGCGGCAGGGCCCGCTCGACGCCACGCCGGTCATTCCCGTTGTTCAAAAACTGATCTCGCACTCCGACCGGCTGCAATTCCGAATCGGCGACATGCAACTGGTCTGGCACGGGCACGACCGGCCACTGGGCGTAACGATGGAGAACGTGCATGTCATCGGCCAGAACGGCGAATACCTGACCATCGGCCATGCCGATCTTGGCGTGAGTATATGGCGCCTGCTGCTTGCCAATCTGCACTTTGGCTATGCCCGCATCGACGACCTTTCGCTGCGCGTCACCCGCCTGCCTGACGGCACGATCACCCTGACCGGCGAACAAAGCCAGCCCGATAATTCACAACCGCTTGAACTCGACAATATCGTGCGCGACCTGCCGGGCATCGACGACCTTACGCTCGACGACATGCGCATCGTTTTCGAGGATCGGAAAGACGCCCTGGTCCGCCGGTTCGACGATGTGAACATGCAGATCAATCAGACTCACGGCTTCGCCGGGCGCTCGCTGTCCGGCCATATCGCGGCCACCATGGCGGGCGCCGGGTCCGTCGCAGACGATGGGTCCAAGGTTGCCCTGGATTTTAATTACAAGGCCCGCGACAAAACGCTGGACGCGAACGCGACCATCGACCGGATATCGACCGCGGCAGTGATCGGCAACATCTTGCGCGCGGCCAATTTGCCGCTGATCGACATGCCGGTGCAGGGCCACGCCCAAATCCGCCTCGACAACGATTTCCACCTGCTCTCCCTCGACCTGCACCTAAGCGGCGACGACGGCACGCTGTACTGGCCGCACAGCTACGGCGAGGGATTGGAGAACCAGAAACTCACACGTTTCGACCTTCAGGCTGACTTCGCGCCAGAAACTCGCACGCTGGAACTGAACAACGCCGAAATCACGATCAAGGGCATTACGCTGGCGCTCAAAGGTGCGCTTTCCGCCGATGCCGCATGGGACACGCTTCAAGGCAATATCAATGCCTCCATCCCCGTGCTCGCGGTCGATGCGCTTCCCGCGGTCTGGCCGAAAATATGGGAATCCGGGGCACGGCAGTGGCTGGTCGACCGAATGAACAAGGGCCGCTTCGCCCATATCGACGTCGGCGTACCGCTGACCGTAACGCGCGTCGTCACCCCGCCCGACGATATCGATTTTCAGATCGCGCTCCAGCAGGCCGAAGCGCCTCTGGAACCCGAAACCGGCTGGCATATCATGCCCGGATCGATCAAGGGCAGTTTCGATTTCACCGGCATCACCGTCGATTACCGCGCGCCGCTTTTGCCAGCGCGCAACACCACCGGCACTGGAATATACGAAGGCCTGGGCCTGAAACTGAACATCACCACCGCTGATATCGGCGGCCTGCATGTCAACAGCGGCACACTGGAATTCGACGATCTGGTCACCCCCGGCAAGGGTCACGCCTATCTGCATTTCGATATGAAGGGCGGCGTCGGCGCTGTGTTTCAATATCTTTCAAAGGAACCTATCGCCTATCAGAAAAAGGTCGCGCTCGACGCCTCTCAGGCCAAGGGTCAGGCGCAGGTCGCGGTTGATATCGATTTTCCGACCCTGCACGACATGGGCGTCGACGATGTCCATGTCAAAGCGAAGGCGAAACTGACAAATCTCGTCATCCCCGGCGCGGTCAAGGGCATGACGTTGGCTGGACCGTCCTTTGATCTTGACGCGACCCAAGGCGATTTCCACATCAGCGGCAAGGGCACGCTCGACGGCCAGCCGGCCACCATCGACTGGCAGGAATATTTCACCAAAAAGGCGACCACCTCGTTCGCCTCGAACCTCAGCGCGTCAATCGACACCGATAGTGGGATCCGCCGCAAATTCATCGGATCGCTGGAGGACCGGATCGAAGGCATCATCCCCGCCGACGTGACGCTGAAAACCGCCAATGACGGCAAGGGCGCGCTAAACGTAAGTGCCGATTTGACGGATGCCGTACTGAACTTCACCGATCCGTTGGGCGCGACCAAGGCAAAAGGGCAGCCCGCGAAACTGAAACTGACCGGCACGCTGCAAAACGGCTTGATCCAAAGCATCGATACACTTGGCGTCAACGGCGCGGGCATGGCGATCGCATCGGGCAGTATCGGATTCAGGCGCGACGCGAACGGCGATGCAACGCTGGCCGGCGCCAAACTTAACGGCCTGCGCCTTGGCCGCAACGATTGCGACATCGATGCAAGCTGGTCCTCCGCTGGCGCGCTCAAAGCCATGGTGAGCGGCACCGCCTTCGACGCGGGCGGCGTTTTGGGCGGCGACAAGACGGCAAAGGCCAAAACCGCGATGGATTACGATATAAACCTGAAACTTGCGCATCTTTATCTTGCCGACCAATCGCTCGATTCTGTCACCGCCGCGCTCAAGGGCAATACCGGCGGCATGCTGCGCATGATCAATCTGACGGGCGCGGCCGCCGGCACACCGGTGACCCTGCGTTACGATTCCGGTGGGCTGCTTTTCGATCTGGCCGACGCGGGCGCGGGCCTTTCCGCCCTAGGCATCAGCCAGCGCGTGCGCGGTGGCACGCTGCACGCCGAAGGCATGCCGGGCAAAGGCGGCAACGTCGTGGGCAAGCTGGTGCTCAAGAATTTCAGCGTCACCCGCGCCCCGGTTCTGGCCAAGCTGATCAACCTGCTTTCCTTGCCCGGCCTGCTCAATATTCTTGAACAGGACACCGGCCTGAAATTCCAGCGCGCCGAGGCCGACATCACCCTGCGCAACGGCGCGGACGGCTTCGCGGTCTCCTTCAAGGATGGCCGCACCTCCGGCGCGAGCCTCGGCCTGACCTTCGAAGGAACGGTCGACATCGGCGCGGGCACCACCGACATTCACGGCACGGTGGTTCCGATGTCCGAGGTCAACTCGCTGCTCTCCGCAATCCCGCTGGTCGGCGACATCCTGACCGGCGGCGCCAAGGGCGGCGGCATTTTTGCCGCGACCTATGCGATGAAGGGGCCGATCGCGGACCCTAATGTCAGCATCAACCCGCTTTCGGTCCTCACCCCCGGCATATTGCGTCGCATCTTGTTTGAAGGCGCGCTTTAACCAAGGACGCGTTTTACCGCGCCTGCGGGGCCAAGCCTTGACCGCGCCCTTGCGGGTGACATCCTTGCGGGTGACATGGGGAAAAGGCGTCTGCCGCGTCAAAGGGCCTTACCGGGGGAACCACCCCGCCTTCGTCCCTTTTCCTTGCATCCGTCCCTTTTCCATGTCACGCAATCTCATGACATTAATGAGTCCTGACCCTGGCCCCCGATGACATTGCACGACATCCTTGCCCAGCATTTCACCCTTACCGCGCTGGCGGCGATCGCCTTCGGTTACTTGATGGGATCGGTGCCTTATGGGCTTTTGCTGACCCGTCTTGCGGGCCTTGGCGATGTGCGCGCGATCGGGTCGGGCAATATCGGTGCGACCAACGTGCTACGCACGGGCAGGAAGGACCTTGCACTCGCCACGCTGATCCTCGATTCCGGCAAGGGTGCGGCGGCGGTGCTGATCGCCGCCTACCTGATTTGGCCCGGAAATTTACAAGGGCCGATGGGCGCGGCGCTGGGTGCGGTGCTGGGGCATTTATACCCGGTCTGGCTGAAATTCAAGGGCGGCAAAGGCGTTGCGACCACGCTGGGCGTGCTGCTCGCCTTCGCGCCGCTTGCCGGGCTCGCTTCCTGCATCGCATGGCTTGCGAGCGCGCTGGTCACACGTATCTCGTCCCTTTCCGCGCTGGTGGCCATGGCGCTCGCGCCGTTTTTCACCGCGTATTTTTATACGCCGAAATGGTCTTGGCTGACAGGCACCATCGCGCTTCTGGTATGGTGGAAACACCGCGCCAACATCGCCCGCCTGATCCGTGGCGAGGAACCGAAAATCGGCCGGAAGAAAAATGCTCCCGCAAGCTGAACGCACCGCGCGCCTGCGCCTTGCGCGCAGCGAGGGGATCGGCCCCATAACCTTCCGCCGCCTGCTTGAACGTTACGGCAGCGGCTCCCGCGCGGTACAGGCCGTGCCCGAACTGGCAAAGCGCGGCGGGCGCGGCAAGCCGCTTTCCCTGTGCCCGGCATCGAAGGCCGAGGATGAAATCGCCGCGATTGAAAAACGCCGCGGCGCGCTGATCGTCTGGGGCGATCCGGACTACCCCGCGCCGCTGGCCGCGATCGAGGACGCGCCCCCCGTCCTGACCATGCTCGGCCGCACGGATCTGGTGAAAAAGACCGGCATCGGCATTGTCGGCGCGCGCAACGCCTCGCTGCAGGGTCGGCGCTTCACCGAAACGCTGGCCGCCGAACTGGGCCGCGCCGGGCTTGCCGTGATCTCCGGCCTCGCGCGCGGCATCGACACGGCGGCGCATGCCGCAAGCCTGTCTACCGGCACCATCGCGGTGGTCGCGGGCGGCGTCGACGTGGTCTATCCCACGGAAAATCAGACGCTGTACGAACGCATCTGTGATCAGGGCGCACTCGTCGCGGAAAACGCTCTGGGCACACAGCCGATGGCCCAGCATTTCCCGCGCCGCAACCGCATTATTTCCGGCCTTGCCCGCGGCGTCTGCGTCGTCGAGGCGACGATCAAATCCGGCTCGCTGATCACCGCGCATTGCGCCGCCGATCAGGGGCGCGAGGTTTATGCCGTACCCGGCCATCCGCTTGATCCGCGCGCGGGCGGGCCGAATTCGTTGATCCGCGACGGTGCGATGCTGGTGACCGGCGCGGCCGATATTCTCGACTCTCTCGCCCGGTTGCGGGAAACGCGCATCGTGCGCGAACCGGCCTCCGCACTCGCGGACTTCGGCGCGGGCGAACCGGATGCCGCGATCCTTGAATCCGCGCGCGAACATGTTTTATCCCTGCTCGGCACCCTGCCGGTGCCGGTCGACGACCTGATCCGCGAAACCGCGATCCCGGCTTCGGTGGTGCAGACCGTATTGCTGGAACTCGAACTCGCGGGTCGGCTGACCCGGCACCCTCAAAACCGCGTATCCATGCCGTATATAGAGTATGCGGTGGACAAATCGGGCACGCTGCTATAAATCCCCATGACCATGAGTGGACATTCCGTCGTCGTCGTCGAATCGCCCGCCAAGGCAAAGACGATCAACAAATACCTGGGCAAGGACTATACGGTCCTTGCGTCCTATGGCCATGTCCGCGACCTGCCGGCCAAGGACGGCTCGGTTCTGCCGGATGACGATTTTACCATGCGCTGGGAACTGGGTGAACGCGCGGGCAAGCCGGTCGGAGAAATCAAAAAGGCGCTCAAGGGCGCAAGCCGCCTGTATCTGGCGACCGACCCCGACCGCGAGGGGGAGGCGATTTCATGGCATCTTGAGGAACTGCTCAACGACGGCAAGACCCTCAAGGGCATCGACGTCAAGCGCGTTGCCTTCAACGAAATCACCAAGACCGCGATCGTCGACGCCTT
Organism: Rhodospirillales bacterium; assembly: GCA_023898805.1. NCBI lineage: Bacteria > Pseudomonadati > Pseudomonadota > Alphaproteobacteria > Rhodospirillales > Rhodospirillales bacterium. Next base: position 809,812 of record CP060260.1, read on the forward strand.
CGCCCGCCCGCGCGATGTCGACCGCAACCTGGTCGAGGCGTATTTGGCCCGCCGCGCGCTCGATTATCTGGTCGGCTTCACGATTTCCCCCGTGCTCTGGCGCAAACTGCCGGGTTCGCGCTCCGCAGGCCGCGTCCAGTCGGTCGCCCTGCGCCTTGTGTGCGAACGCGAGTCCGAAATCGAAAAATTCACCGCGCAGGAATACTGGACCATCCTAGCCCGCCTCAAGACCGGCGAAGGCGTGCCGTTCACCGCCCGCCTGACGCATCTTGCGGGCAACAAGCTGGGCAAATTCGACCTTGCGAACGAACACGACGCGCGCGCCGCGACCACCCGCATCGCCGGAAAATCCCTTAAGGTCGCGGCGATCGAGGCGAAGCAGGTCAAACGCCATCCCTACCCGCCGTTCATCACCTCGACCCTGCAGCAGGAAGCCAGCCGCAAGCTCGGCATGTCTGCCTCCGAAACCATGCGCACCGCCCAGCGCCTGTACGAAGGCATCGAGATCGGCGGCGAAACCGTGGGCCTGATCACCTATATGCGGACCGACGGCACCACCCTGTCGGGCGAGGCGATTTCCCAATTGCGCGCGGTCGTGCGCGATACCTATGGCGACCGCTACGTGCCCGAGGCCCCGCGCGTCTATAAATCAAAGGCCAAGAACGCACAGGAAGCGCACGAGGCGATCCGCCCCACCAACGCCCGCCGCACCCCCGAACAGGTCGCGAAGCATCTGGGCGCGGCCGAGGCGAAACTTTACGACCTGATCTGGAAGCGCGCGATGGCCTGCCAGATGGAAAGCGCGCTGCTCGACCAGACCTCGGTCGATATCTCCGACGGCACGGACGACGTGGTGCTGCGCGCGACCGGATCGGTCGTCGCCTTCGACGGATTTTTGAAACTTTACGAGGAATCGCGCGACGACGGCGCCGAGGAGGATGACGAAAACCGCCGCCTGCCCGCACTGCGGCCGGACGAACGCCTGTCCACCCTCGACGTCAAGCCGGAACAGCATTTCACCCAAGCACCGCCGCGTTATACCGAAGCCAGCCTGGTCAAAAAACTGGAAGAAGAAGGCATCGGCCGCCCGTCGACTTATGCGTCCATCCTTCAGGTGCTGCAGGACCGCAACTATGTCCGCCTTGAACAAAAACGCTTTATCCCGGAAGACCGCGGGCGCATCGTCACCACCTTCCTGACCAAATATTTCGCGCGCTACGTCGATTACAAATTCACCGCCGCGCTGGAGGAGGAGCTCGACGCCATCTCCGATGGCCATGTTGCATGGAAACACGCCCTGCGCGATTTCTGGACCGATTTCTCGAAAGCGGTTGACGACACGAAGGACCTGACGATCACGCAGGTAATCGACGCGCTGGACGAGGAACTGGGGCCGCACTTCTTCCCCGACCGCCACGATGGCAAAAACCCGCGCCTGTGCCCGGCCTGCGGCAACGGTCGCCTTGGCCTGCGCCTTGGCAAATCGGGCGCGTTCATCGGCTGCTCGAATTACCAGTCCGAACCCAAATGCAGTTACACCACCCCGCTGGTCGTCACCGACGGCGAAGGCCTGACCGGGCTGGAAGCCGGTCCGAAGGAACTGGGCGTCGACGTCACCACCGGCAAGCAAGTCACGCTGCGCCGCGGCCCTTACGGCGTTTACGTCCAACTGGGTGAAGCCGAAGGCAAGGAAAAACCGAAACGTCAGGGCCTGCCCAAAAACCTCGCACCCGACGACGTAACCCTCGACGTCGCGATGAGCCTGCTCTCCCTGCCGCGACTTGTCGGCACGCATCCGGAATCCGGCGAAAAGATCCTTGCCGGTATCGGCCGCTTCGGCCCGTACCTCAAGCACGGCGACACATTCAAATCCCTGCCCAAGGACGACGACGTCTTAAGCGTCGGCATCAACCGCGCGGTCGAATTGCTGGCACAGGCGCCCCAGCGCGGCAAACGCGGCGCGGGAGCGGGCAAACTGCGCGATGTCGGCGAACACCCGGCGACCAAGGAAATGATCGAACTCTACGCCGGACGCTACGGACCCTATGTCAGAATGGGCAAGGTCAACGCCACCCTGACGCGCGACACCGATCCAAAGGACCTGACGCTCGACGCCGCGATCGCCCTGATCGACAAAAAGGCGGGCGCCACATCCAAGGGCAAGGCCAAAAAGGTGAAAGCCGCGGCGAAGAAAACCCCGGCCAAGGCCAAAACTTCCAAACCCAAAACCGCTTCTAAAACCACAAAGGCCAAATCGGCCTAAAGCACGGCTCGGCGCCCTTCGGCATAGGCCCGCAAAAGACTGCCATGCGCGCCGAAGACGACCGATGCGACGCACAAAATGCCGGTCGCCAGCACAACCCCCGGGCCGGCCGGAAGCCCCAGATGGTACGACGCCAGCAAGCCCAGATACGACCCGGCCGCCGCGATGCCGCAGGCCACGGCCATCATCCGGCCCAGCGAGCGCACCCAGAAAGGCGCGGCGATAGCGGGTAAAAGGATAAGCCCCAACGCCATCAGCGTGCCCAACGCCTGAAACGCGGCGACCAGATTGCCGACGATCAGCATGAAAAACACCGGGCCGGTCCAGCCGCGCCGACCGCCTGCCGCGGCCTGCAAGAATTCCGGGTCCATGCATTCGATGACCAGCCCGCGATAAATCTGCCCCAGCGCCACCCAGGTCAGCGTTGCCGTTCCGGCCACTAGCACCAGCGCGGATTCGTCGATCGCCAGAATATTGCCGAACAGGATATGCAGAAGGTCCACTCCGCTGCCCGCCCGCGAGATGATCGCCATCCCGGCGGCCAAAGATAAAAGATAGACAAGCGCGACGCTCGAATCTTCGCGCAATTGCGTGACCCGCGTCAAAACACCGGCCAGTGCCGCGACGAATATGCCCACCGCCAGCGCCGCCGCCGTCATCGGCCAGACGGCAATTCCCCAAAGCGCGAACGCGACGGCGACGCCTGGCAAAATCGCGTGGCTCATCGCGTCGCCTGCCAGCGTCATGCGCCGCAGGTTAAGGAACATCCCCACCGGCGCGCCGCTGATCGAAAGGATCAAGCATGCCACCAGCGCCCGGCGCATGAAGGCGTAATCGGCGAATGGCGCGATCAAAATGTCGTTAATGCCCATTCCGCCCCCCTTTATCCGCTTCCCCGTGATCGTGCCCGCACGGACATTCCGCGCCGTCCGCGTGTTCGGACACCGGAATCTCCTCACCCGCGGTATGCAGTTCGGCCATATCGAGGTCGAAGGACAAAAGCTTCTGCCGGAACAGGTCATGCGTATGCCCGCGCCCGATGCAGCGTCCGGCCAGCACGACGGAATCGGGAAAATATTTGCGGATCAGCATCAGGTCGTGCAACACGCAGATCACCGTGCGCCCCTGCGCGTGCCAGTCCATGATGATGGCGATCAGCCGCGCGGTCGTATCCTGATCGACGGCGGCGAACGGCTCATCCAGCAGGATGACGCGCGCATCCTCCACGATGGTGCGCGCAAACAATACGCGCTGGAACTGACCGCCCGACAGCGCACCGATCTGCCGCCCCCCGAACCCGCCAAGTCCCACGCGTTCAAGCGCTTCCTGCGCCTGCGCGCGCATCGCAAGCGTAAGCGCGCCGCCCTCGCCGGTCTGTCGCCAGAACCCGGCACACACCGCCTCAAGCACCGTGATCGGAAAATCGCGCGCAAGACCCGCGCCTTGCGGCAGATAGGCGATCTGCCCGCGTAGCGCCGGGTCAACGACCATGCGCCCCCTTTGCGGCCGCACGATTCCGGCGATGACCTTAAGCAGCGTGCTTTTCCCCGACCCGTTCGGCCCGGCCAACGCGGTCAACGACCCCGTCTCGAAAATCGCGTGCACATCATGGATCGCGACCTGCGATCCGTACCGGACGCCAACGTCCTCAAGCGTGATCGCCGCGCTCATGCGAAGATCGCCCACGCGGCCAAAGCCCATACCAGCGCCGAGATCAGGACGGCGATGCCAAAGCGTTGCATTCGGTTCAGGTAAAACATGACCGCGACACTATGCGCACCCACGCGCGGTTGACAAGTGTTAGGGTCAGGACCCATTAATCTTATGGATTGCGCGCGAAGCCAAACCGCGTCCCGGCGGCTTAAAAAAACCTTGGCCGTAGGGCCGCCCACAGCTTTGGTCCTTTCCGTCGCATCCATCCTTGTCATGTCACGCAATATCATGACATTAATGGATCTGACCCTAGGTTATAAACATAGCGTCACCCGATCCGGACACGAAGAAAAGGCCAGCACCATGCTATTGCGCCCTTTTGCGACTTTCGCCCTGTTTTGTTTCGCCCTCTGCGTTGCCGTTTTCGCACCCGGTTCCGCCCGCGCGGCGGGACCAGTCCGCGTCGTTGCCAGCTTTTCAATTCTGGCCGACATGCTCAAAAACATTGGTGGTAACGACGTTTCGGTCACAAACCTGATCGGTCCGGATGCCGACCCCCATGCCTTCGACCCCACGCCGGACGATATGCGCACGATCGCAGCGGCCCGGCTGGTGTTCATTAACGGTCTGGGACTGGAAGGCTGGCTTACCCGCCTGAAATCACAGGGCGAAACCCATAACCACATCGTCACCGCCAGCGCTGGCATCGCGCCGCGCTTGATGAAAGACGGCAAAAAGACCGCCATCGATCCGCATGCGTGGCAGGATATGACCAACGCGCATGTGTATGTGCGCAACATCGCCGATGCGTTGGCCGCGGCGCTCCCGGACGAAGCGGATGCGATCAGAAAGCGCGCCGAAGATTACGATAAAAAAATCGACGATACCGATAAATGGATTCGTAGCCAGATCGACGACATCCCGCCCGCCCGCCGTCTGGTCATCACCAGCCACGACGCTTTCGGTTATTTCTCGCGCGCCTATGGCGTGCAAATGCTGGCGCCACAGGGATTGAGCACGGAAACCGAACCTTCGGCCGCCGACCTCGCGAAACTCGACCGGCAGGTCCGCGATAATCACGTCACCACCGTGTTTCTTGAAAACATGTCCGACCCGCGGCTGATCGAACGTATTGCAAGGGATACAGACGCGCAGGTCGGCAAACCGCTCTATGCCGATGCGCTTTCGCCACCCGACGGCCCCGCGCCGGATTATCTGCGCATGATGCGTTATAACGTGACCAAAATGGTCGCGACGATGCGGGAAGCCGACGAAAAACAACAGGCCGATGCCGCCGCCCGTGCGAACAATACCAGCATCGCCCCGGAAATAGCCGATGAATAAGACCGGTATCCGAAAATTCCTGCGACCGAGCGGATAAGACACATTTATGCGCACCGCCTGCGCGGGGACGCACCGCCACTGACCAAAGACCAGAGTTACGAACCGCGCGCCTGCCGCCGCGCATCGCGGATCATCCGGTGGCGCAGATCGTGCAGCCCTTCCTCTACCCCCACACGGTACGAATAACGCGCGGGCATGCCCTTGTGGCTGTCCTCCAGCATATCCAGCCGCGCCGCCGCCCGCGCACGGCCGTGATGCACGCACTCGGCTGCCGCCACGCGCCGTCCTTGATCGAACACCGGCGCCACCGGGCGATAGGCGGGCGTTCCCGCCGCAAAGACGCGGGCATTCGTTTCGTCCGCGCGGTCGATCGACGACAGCGTGGCCGCCAGCGCGCCGCCGGAAATATCGAACCCGCCGCTAAGCGGCACGATGGTGTCGCCGTCAAAACGCATCCGCGCGCCGTCGGGCGCAAGATATCGGATGACGTCAAGCGCGCCGGGTATCGTGATCTTGCCCGGCACTTCCGACAACTTGATGACGGGACGCCCGTCGATCTCCGCCATTTTATAGACCGCGTTCAAGGTTGGCTGGTCCGGCGCGGTATTAAGATATGCGCCGATCGCATACACGTCGACCGGCGCCTTGCCCGCGCGCAGCGCCGTGATGGTTTTGTAATTCAACCCGTCCGAAGCAATGATTTTTGCGTCCCGGTATCCCGCCGCATCCAGAATGCCGCGCGTCACCCGCGCCAGATATTGCGTATCGCCGGAATCGAGCCGCACGCCCTTAAGGTCGATTCCGCTTTCACGCGCGGCCGCAACCGCGCGCCTTACCCCTTCGGGCGTGTTATAGGTATCGACCAGAAACACGCTGCCCTGCGGCATCGCCCGCGCATAGGCGGCGAACGCCGCGATCTCGCTTTCATACGCCATAACAAAGGCGTGGCCCATCGTCCCCACCGCGGGAATGCCGTACATCTTGCGCGCCAGCACGTTAGACGTGCCCGCGACCCCGCCCAGCCACGCGCCGCGCGCGGCTTCAAGCCCGCCCGCCGCCTGCCCGCGCCTGAGGCCGAAATCCAGAACCGGCGCATCCCCCGCCAGATGCACAAGATGCGAGGCCAGCGTGGCGAACAGCGATTGCGACCCGATCAGGTTCAAAATCGCGGCCTCCACCATCAAACACTGCCATAAAGGTCCGCTGACCCGGATGATCGGTTCTTCCGCGAACGCGATTTCTCCCTCTGGCATCGCGTCGATGCTCAGCTCCAGCTTCGCCGCAGCTAGAAAATCGACAAACGCATCGCTGAACACGCGCGCGCCGCCGGCGGTTTCGGAACGCAAAAGCGCGATATCCTCTGGCAGGAATCGCCAATGGTCTTCCAGCCATGCGAACACCACTTCCTGCCCGCCGGTGACGACGTAACTGCCGCCGAACGGCGCCGAACGGACATAGCCGTGGAACACCGCCTGCGCCATATGCCGCCCATCGGCGAACAGCGCCTGCGCCATGGTCAACGCATAATAATCGGCCCACAGCGCGCTCGCGCCCGGCGCGATCAACCCCTCGCGGTAATGAGGGTATTCCAGCGCGGGGGTAATTTCCGCAAATGGCATTTCGGTCATGGCGCGCATAATCCTTAAAAAAACGCATTATACAGGCGCACAATGCACCGCAAAGCGTGGATTTCCAAGGCTTGTTGGCAAACCCCCCAAATGCTAGAACAAACAGGCATGAACATCCTGATCACCGGCGGCGCGGGTTTCATCGGATCGCATCTGGTCCGCGCGGCACTTTCGTGCGGCCATAGCGTACTCAATTACGATGCGCTGACCTACGCCGCAAACCCGCTGACCCTTGCGGATATCAATACCTCTGCCTACCGTCTGATCCGCGCCGACGTTACCGACGCTGAAAAACTGACCGAAACCCTAACCGCGTTCCGGCCCGACGCGGTGATCCACGTCGCCGCCGAAACCCATGTCGATCGTTCGATCGACGCGCCCGCGCCCTTCATTCATACGAACGTCGCGGGCACGCTTTGCGTGCTTGAGGCCACGCTGGCGTATTGGAAACAGGCGGGCGCGCCCGCGCATTTTCGCCTGATCCACGTCTCGACAGACGAAGTCTACGGCCCGCTTGCCGATTCCGCCCCGCCGGTGCGCGAGGGCGCGGCATACAACCCCTCCTCGCCCTATGCCGCGTCCAAGGCCGCATCGGACCATCTGGCCCGCGCCTGGGCGCGAACATGGGGATTGCCGGTGATCGTCACCCAGTGCGGCAATAATTTCGGCTCCTGCCAATATCCGGAGAAACTGATTCCGCACATGATCCTGCGCGCCCTTGCGGGCGAAACCCTGCCAATCTATGGCGCGGGCGACCAGATCCGCGACTGGATCCACGCCGCCGATCATGCCGACGCGCTTTTGCACGTACTGGGCATGGACCCGGACCAGACCGTGCTGATCGGCGCGCAGGCACCAATGCGCAACATCGACGTGGTGACCGCCATCTGCGCGCATCTCGACGCGCTGGCCCCGCGTACCACCGGGCCGTATGCGGATTTGATCCGCCATGTCGAGGACCGCCCGGGCCACGACCGCCGCTATGCCCTTGATCCCGCGCGCCTGTATGCGACCGGCTGGCGTCCGCGCCATGAGTTCGGACCAGCGCTGCGCGATACCGTCGCATGGTACATAAACAACCCCGCCTGGGTGGAAGAAGCGCGGGAAAAAGGGTATCATTCCGCGCGCATCGGCCAACGCGCCGGCGGCTGAAAAGGGGGTTCGCGGCATGAAAGGCATTATTCTGGCGGGCGGGCACGGCACACGCCTTCACCCTGTTACCCGCGCGGTCTCGAAACACCTGCTGCCCGTCTATAACAAGCCGATGATTTATTACCCGCTGGCGACGCTGATGCTCGCGGGTATCCGCGACATCCTGATCATCACCAAGCCGGAGGACCGGCCTGCCTTTGAGCGCCTGCTTGCCACCGGCGCGGAATGGGGCCTGCGCATCGCCTATGCCGCGCAAAGCGAACCGAAAGGCATTGCCGAAGCCGTGACCATCGGCGCCGATTTCATCGACGGCGAACGTTTCGTCCTGATACTGGGCGACAACATCTTTTTCGGCGCCGGCCTTGGCGAAAGGCTGCGCCACGCCTGCGAAAACAACCGCGGCGCGACCGTCTTCGCGCATCACGTCCGCAACCCGGAAGCCTATGGCGTCGTCGCCTTCGACGCGGCGGGCAAGCCCCTTTCGATCGAGGAAAAACCAAAAAATCCGCAATCCCACTGGGCGTTGACCGGCCTGTACGTTTATGAACCGGACGCAATCGAACGCGCGCGCGCACTGCGCCCTTCCCCACGCGGCGAACTGGAGATAACCGACCTCAACCGCGCCTATCTCGACGCAGGAAAACTGAACCTCGAACGCCTGACACGCGGTTATTGCTGGATGGACATGGGCACGCCGGAAAATCTGCTGGCCGCTTCCGACTACGTCCGCACGATCGAGGATCGGCAAGGCCTGCGCGTCTGCGATCCGAACGAAGTGGCGCGGCTCAATGGCTGGGTCTGACGCCGAATCCCTGCGTGCCTGTTTGCGCGAAAGCGCCGGCGATCTTGCGGCTCTGCTGTCGCGGGAGGACGCGATCCATACCCATGCCCGCGCGCTGGTGTTCGACGGCACGCATCTGGCGAACGACGCCCTGATCGTGAAATGGCGCGCCGATCTTGATGGCGTCGTGCGCGCGATCGGCGACCGCGCCCTTGCCACGCGCCTGATGCTGCTGGCCGCGGCGCTTGAAGGCGCAAACGGCGGACGCAATGCCGCGCTGACATACCTGATTGATGCGCTGTGCGACCCCGACCTGCAAAAACTCGTCCCCGTTGACATCTATCATCGCCTCGCGCGGCATGACTGGTTCGCGGGTCTTGATGCTGCGACCCTCGCACAGATCGTGCGCGCCCACGCGCCGCGCCTGCAAACGGCGGAAAATATCGCCGTCTGGAAAATCGCGCGCATCCAGTGGGCGCTCGGCATGGGTACCAGCGCCGATATGGTCTGGCTGCGCATCGTGCTTGATGCCGTATCCATACCATGGATGCTGCAAGGGCTGGAACGCGGCTATGACGACCTCGCGCTCGTCGTCGAAAACGATCTGTATGGCGGCTGGCTGCGGCGCAGCGAACTGGTCGAACATTTCGTTTCCACCCTCGCAAGCTGGGAACCGCAAATGCTGGCGGCCGGAAAGCGCCGCCGCGCCGCATTGGGCGAACCCGCCCCCATCGCATTGGGCGAACCCGCCCCTATCCATGCATCCGTACCGCATCCCCGCAAACGCATCGGCATTTTTATCCATGCCGCCTCGTGGCTTGCGCATATCGCCTTGCTGCATCGGACGCTTTCTGTCCTTCCTATACCGCGCGCTTATGATATATGCGTTTACGCCTTGACCCGCCGCGACGAAACCATGACCGCGCGCATGGCTGAAATCGGCGTCGATTGCGTATTCATGGCCGACACCTATCGCGGCGAGGACTGGTCGATGCTCGCGCGCTACACGCAACTGCGCGAACGCATGATCGCCGACGGCGTCGACACGGCGATCTGGCTGTGCCAGCCGATGGGCATGAGCTACGCCTTTGGCATGGGGCTTGCACCAAAACAGGTCTATTGGTCGATGAAAACGATGAACAGGGCCCTGACCGCTGCGGATGACTACTGGATGTCGTTTAACGGCCCCGGTGACGTTTTTGAATTTCAGGGCAAGCCCTGGAAACTCGTGCCCGTGACCTTCGACCCCGCACCCGCGCCGGACGAAAAGACAATCGCCGATATCCGCGCACGCTTTGGCCCCGATGCGGTGCTGATGGGCACGCTCGCGCGCGAGGACAAACTCAACCAGCCCGATTTTTTAAACACCGTGTGCGATGCGCTCGACCGCAATCCGACCGCGCATTATCTGTATACGGGGCGCGAGGATCTGCCCGCTATCCGTGGCACGTTCCGCGCGCGCGGACACGACGCACGCGCTCATTTCATTGGCTGGGTCGATACCGCGCTTTACGCCCGCGTCTTCGACATTTACCTAGATTGCTGGCCCGGTCGTTCGGGCGTGACCCTGTTCAACGCGCTGGAGGCTGAAACCCCGATGCTGTTTTACATGGGCGACCATACCAATGACGACACCGTGCGATTGAGTTTTTTCTTCCACATCCTTTCCGAACGCGACGATGGCTGCCATCTCGACGATCCCGCGCTCGATGCCGCTTTCGACCTGCCGGGCGGCGAACGCGCGCTTCTGGCTTGCCGCGATAAAAATGAATACGCCGCGACCCTCGACCGCCTGATCGCGGACGCGCGCTGGCGCAAAACCGTGGGCGGCGCGGGTCGCGCCCTGTACGCCGACCTGACCGACACGCGTAAGACCCGCCGCGTCATCGAATCCCTGCTGGCGGAGGCGCTCAATGCAACAGCCTGAACGCATCGCTATCCTTTCGCGCGGCGACGAACGTGGTGACATGCGCGTGCTGGAGGCGCAGGACGTTGCGGGTTTCGACATCCGGCGCGTTTTCTGGTTTTCCGGCAATGGCGACCCGGCCCTGACCCGTGGTCACCACGCGCACAGGGCGTTGACCCAGTTCATGGTCTGCCTTGAAGGCGCGTTCAGCGTCACGCTCGATCGCATGGACGAACCACGGACCCATCGTCTGGAAGCGTCCGGTTCCGGCCTTCTGGTCCCGCCCGGCTGGTGGGCCGTGCTGCACGATTTCACGCCGGATGCGCGGGTGATGGTGTTTTGTTCCGACCCTTACGACGAATCCGATTACATGCGCGAACGCGCCGAATTCGCCGCATGGCTGAAAGAGCGCGCGACCGGGGAAATCGAATTCTATCCGATGCGCCGCGCGCTTGAGGCCGAACGCGTGATGCTGCAATCCACCTTCGCGCGGGTGCTCGATTCCGGTGTGCTGATCGGCGGCGATGTGCTGACCGAATTTGAATCCGCCTTCGCCACTTATTGCGGTGCCGACCACGTAATCGGCTGCGGCAACGGTCTTGACGCGCTGGCCTTGATTCTTGCGGCATACGGCATCGGTCCGGGGGACGAGGTGATCGTCCCCGCCAATTCCTTCATCGCCTCGGCGCTGGCCGCGACCATGGTCGGCGCGACACCCGTTCTGGCCGATGCGCGACCCGGCACATACGGCCTTGACCCCGATGCCTTCGCCCGCGCGATCACCCCGCGCACCCGCGCGGTCATTCCGGTGCATCTGTACGGCATTCCCTGTGACATGGACGCGATCGTGCAAATCGCGAAACCGCGCGATATCAAGGTGATCGAGGACGCGGCCCAGGCGCAGGGCGCGCGCTATGGCGGCCGTCGCACCGGGACACTGGGCGACGCCGCGGGTTTCAGCTTTTACCCCACCAAAAATCTGGGCGCGCTGGGCGACGCCGGCGCAGTGGCGACCAACGATTCCGCGCTCGCCGCACGGGTTCGCGCGCTTGGCAATTACGGGTCTGCACGCAAATACATCCACGACGTCGCGGGCCGCAATTCGCGCCTTGACCCGGTTCACGCCGCCGTACTGGCCGCGCGCTTGAAAAATCTGGACGCGCAGAATGCAATCCGCGCGCAACACGCCGCCGTTTACAGCGAACTGCTGGCCGGACGCGACGACATCGTTCTGCCCGCGTTGCCCGACGGGGTCGAAAGCGTCTGGCACCTGATGCCGGTACTGGTTGCCGCCGCAAAACGCGATGCGCTGATCGCGCATCTGGCCGCACATGGGATCACCGCCTTGATTCATTACCCGGTGCCGATACACAAACAAAAGGCCTATGCCGCCTTATGCGCGGGGCAAAATTTCCCGATTGCCGAGGATACGGCCGCGCGGCTTGTTTCCCTGCCGCTTACGCCGTGGCACACCCCCGAAGAAATCCGCCGCGTGGCGCAAACGGTCAAGGATTTCCTGGACGGTGCGCGATGACCAAAACCGCCCTTCTGGCCGGAAGCGGATTCAGCGCCCTGCCCATTCTGGCCGCGCTGCGCCGTGCGGGCTGGCGCGTCGTGGTCGCGGGCAACCGTCCGGACGACCCGTGCCATCTATACGCCGATGCTTCGGCGCATATTGATTACGCCGACCCCGATGCGCTTCTGGCCACCGCGCGCGAACACGCCGCCGACGCGCTGGTGCCCGGCTGCAACGACGAATCCTATCTTGCCGCCGCCGACGTCGCCGCCATTCTGAACATTTCCGGACTCGATACACCCGAAATTGCGCGCACCATCCATGAAAAAAGCCGCTACCGCGCCTTGATGCTCGCCCACGGATTTCCGGTGCCGCGTGCCGTTGCGGGCGACGACCCGGCGGGATTAAGCCCGCCTTATCTGGTCAAGCCGGTCGATTCCTCGACCGGGCGCGGCATGACGCGCATCGACGACCCCGCCTGCCTGCCTGTCGCGCTTGAAATCGCGCGTGCCGCGTCGCGCACGGGTAACGCGCTGATCGAGGAATTTTTTACCGGCTCGCTGCACAGCCATTCCGCGTTTCTTGAAAACGGCACGATTCTGTGGGACGTCTTCGCCGACGAGTATTGCACGGTTTATCCCTATGCGGTGAATTGCTCCAACTGCCCGTCCGGGCTGCCCGATGCGCCGCGTGAAACCATGCGCCGCGAAATGACGCGCCTTGCCGCCGCGCTAAAACTCGCCAACGGGCTGCTGCACACGCAATTTATGTGGAACGGGCACGAAATGCGGATCATCGAATCCATGCGCCGCTGCCCCGGCGATCTGTATGGCGAGATGATCGCCCAATCCACGGGTTGCGATTACGCTGCGCGTTACATCGCCCCCTTTATCGGCGCGCGCCAGCCCCAAGCCGCGCCCGCGCCCGAACGCTGCATCGGGCGCCACACGATCACCTTCGCGAAACCCGTCACTGCGTGCGAAATCAGGCTGGATCTGCCCGGCACGCATAACCTGCGCTATGTGCCGCTGGCCGTAAGCGGCGCGCGCATCGACCCAGCGCCGCACGGCAAGCTTGGCCTGTTTTTCGTGGAATTTCCGGACCGAACAAGGATGCTGGAATTCGCGCCAAAATTCGCCGATCATGTGACGCTTGAAAACCCGGAAGGACTGACCCGATGACACCCGGCCTCAAACTCGGCTTTCTTGGCGGCGGCGTCAATTCCGCAATCGGCCATGTGCATGAAATCGCCTGCCGCATGGATTTGCGCTTCGACCTTGTGGCCGGCTGCTTCAGCCGCCATGCGGACGTCAACCGCCACACCGCCGACGCCTATGCGATCGACCCCGCCCGTCTTTATTCGGACCTTGACGCGCTGCTGAAGGCCGAGGCCGGCAATCTGGATGCGCTCGCCATCCTGACTCCGCCCGACCAGCACGCCGACCAGATTATCGCCGCGCTTGATGCGGGCTTGCCCGTGATCTGCGAAAAACCGCTGGCCACATCGGCGGCCGAATCCGCACGCGTGCGCGCGGCGCTTGAACGCACCGGCGGGTTTTTGGGCGTTACCTACAACTACCTTGCCTATCCGATGATCCGCGAACTCAAATCGGTGATCGAAAGCGGGCAACTGGGTGAAATTCGCCAGATCATGGCCGAAATGCCGCAGGAAGGCTTTTTGCGCCTGCGCCCCGACGATACGCCGATGACGCCGCAGGACTGGCGCCGCCGCGATTATACGATTTCCACGGTCACGCTCGACCTCGGCGCGCATCTGCATATGTTCGTGAACTTCCTGACCGGGCGCGCGCCTGAATCCGTCGCCGCCACGGCCGCGACCTTCGGCAATTTTCCCGGCATTGTCGACACGCTCAGCGCGATCGCGAAATATGAAGGCGGCCTGCATGTGAACATGTGGCTGACCAAGGCAGCGCTGGGCCAACGCAACGGCCTGCGCCTGCGCGTATGCGGCAGCGAGGGCACGGCGGAATGGTTCCAGCTCGAGCCGGAAACGCTGGGATTCGCCGACCGGCACGGCCGCCGATGGACGCTTGATCGCGGCCACCCGGATTCGCAAATCGCAAGCCAGCCGCGCTATACCCGCTTCAAGACCGGACATCCGGCCGGATTTATCGAGGCTTTTGCCAATTGCTACGCCGATCTGGCTGACGCGATCCACGCGCATAAAGCTGGCAATCCTGCGCCCGCGCCCTATGTCGTCGGCATAGGCCCCGCCGACGAGGGCATGCGCTTTCTCGAAGCGATGACACAGGCAGCAAGCAGGGGCGAATGGATGGACGTGACATGACCCCGCAGGACATCGCCCGCGACTTTAACGACTGGCTGGCCGAAGCGCCTGCCGAATTCGAAAAAGATAGGCCTGTGTATCTGTTCGGCCGCACGCCCAACAGCGATGCCGCGCGCGCGCACCTGTCCTGCGTCGGCGTCATCGATGATTTCGCCGCCCCCGGCACGCACTGGAACGGCCTGCCCGTATTTCACGGCGATGCCCTGCCGCGTGACGCTATCGTTATCAATACCGCGTTGCACCGCTATCCCGTGACGCTTGATCGCCTGGCGCAATTGCCCAGCGTGGTCGATTACGCGGCGCTGCGCCTGCCGCCTTTGCCGCCCGTGGCGGCTGTCCGCGCGGCCGTGGCCGCGCGCCCGCTGGACCCCGTTTACGAGCGTCTGGACGACGCGGGGAAAAAGGTGCTTTACGACGTCATGCGTTTTCGCCTGACCGGCGACAAAAAATTCATGGCCACGCACACGATGCGCGAGGCTGAACAATATTTCGACGTCGACCTGCGACTTTCCGACGCGCCGGTTTTCGTCGACGGCGGCGCTTATCACGGCGAAAACACCCGGACCTTCTGTACCGACTACCCGCATTACGGCGCAGTACATCTTTTTGAGCCAGGCCCCGCGTCGATGGATACGGCACGCGCGACATTGGCCGGCATGCGCGATACGCATTTCCATCCCTGCGCGCTGGGCGCGCGCGCAGATACCATGGCGTTTGAATCGACCGCCGGCCTGTCGTCGAAACTGACCGCAGACGGCGACATCGCGGTGCGCGTAGCGCGTATGGACGACGAAATCCCGACCCGCGTCGATTTCATCAAACTCGACCTTGAGGGGGCCGAACCGGATGCGCTGGCGGGCGCGGCCCGCCTGATCCGCGACCATCACCCGGCCCTTGCCGTGTGCGTCTATCACGCTGCGGGCGATCTATGGGACGTACCCGCCCGCGTGCTGGCGATCCGTGACGATTACGACCTGACCTTGCGCCATTACACGCAAGGCTGGAACGAAACCGTGATGTATTTCATGCCGCGATGACTCTTCCCTTGGTCACGTTGCAGGGGCTCGCGCCGGAAACCCTGCGCCGCCGTATCGATGGACGGCGCGTTGCGATCTGGGGCACAGGTCCGTTGGCCCGGGATGTACACACCAGCCTGACGAAATCCGGCATCCCTGTTTCTACCTTCCTGCATGACCGCGCCTGCGGCACGTTTCTGGATTTGCCACTATGCGCCCCGGCGCAGGCATTACCGGAAAAACCGTTCGTGATCGTTGCGGCCGCGTCCTATCGCCGCGCGGCGCTTGATATTTCTGCCCGATATGACCTTGAACGTGGACGCGACGTGCTTACACATCTGGATATCGCGCGTCCGCACGCGATTGTCGAAATCGCCGCGCGGAACACGCCCGCCCCGTTTCACCCGATCGCGCGCGACCACGCCCCTGCTTTCATGGACGTTGCGACCTTCACGCGCATCGTCGAAAAACTGGCGGCGGAAATCCCGCTGCTGACGCGCATCGGCCTGTCCCTGTTCGGCGATCCGGAAACCCACCCCGATTACGCCGCGATCAAATCCATCGCCGAACGTATCGCGCCTCTCGCCGAACCGCCGGGGCAAGAGCCTTACCTGATGCCATACGATTACATGCTGGAATACGCGCAAGGCGAAACCATCGCCGCCCCCGTACGCGCGGCGCTGCAAAACCTGCCATGGAATGTCGAAAAAGCCCTGCAACTGGCGCGATCGGATCACCGCCTGCCCTGCCTGTCCCAGCGCGTATTTCCGGTCATCCGCACCGACGGGGCGGTGGTGCTCTGTCACCTGTATGACGGCCCGGTGGTAGCCGAAAATTATCTGGAAACACCATGGGCACGAATCTTGCAAAATCGTCATGAAGCAAGCCACTGCGCACGCTGTCAGGATCAGGGGCTACATCGCCTTGATCTTGACGTGCTGCGCATGCGGCACGACATCGATTTATAAGGACACGCGATGGAGCGCGAGGAATTTTTAAACCTGACCCAAGGCCGCACGGCCTTCGTCTATGCCGTCAATCTGGAGGGCATCGGGTTCATGCGCCGCCTGCGCCATCTGGGGTTGGATGTCGGCGGCTTCATCGATTCCCGTCCTTTTGGCCACAAACACGGTCTGCCGGTGATCCACCCGGATGAATTTTTCGCGCGCGGCGACAAAAACGTTTTTATCCTGATCGCGACCAAGCATGTCGGCATCCGTAAAGAGGCGATGGACCGCTGCAAGGCCTTCGGTCTGGAACGCGGCGCGGGCTTTATGATGTTCACCGATCTGTGCGATTACATGCCGACGGTGGAAATCGCGGGTCTATGCAACCTGCGCTGCCGCACCTGCAACATGGGCCTGCCCGGCGCGAACCAGAAGGGCGGCCTGATGTCCGCCGAAACCTTTGCAAAGGTGATGGCCAAACTTTCGACGGAAATTCCGTTCATGAATTCCATCTATTTGTATTTATGGGGAGAACCGCTGCTCAACCCCGACCTGCCGGAAATCCTGCGCATTACCGCACGCTATGGCGTGGCGTCAGAAATTTCGACCAACCTGATCAACGTCACCCGGCTTGAGGATACGATCGCCGCCGCGCCCGATGTGATCGTCACGCCCTGCGCCGGCATTGGCGAGAATTTCGCGCTTGGCCGCACCGGCGGCACATGGGACGTCTACCGCGATAATCTGTACCGCCTGCGCGAACTGCTTGACCGCTACGGCCACGAAACACAGGTGCGCATCACCTATCACGGCTATAAGAACAACATGGATGAGGATTACGACGTGGTCGAATCCATCGCCCGCGAACTGGACTTCCAGATTTATCCCATCCTTGCCCAGATTTTTCCCGAACGCGTGCTGCGCAAGGTCCTGCATGACGAGCCGATCCCCGATGTCATGCTGGAAGCCAGCAAAAACCTTTGCTATTCGATCGAGGACCAGTTGGCCCACGCCTACAGCAACCGCGACAAATACTGCCCCGTGATCCGCGCCTTCCCGACGGTGCGCTGGGATACCTCGGTCGCGCATTGCTCGAACATGATGGAGCCGGTGGTTGCGAACAGCTACCTTGACATGCCTTTCGACGAAATCCTGCGCACGCGCGACGGCAACGGGTTCTGCGGCCGCTGCATGGATGCGGGCCTGCACCGTTATTTCTACGTCCATACGAAATTCGCGCGCGATGCGAACGGGCGGCGCATCATGGTGCGCGGCTGATACGCGCAAATTATATTCCATAAAAATTTACTTAACCGTTTTTTTACGGCGACGGGGTTAGAACGGAAGGGTAAATGTCCTCCATACCTGACGTGACGACCCATGTTTGACAGTGACCGCCAGTTGCGCCGCTTTTTAAGAACCTCCTTGTTTTTCTGCGTCGTCATTGTCGCGCACTTTGCCGTATCGACGCTGCGCGATACCTATGTCCACTATCGCACGGAACGGCAGGCCGAAAATCTGGCGCGCAACGACGACGATATTTATCGCCGCCTTGGTGTGATCGCCCCTGCGGCAGGCGACGAAACACCACCGACGCACATCAAAATCCGCTGATTTTCCCGGCGCGCGCCGCGCACAAATACGGTATAATTTTCGACATGATTGCATCCGCCCCCTTCCGGCTGCTGCTCGCTCTGGGTTTCACGCTTGCCCTCGGCGCCTGCTCGACCCTCACCGGCTTTTCCCACACCAATGCAAGCGGCTACACCCAATTGCAGCACCAGCAATGCGTGCCCTATGCGCGTGACGTTTCGGGCATCCCGATCCGCGGCGACGCATGGACATGGTGGGGTCAGGCGGCGGGCCGCTACGCGCGCGGCAACCACCCAGCATCCGGCGCGGTGCTGGTCCTTGCCAAAACCCAGCGCCTTACCCACGGACATCTGGCAGTGGTTACCGGCGTTCTTTCGCCGCGCGACATTCTGGTCACACATACCAATTGGGGCGACAACCCATTTAACCGCCGCATTGTCTATACGGCAATGCGAGCACAGGACGTATCCCCCGCCAATGACTGGACCAGCGTGCGTTTCTGGAACGACGAAAAAAGCGTCTTCGGGTTCCAGTACGCCGCGTACGGATTTATCTACAACCCGCGCGGCACGCCTATCACATATTGACTTGCCCGCAGGCTTGTCCGATAGGTTGACCGAAATCAAGGCCGCAATCGGCACGTACGGTTAGATAAAAAGGCATGAGTGGTTCCTGGAAGGCACGGGTGCTGAAATATGACGGTATGGCACCCCGCTATACCAGCTATCCGCCCGCGCCCATATTCAAGGCGGAATTCCCGCGCGAAACGGTTTCTGACTGGTTGCGCGCCCTTGCGCCCGGGCAAAACCTGTCGCTTTACCTCCACATCCCGTTCTGCGCCAAGCTGTGCTATTACTGCGGCTGCAATACCAGCATCGCCAACGATTACGACCGCGTGTCGGCCTATCTTCAAATTCTAAGGCGCGAAATCGATACCGCCGCCGCGCTGGTCGACAAGGGCGTCATCGTCACCCAGATCCATTTTGGCGGCGGATCGCCCACGATGATGGCCGATGCCGATTTCACCGCCTTGATGGACCGGCTGCGCACGGCCTTCACGCTCGCGCCGGACGCCGAGATCGCGATCGAGGCCGACCCGCGCCAACTGACCCGCGGACGCATCGACACCTATGTCCGCGCGGGCGTCACACGGCTGAGCCTTGGCACGCAGGATTTTGAACCCGAGGTTCTGGCGGCCGTCAACCGCGAGCAGCCTTACGAACTGACCGAAAACGCGATTAAATGGGCGCGTGAGGCCGGCATCAAAAGCGTCAACATGGACATCATGTACGGCCTGCCCTTCCAGACCGTCGCCAGCATCACCCGCACGCTCGAACGCGTGGCCGCTCTTTCGCCCGAACGCGTTGCCTTTTTCGGCTATGCCCACGTGCCATGGATGAAAAAACACATGGGCGTAATCGGCGAACAGAACCTTCCCGATGCCGGTTTACGCTACGACCTGTTCGAAGCCGGAAAATCCATACTGGTGCAGGCGGGCTACCGCGCGATCGGGATCGATCATTTCGTACGCCCCGGCGATGCCATGCACGCGGCATGGAAGGAAGGCCGCCTCAACCGCAATTTTCAGGGTTATACGACCGACAGCGCCCAAGCGTTGCTCGGCCTCGGCGCTTCGGCGATTTCCGCCTTCCCGCAGGGATACGCCCAGAATCTGACCGACCAGCGCGCCTACGCCGATGCGGTGGAATCCGGCCTTCTACCGGTCGCGCGGGGACTGGCCAAAACTCCGGACGATGTCGTGCGCGGCGAAATCATCATGCGCTTGATGTGCGACTTTTTCGTCGATCTGCACGCCATGGCCCAGCGCAATGATCTACCCACTCGTCATTTCGACGATAACGTCGCGAAACTTGCGCCGCTGATCGCCGATCATCTGGTCGATTTTGACGGCCGCGGCCTGCGCATCAATCCCGCCGCGCCACAGATTGCACGCATCGCAGCCCAAGCCTTCGACGCCTATGCTGCTCCCTCCGCCGAATCCCTGAAGCCGCGCCATTCCAGGGCCGTCTAGCCCCTTGTTGCAGCACGTAAACGCCTGTAATCACGCAAATTTGATCTTGATCAATTCCCGAAAACACGGATGATACGGGGCGTGAACACGATCACACCCGCAACCCTGAAATCCCTGCCGATGTTTCATGATTGCCCGGCGGCGGTGCTTGCACGCCTGCTTCAGGGCGCCGGGATCGAACAATGCGCCAAAGGCCGGGTACTGTTTTTAAACGGCGAACCCGCCAATAGTTACTTCTATATCCGCTCCGGCTGGATAAAACTCTTTCGTGAAACGCTCGACGGCGATCAGGCGATCGTCGACATCCTGCCTGCCGGGCACCTGTTCGGCGAAACCGCCATTTTTGAAAACGGCATCTATGCCTACAGCGCCGAAATGGTCGAGGAAGGCGAGGTCGCACGCCTGCCGCTGCGCACGCTACAAGATGAAATCGACCGCAATCATGCCCTTGCGCTGGCGATGCTCAAATCCATGAGCCGCTATCGTCACGAACAGGAAATGGAAATCGAACACCGTACCTTGCAAAGCGCGCCGCAACGCATCGGCTGTTTCCTGCTGCGCTTGATGAACCAGCATGATTCCGGCCCGGTTACCGTTCATTTGCCATACGACAAAACACTGCTGGCGGCGCGCCTTGGCATGCAGCCGGAAACATTTTCCCGCGCGCTTGCCCGCCTGAAAAAGGAAACGGGCCTGGAAATCAGGGGCTCGACGGTTCAGGCACGCTCGTTTGTGCAATTATCCGAATATGCCTGCGCGGCCTGCAGCTCCGGCTTCCCGTGCGCCGATAAATGACCTTCAGCCGGCACCAGCCACGACCAGTCCAGCCGCGCCGGCTGGCTGATGAACAGTTGCGGATGATCGACGGCTAGCTCCAGCGCCTCGCGGCCCACGCGCCAGTATCGTTCTTCGCCCTGACAGCATGTACAACCGCAGCCCGCGCCCGGCACGAAATCCAGCCGCCCTTCGCGTAAAAGCATTATCAGCGTGATTTCCCGACCGTGATCGACCACGATCGCGTGAATTTTTAGGCGCGCCATGTGCAGGCCTGCTGCATCCCAGATTGATTTATACGGGAACCTCGTCCGGTTCTGTGCCAGTGCCGCATTGCACACATTGACATACTGCGCAAACAGCGCATCAAGATCGTCATTACCCTTGAAAATACGGGCCGCCATCGTGCCATGCTTTCACAGCCGCGCCGCCGATGTATTTGATTTCCGTCAAACCGTCCCTACGGGCGTGCAACTCTCAAAATATGGCGGGAGGGTATGTAGATGGCTGTGCGCGCAGTCTGCTGATAACCGTTCTCAAACCGTAATCATGGTACGGAAAGTCAGCGACAGCCGACGGCCCCGCTCAACCTTGAAACCACCAACAGTATCGGATTTACGGGCGGGGATGGCATGCATCCATTCATATCGGGCCGGGCCCGACAAGACCACCAGACTACCTTCTTCCAGATAAAGCTCCGCCTTTTGCCCTGTCTGAATATTTTGAAACTGCATCATGGCCCCAGACCCAAGCGACAACGATGCGATTGTTTTCCCAAAACATGGAATACAATCGACATGGGCGGATATGCCCTGCCCGGGTTCATATTCATTCACTATGATCTGGTCAGGTACCGCACTGAAATGACCTTGCTCGTATAATCTCTGCGCAATTGGTTTTAGCCACCCTGGCAACGGACCTATGTAAGCGTCCCTGCTTACACCACGCGCCTTGTAATCGTACTTGTAGCCGTAATGCTGTACGCGCCGCTTCAGATCATTCAGCCAGCTGTTTTGATCGATATTCTCTATAAAACGGATTTGCTCTTCAGCTGCTAAAAAATCAGGAAAATAATGCAGCCCGTCTATTGCAGGGATAGGCTCCTTTTCCAGTTTGAACAGCAAATTTGTCATTTCAGTTTGAATACCCATGTCGCAAAACGATCATGATTGTCCAGTGCACTGCCATCATCGTTCGTATTGACATGAGCGTAGCCGGGAAACATACCTTGGTCAAAGCGGCAAGGCAGGGACACACTAAAGCCTGCAAATAAAGCCGCTTCATCGAATTTGAACACACCATCGTAGTATGGGCTGTCCACGGCCGTTATCAACACCTGCCCGTCTTTCTCCAGATATGATGCGGCACTACGCAGAAAAAGACGGATCATGACGTGATTTGATGTGTGGCCGCACTTGCTATCCCGACTGCCAACATTCGGAAATTGAAAAATGATTGTATCAAATTTCTGCCCTGTCAGACTCTTGTCCAAATGCGTGGCATCAACATCGTACAGCACACGGCCACCTGCCTGTCTGATAATCCCTGCGTTCCTGATAGCGTCTTCCGGTTGGCCTCTTTCGCTTTCAAAGACCGTTGCCGACATGCTCATGACGCCAGTTTCCGGCCTCTTCAACAATGCAACTGCAAAACTCAAATTACCTTCGCCAACCAGCAAGACATCACCAAGTGCCACCCATGGCCCAAGCCCGAGCCTTGAATAGGCTGCTACAGTCCTTCCAATTACATCAAACATGCGCGGCTCCCTGATTTTAGGTACAAAAAAACACCGCAGGCGGAGCTGTGGTGTCTGATACTGAATATATTCCTATATTTTAAAATCCAAAGCAAGAGACAAATTAGCTTCAGACTAATGGCTGTGTGCGCAGTCACGCTCGCACTATTCTCAGGCCATTTTCCCTGTTTTTAAGGGAAAATAAACGGAAAAAAGGAAGAAAGCTGGTGATTTTTTCTGAAAATCACCGCCTAAAGCTTGGTTTTTGGCACCCAAGTTAAAGCTTTCCCTATGACAACGAACAGGGAAAAAAGTAATCTATAACACATTCATAAAACACCCTCTAACCTCTAGGCTTGCAATAAACTCTCAAGGCATGAACACGCTCGCTTCGCATCGCTACCAACGGCAGGTCGTATTGTCTGAAATAGGGCCTGAAGGACAATCCAAACTTGCCGCAGCACGCATCCTTTGTGTAGGGGCGGGCGGCTTGGGTTGTCCGGCGTTAATGTATTTGGCTGCAGCCGGAGTTGGCCATATTACAATCATAGATCCTGATACCGTCGATCTTACCAACCTGCAAAGGCAGGTGCTTTTCACCGTTGAAGATTGCGGTCAATCCAAAGCCATTGCCGCCCAAAAGCGCCTGCAACAGCTCAATCCTGACATTGAGGTTGAAGCTATCGCGGACTGGCTGACCGATAAAAACGCGAAAGACCTATTCTTAAGGCACGATATCATTATCGACGGCACCGACAACTTCGAGACAAAATATTTAATTAACGATGCTGCCATCAAAACCTCGAAACCGGTCGTTTACGGTGCCATACAGGGATTTGAAGGGCAGGTTTCTGTATGGAGCACGGAACACGGCCCATGCTATCGCTGCCTTTACCCCACGCCACCCAAGGCCGCCATCCGTAACTGTGCGGAAGCAGGCGTAATCGGCGCTGTTGCCGGAGTCATCGGAACAACACAGGCCATGCAATGCATCACCCTGATTGTAGATCATGCAAGCTTCGCCCCGCTCATCGGCAAGCTGTGGATCATCGACATGAAAACGATGGATACGCAGTCACTGTCTATCACTAAAAAACACGACTGCCTTGTGTGTGCACAAGACAAAGCAGACATCAAACTCACCTATAACAATCCAGAATGCTCGACCGTACAAATATCTCAATTGGATGAACTTCCTGCCAACGGATCTTACACGCTGATAGACGTGCGCGAAAAAACGGAATGGGACAATGGGCACATAAAAAGCGCTATCCTTTGCCCTCTATCAGATATCGAAGCAGGCAAATTGCCGGATCTTCCCGTAGACACCGACTTGGTACTCTATTGCCAAAAAGGCGTTCGCAGCCTTAAGGCTGCACAAATCATAGCAACAAACGGTTTTGTAAATATAAGAAGCTTGCGCGGTGGATATGAAGCGTGGCTTACCAAAGCAAAGAAAGAAACTTGCTAATTAACTGCGCACCAGCATAGCACGTAAGAATACCCGTCGCCCTTGTAATCCATCCTAAAGACAAGCGCGTGGCCCCTAGCCATGAACCGGCGGATCCACCGACAAAAACCAACAGCGCCAATGGCCAGTATTCAATAGCGCTTCGCATCAGGCCGGCATCACTGAGCTTCAGCATCTGCCCCAAAATGCCTGCGAGCGAATTGATGAATATAAAAAAGCTACATGTAGCCGCTATTTGACGCGCATTATCCCACTTTAGAAAATGCAGAAGCGGCGCCAAATATATCCCGCCACCGATACCTGTAATGCCAGCCAATAAACCAAGCCCGGCACTACATGGCAACACGACAGGCCATACAAATTTCTGTGTTGGAATCACGGAACAAACGTGTTGTTTCAAAAACAAAAGCCGGATACCGGCCAAAAGCAAAGCTGCGCCCAGTACGCCAAAGAAAACGACTTTTCCCACAGGCAACAGCCCGCCCAAAAAAGCCATAGGAACCGATAAAGAAGCCCACGAGACGGTGCGCCGCCAGTCGATCAAACCGCATAGGCTAAAACGCCAGCACCCGCCTGCGGACACGATGATATTGCAACACAAAGAAACAACAGGAATGATACGGTAATCAATACCCGCCATACTCAGTATGGCCGTGTATGTCGAGCCGCCCGCAAACCCGACAGAGGCGTACACAAGAGCGGTCAAAAAAAACGGAACAGCAAGGATAAACATCAACTGGCCTTACGAGGGCGCGTATCGGTTTTCAGATCAACTTGCAGCAGGGTCTTTGTACCATCCGTAAACCACATCAAACCATCGCGATCTTTTCCTTTGTCCTTAAGATTGGTGATATCAGACAAAGTCACTGAAAGACCAAGGCATGCCTCTGATCGATCCGTACTGAGATGCAAAACAGGCTTTTGAATAGTTTCCGAAACAGTTATTTCAATCGCCATGACCATGCCACCGAGCATTATCTTTAGTTCTAGGTGCCCGGCACGCTCAAGCTCATAAAGCTCGGTTTCAGAAATTTTGAATATAACTTCATGACCAGCCAGTTTAACGTTCATAGAGCCCCCAGTTTTTGCCATTCATCGGGTGTATTGACGTTAATAAATTGGTCTTGATGGGCAGTATCCGGTTCAATAGCCTTTGCCCCCAAAGCCTCCAGCAAAGAACGGACGCTTTTGCATTCATGGCGCACAAATACGCTTTTAGGGATATAGGCAGGAAGTGGCCACCCCTGATAACAGGCGGCGCTGTCTTGGTGAAGGAGCGGACGAAGTATGTCACCTCCCAAAAGCGGCATGTCGACAGGCACAAATAAATAGCCCTCGTAAGCGGGATAACCTTCGATGATATCCATCATCGCCTTGGCAGGCCCTTCATAGGATGTTGCATCCGGCACCGTCTTATACCCCTCAAGCGTGCCGCTTAAGATGATTTGAGAGATCTCAGGCATCCTTAAAGAGTCTTGCGCATGCTCTACAAGAGGGCGTCCACCCAGCTTCAAGAGCGCCTTATTTTGCCCCATACGGGATGACCGTCCGCCCACAAGCACAACGCCCAATAGGCCATTACCTGCCGCCACAGCCACACCCACCACACCCGCAGCCTGTCTTGGTCTGAGGTATATCAAGTTTGGAACCGCCCAGCCATGCCTGTGTCCCATCGA
Source organism: Rhodospirillales bacterium (assembly GCA_023898805.1). Classification (NCBI taxonomy): domain Bacteria; kingdom Pseudomonadati; phylum Pseudomonadota; class Alphaproteobacteria; order Rhodospirillales; species Rhodospirillales bacterium. Next base: position 835,607 of record CP060260.1, read on the forward strand.
TATATAATTCCTGCTTCCAGACAGGCACGCGTTTTTTGATTTCCTCAATGATAAAACGACAGGCATCAAAGGCATTGGCACGGTGCGGCGAGCCAACAGCAATCACAACACTGGCATCACCCACCTTCAACGTGCCCTTGGCGTGTTCTACAAAAATATGAACATCATCCCAAAGATTGATTGCCTCGTGGCAGATTTCCAGTAAGGCTTTTTCAGCCAATCCATCATGGCAATCATAAATCATGCCGCTAACGGCACGGCCTTCGTGATGATTGCGTACAACGCCTACAAAGCTGGCAATAGCTCCATGCGAAGCATCAGATACAAATGCAAAGGCTGGCGTTGCATCCAACGCCCCCTCCCTGATAGCGATATGAATTTTTTGAGCCATGCTATCCCCCACACACCGGCGGCAGGATGGAAAGCGCGCCACCCACTGTAAACACATGGTCTGAAGGTAGAATACTTACATCATCAGCCAACACGGAATCGCCGATCAGCGCCTCATCCTGGCCATGAAGCGCACCCAACAAAGCGGCTTTAACGCCCGCGATATCACAGCCCATCGGCACTGCAAACTGAAGACTTTGGCCATGCTTTCGAAACGCACCAAAAAAACGAAGCTCGATTTTCAGTTCTTCATTCATGCTGATTTCCTGTCACGTGCAGGCATTTGTTTTGCGATGCGCTCGACGGCCTTTGATAGAACGGGCTGGAGCATCTGCCAGCATTCTGCAACCGCCTTCGGGCTACCGGGCAGTGCAATCACAAGGGTCTCATCCACAATGCCGGCGCACATGCGGGAGAGCCACGCGGTTTCGGTAAAAAATCCGCTTTCTTGTCGCAGCCATTCGCCTATGCCGTCCAGCATCGGCGCGCATATATCCTTTAGCACTTCGGGCGTCACATCCCTCGGTGATGGCCCTGTACCGCCCGACGCCAATAAAACCTGCGGGGAATGTTTGACACAGATATCTTTGATAGTTTTTGCAATAAGCACTTTCTCATCGGGGATGACTTGATAGGCCACAACATCAGCCCCGTCAGCCTTCAGTGCTTCGAGTAAAAATTTTCCTGATTTATCGTCATAAACACCTGCCGAGGCACGGTCGCTCATAACAAGTACTGCAGCTTTAATGCCTTTAAGTTCTGTGTCTAAAAGCTGCACCTCAAGCCAAGCCGGGACGCCTTCAGGGTTTTTCCAGGCACCGCTTTTGCCGCCCGTTTTGGCCAGTAGCCGCACACCTTCAATTTGCAGGGCTGGGTTTGTACCCTTGGTCAAATCCCAGATGGTCAAAAGCGCGGCATTAACCCCCGCAAGTGCCTCCATCTCGACACCGGTTTTGGCAATCGCCACGCACTGGACAATCACGTCTACGGCATTGGCAGCCACATCCAGCACAAAATGTGCACCCGCCATATCAAGCGGCACCGCATGGCACATGGGAATGCTTTGCGGTGTGTTTTTTGCACCCGCAATGGCTGCCGCTTCGGCAAGTGCCAACACATCGCCCTTTGGTAGCGCGCCACGTTCTATAGCCTCGAAAGCAGCACAACCAACCACAATACGGCCAGTTGCCACGGCCACACGGCGCGTTGGCCGTTTTTTACCTACGTCTATCATGCCAAAACGGGATACGCCTTTTTCAGGCATTTTGAATGTCATGTCACCCTCCGATCGATGCCAGATGTTGCGTGGCGCCCGAGCATCCTTGATGCAGCGCATGCGCCTCGCGCTTATATCCCAAAAGACTCATTATTTTTTCCTGCAACTCCTGCCGTTGGTCATCGTGCTGTAATAAATCCCGCAACGGATACCCACCCTCGCCAAACAAGCAAAGATGCATCTCGGCACGGCTGGAGACACGAAGACGGTTGCAGCTCTTACAAAAGTCTTTGGAATAGGGCGCAATGAGACCAATGCAGCCTGCATGCTCTGGATGCCAGAATTCCTGCGCGGGGCCTGCGCCAAGTTCCCTGTCTTTGCGCTTCCAGCCAAGCCCTTCCAAATTCTCCGCGATGAGCGCAGCGCTCAGATGATGTTCTTTGAAATAATCAGCGTTGTCATTGGTACGCATCAACTCGATAAACCGCACGGATACAGGGCGATGCTTAACAAGCTCCAGAAATCCGGAAAGCTCTTTGTCATTCAATCCCTTCAGCAAAACCGCATTGATTTTGATGCTGGAAAAACCCGCATGTTCACACACATCAAGGCCGTGCATGACTTCCGCAAGACGGTCATGCCCTGTAATTTGCGCAAACCTTTTGTTATCCAGTGAATCAATGCTGAGATTGATGGCATTGATACCGGCAAGCCTGTAGCCTAACGCCCGTTCGGGCAGTTTGTAGCCGTTTGTCGTCAGTGCCAGCTTACGGATGCCTTCAATTCTTGAAATACTCTCGGCTATCTCGATAAAATCCGGACGCAAAGTCGGCTCACCACCCGTGATCCTGACCTTCCAGATACCCAAACCGGCAAAGGCACGCACAAGCCGTAGAATCTCATCCCGCGTCATCGGCGCAGCATCGCCACATTTCTGGTATCCGTTCGGAAGGCAGTATGAGCATTTAAAATTACAGATATCCGTAAGCGACAGCCTTAGGTACGAAAACCTGCGCCCAAACGCATCCTGTAGGGGGTGTGCCTGTTCCATGACGCTCCTTTCCAAAAATCGTGGAGACTGTGGCGTTTCCACCACAACCCCGGTCACGAAACCATATCCGGCAAAGGACTTAGGTATCCGCGACTTCGGAGACACAACTGATAGTCTGCGCACCCCAGAAAAACAGGGTTTGATTTGAATCAAGCAAAGCAAAAAATACGTCAGCTAACTATGGAGCATGAACACTCTGGCTGTCTTGCACAAAACCCCGATTTTCCAAGCTCTCTCGGAAAGCGATCTCACGGATGTAGCGCGAAATGCCATTCCGCATAACTTTGAAAAGGGGAACGAGCTTTTCAGTATGGGGGATGATGCCAAAGGATTTTTTGTAATCCTGAGCGGCTGGATCAAACTGTATCGTATCTCACGCGAGGGTATTGAAACCATTATCCATGTCTTTGGCCCGGGCGAAACATTCGCCGAGGCTGCCGTATTTAACGAACGTCATATATACCCTGTCAGCGCGCAGGCCGTTGATGACGGCACGATGCTGGAAATCCCGCGCCTGTTTTTCTATAGAAAAATCGAGGAAAACAGCCGTTTTGCCCTGCATATGCTAGCCGCCATTGCCTCGCGCCAGCATTATCTTGTGCAGCAGTTGGAACAGGTTAGCTCGCGCTCGGCTCCGCAGCGTGTCGGCGCTTTTTTATTGCGGTTTTGCAAAAAACTGGAAGAACGAAAAGACGGATCACACATCCTTGATCTTCCTTACGATAAATCGATCATCGCCAAACGCCTCAACATCAAGCCTGAAACGTTTTCACGGTGCTTTCAGCAGTTGCGCCCCTACGGGGTTGAAGTGCAGGGGCGACGCGTGAATATAACCACACCCCGGAAACTGGCGGAATTTTGTGATTTCGATGGCCGTGATAAACCTTGCTAGGCTGTCTGTCCATCCGGTCTTGAGCTAAACAATATTGGCGCATACCGGAACGCATATATCAAAAAGACGACCGCCCACAACCCGCCCGATGCCTCAATGATACGGTCATAATGATCAGGCATCAGCATACTTCCAAACACCCTGATGATGGCTGCGACCTGTATCAAGCTAAACATTACGATTGTCAGCGTGTCCGCCGAAATATCTCTCCCCGTATGACCAAGGGCCACACGGCACATCATGCCAATGCACATAGTGCCAATGGCCCCCGCTGTCATAGCGTGAAGTGCGGTCGATATTGGCAAAACGCCAAACGATGCGGCTCCAAGCAGCGCAAAACCGGTGATCATCCACAAAAAGCCAACATGAAGTACCCAAACCATCGGATCTGCAAAAGCCTTGGCCGGGTTAAATTTAAAAAGCCTGTACCCGTTGATAAGCGCCATCAAAACAAACGCCATGCCAGTGGCGAACACGTCTACGCCCAACAGAGCATGGAATACAATGCATGTTATGCCGCAAGCCAACGCAAATATATCCGCCTTTGGCATATTTGGTTGGAAAGCATTGATACCGCGCCGCCTTAGGGATGCAACAGTAAAGGCAGGAATGACGCGCCCGCCAATCGTCGAGATTTTGACCATCACAATCAAAACCGCCGTATGGATATATCCCACATCACCTGTTGCCAGGGAAGCCATGTCGCACAGCCACAACGCAGTTAAGAGACCAATAAACAGCATGTTCCTGAAATTGCGGCTGCGCCATAAGGGGATTGCAAGGCTCAAAGCCAGTGCAGGTAAAAAAAGCCCCTCAACACCTATCGCAAGCCATTGGGGTACATTAGGTGAAAACACAACACCCCGCCCCAATACCCAGAGAATAACAAGACCCGCCAGATGAATTTGCCGTGCAGGCGCACCGCCCGTCCAGTTGGCAACAGCCGTTAATAAAAAGCCTGCAACAATAGAAACCGTAAACCCGAAAAGCATTTCATGCGCATGCCAAAACAATGCGTTTGGAGGCGGTATGGCAACACCGCAGAAAGTTAATACCCAAAGCGGCATCACAAAAGCGGCATAAAGGGCACCGAAAAAGAAAAAAGGTCTGAAACCACGCCCCAAGAAAGGAGCATCCAAGAATTTGCGCATATCACTGAACCAAAGGTGAATCGGATGCCTTTAGCTTAAACCCGCTGATTTTGGCTTTACCAGCCAATATTTGGACATACTGGCCAAATGCACGGCGCCAGCTTTGTTCGGTGATGGTTTTGGAGATCCACTCAGCCACGGCCTCGAATGGCAACCGGTTGCCCTCCGCCCGCTCATGCACCTTGATGATATGATACCCAACTTCGCTGGCCACGGGTTCAAGACTGATATCACCGGCTTGCATCTTCATGAGAGCGGCCTCAAAGGCCGGCATGGTCTGCCCTTTCCCGATCTGCCCCAGCCGCCCGCCATCTTTGGCAGACGGGCAACCGGATTCTTCCCTGGCTATCGATTTAAACAAAGATGCTTTTTTTGAAATCCGCTCAAGCGTTTTTTCAGCACGCTTCAACGCTTCGGCTCTCGCCTTTTTGTTATCGGGAGGCGCAAGATAAAGAATATGCGAGACTTCAAAAAGCGGCGATGTATGAAATTTGACAGGATTGTTCTCGTAATAGCGCCTGCACTCCTCGTCCGTTGGCACTGGCAGGGATATCTCCTGTTTCAAAAGCTTTTCGATCGCGGCATCATGTGAAATATTTATCTCCTCGCGCTTGGCAATACCCTTTGCAACAGCTTCCTGCACCAATAGCTCACGGATCACGAGCGCCTGCATAGCCTCATACTTGGCCTGAAGCAAAGACTCGGCCGGATGATATTGCACCTCGGCACTGATCTGGTCGGGCGTAATGGATACGCCATTGACGGTGATGCCAGGGGCCAACGCATGCATGGCTTACACCTCGCGGCGACGTACAATTTGCCACGGCCTGAAAACAAACCCGAGCGGTGCGCTCAGAGCATGCACAAGCCGTGTGAATGGGAAGGCAATGAACAGCAACATCCCGAGCGTGAGATGCAATTTGAAGACAGGATGAACATCCGCAATAAAATCAGAAGCCCCTGCACGGAAAGTCACGATATGCTGCGCCCATTCCATGAACTTGACCATCTCGTGCCCATCCAGATGCCCCATGGAAACAGGGATGGTGCACAGCCCCAATAAAAGCTGTGCGAGCAACAGGAATAAGACGGCAATATCTGCAACCGAAGATGTTGCGCGAATACGCTGATCATAAAGCCTGCGGTGCAACAGCATCAAAAGCCCGATAAGGCACAACATGCCGGCTGCCCCGCCTACAACCATGGCCAGCAGTTGCTTTGTACCGTGGGCAATACCCAGCGCATCGAACACGACTACAGGCGTCAAAAGTCCGACGGCATGACCGGCAAGCACAATCAAGATGCCCACATGAAAAAATACGCTGCCCATCATCAACTGCTTGCGACGCAAAAGTTGGCTCGATTTGCTGCGCCAGCTATAAGGGTCACGATCAAAGCGCAACATGCATCCAAGAATGCACACACCCAAGGAAAGATAGGGAAGTATCTGGAATAGAAAGAAGTTCATGACGCCCTCCCGGCGATTTGATTCATACGCGCCAACATGGCAGATGCCTTTGGGCAATCCTGCGCAGCCGTAGGGTCAGGCGTCTTTAACGCAAACTGTTCCTCCCACGCCTTATCCATCTCTTCAAAATCAGGCGCGGCACCATTGCCTTTTGCCAGTGTCGTTTGCACAGCCTTGGCATCAGGTTTGCAGGTAAGGATGGACAAGACAGCATCCATAACGCCAGCATAAGCACTTTCGCGCTGCTTCAGGCGCTCTGTCATCGCCGCCAAAATATGGCTGATGCCATCAAGGCCTTCCTTGGCTTCATCCGGCGGCAGGATCGAGAGATACTCCATGAAAATCGGCAGATAATCCGGCATCTCATCGGAGGCGATTTTTAGCCCCTTTTCGGTATATAAATTCCCAAGATCAACCAAAGCCTGCCCACGATCGCGGGAATCACCGTGTACATGCTCGAACAGATGCAGAGATAGCGACGGTGTACGGTCAAACAACCCCACATACTCTTCCTGCGCATCCAGCAGGTCTTGTGCTTGTAAACTCCGCACAAAGGATTCAACGGCCTTCATGCATGAGACAGATACCCATCCCTCCGTTTTCAAAACGGACACACATTCCGGCAAGGCTTCAACCAATGCTGCATTCGGATAAGACACTAAAAGCCCAAGGATTTTCGGTGTTTTCATGACCTGTCTCCCTAACTGCCGCAACTGCCACAGCAACTGCTGCCGGGCTTTGACGGTGGCATCTCCGGTTCTCCGTGATCGCGTTTGAAAATGGTATTCACACGGTTATCCTTGCCTGAGGCACTGCGCCCACGCCATTGTTTCGGGTTTTCGAACAAATCGGTTTCGCTGTTGCTATGGCCGGAGCATCCATTACCGAAGCTAAAACCGCAGCCACCGCTTTCACCGTAGGCATCCAGAGTTTCCTCGCGGTGGCCGGTCGGGATAACATAGCGGTCTTCGTAATTGGCGAGCGCCATGATTTTATACATGTCCTCGACCATATCAGGCGTCAACCCCACACTGCCCAACACGGCACTATTATCCTTGCCTTCCACCAGCTTGCCGCGCATGAAGTGGCGCATGGCCATCATGCGTTTTAAGGCCAATGTCACCGGCTCTTCCTTGCCGCCGGTGAGAAGGTTTGCCAGATATTTGACAGGAATACGCAGTTGATCGACATCCGGCATGATCCCCGTTTGAGGGATTTTTCCCGCCTCGGCGGCCGCCTGTACGGGCGAGAGTGGTGGGATATACCAGACCATCGGCAAGGTGCGGTATTCAGGATGCAGCGGGAAGGCCACTTTCCATTCCATTGCCATCTTATAGACGGGCGATTTGCGCGCGGCTTCCATCCAGTTATCGGGAATGCCATCACGCTTGGCCTGCTCAATAACCTTCGGATCATGGGGGTTCAGGAAGATACCGCACTGCGAGTTATACAGGTCTTCCGTACTTTCAACCGACGCCGCACCCTCGATACGGTCGGCATCATAGAGCATCACGCCAAGGTAACGGATACGCCCAACACAGGTTTCCGAACAAACGGTCGGTTCGCCGTTTTCAATACGCGGGTAGCAGAACGTGCATTTCTCGGCCTTGCCGGACTTCCAGTTGTAATAGATTTTCTTGTACGGGCAACCGGAGATGCACATACGCCAGCCGCGGCATTTGTCCTGATCAACAAGAACAATGCCGTCTTCTTCGCGTTTGTAAATCGACCCTGACGGACAAGAAGCAACACAAGTAGGGTTCAGGCAATGCTCGCACAAACGCGGCAAATACATCATGAATGTATTTTCAAACTGGCCGTAGATTTCTTCCTCAATGTCTTTGAAGTTATAATCTTTACGACGATGTTCAAATTCCGTACCCAGAATCTCTTCCCAGTTGGGCCCCCATTTGATTTTCTCCATACGCTGCCCTGATACAAGCGAGCGTGGGCGCGCTGTCGGCATCGCCTTACTTTCAGGCGATTTTTGCAAATGGTCGTAATCGAAGGTAAACGGCTCGTAATAATCATCAATTTCAGGCAAATTCGGATTGGCAAAAATATTCGCCAAAATGCGCCAGCGACCGCCCTGCTTGGGCTCTATTTTGCCGTCTTTACGTCGTTTCCAGCCGCCATTCCACTTATCTTGGTTCTCCCATTCCTTGGGATAACCAACACCAGGCTTGGTTTCGACGTTGTTGAACCATGCGTATTCAACACCTTCGCGTGACGTCCAGACGTTCTTGCAGGTCACGGAACAGGTATGGCATCCGATACATTTATCGAGATTCAACACCATGGCAACTTGAGCGCGTATCTTCATTGTGCAGCCTCCTGCGGAACGGAACCATCCATCCAGTCCACCCTGTCCATTTTGCGTACAATCACGAATTCGTCACGGTTGGAACCGACTGTTCCGTAATAGTTAAACCCGTAACTTTGCTGGGCATAACCACCAATCATGTGTGTCGGCTTGACCGTTGCACGGGTTACAGAGTTATGGATGCCACCGCGTGCACCTGTTATCTGGCTCCCTGGCATGTTCACGATTTTCTCCTGCGCGTGGTACATCATCATCATGCCTTCGTTCACACGCTGGCTGACAACCGCACGGGCGACGATCGCACCGTTGGTGTTGAACACCTCCAGCCAATCGTTATCCTTGGCGCCGATTTTCTGCGCATCGGTCTCGCTCATCCACACAATCGGCCCGCCGCGCGAAAGTGTCAGCATATGCAGATTGTCCGAATACGTGGAATGAATGCCCCATTTTTGGTGCGGTGTAATCCAGTTGAGCAGCACCGTCGGCGATTCTTTACCGTGTTTATCGAGCATATTTTGAACCGTGCCGGTATTAATGGGCGGGCGATAAGATACCAACCCTTCGCCGAAATCCAGCATCCAGGGATGATCCTGATACAGCTGCTGGCGTCCTGTCAGCGTACGCCACGGGATGAATTCATGCACGTTGGTGTACCCTGCGTTGTAGCAGACATGCTCGGATTCAATACCGCTCCATGTGGGTGACGAGATAATCTTGCGCGGTTGCGCCTGAATATCGCGGAAGCGGATTTTTTCTTCCTCTTTCGGCAAAGCCAAGTGCGTATGGTCACGCCCCGTTATTTTTGAAAGCGCGGCCCATGATTTGACCGCCACCTCGCCGTTGGTTTCCGGCGCAAGACTCAGAATAACTTCGCACGCATCAATATCACTTTCGATTTTCGCGCGGCCTTCCTTTGTACCGTTAAGCTTTTTGAGGAAGTCGACTTCATGCTCGGTGTTCCACGCAATCCCTTTTCCGCCGTTGCCCGCCTTTTCCATGAGCGGCCCCAAAGAAGTAAACCGCGCATAAGTGTTTGGATAATCACGTTCCACTACTTTCATGGTCGGCATAGTTTTACCGGGGATTGCATCACACTGGCTATGGCGCCATTCACGCACATCAGGCTGGGCGAGCTCGGACGGGCTGTCATGCATCAACGGATTGAGCACAAGGTCTTTTTCAACACCTAAATGCCCTACCGTTAATTCCGAGAATTTTTTGGCAATTCCTTTATAAATCTCCCAGTCCGACTTGCTTTGCCACACAGGGTCAATCGCCGCTGAAAGCGGGTGGATGAACGGATGCATATCAGATGTATTGAGATCGTTTTTCTCGTACCAACTGGCCGTCGGCAAAACGATATCGGAATACATACAGGTCGTGGACATGCGGAAATCGAGTGTCACCAGCAAGTCTAGCTTGCCCTCCGGCGCCGCATCATGCCACGTCACATCGCTGACAGAACCACGCCCTTCAGCGCCTAAATCCTTACCCTGGACACCATGCTGCGTACCAAGCAGGTGCTTCAGGAAATATTCGTGCCCCTTGCCGCTCGACCCCAAAAGGTTTGAACGCCACACAAACAGGTTGCGAGGCCAATTATCCGGCGCATCCGGATCTTCACACGACATGCGCAAATTGCCGGATTTAAGACGCTCGACAACATGCGCGATGGGGTCTTTACCTGCTTTTTCTGCTTCACGAACCAACGCAATCGGGTTTTCCTGAAGCTGCGGCGCTGATGGCAACCATCCCATGCGCTCGGCGCGCACGTTGCAATCAATCAACGTCCCTTTCCATGCCTTTTTATCAGCCGTAGGTGATAAAATCTCCTGCAAGCCCAGTGTTTCATAGCGCCATTGGTCGGTATGCGCATAGAAAAACGATGTGCTGTTCTGCTGGCGGGGCGGACGCGCCCAATCAAGTGCAAAGGCCAAGGGTGCCCAGCCGGTTTGCGGGCGCAGTTTTTCCTGCCCCACGTAATGTGACCAGCCTCCACCCGATTGCCCGACACACCCGCAGAAGGTCAGCATGTTGATGCAGGCGCGGTAGTTCATGTCCATGTGGTACCAGTGGTTCATGGCCGCACCGATGATGATCATCGACTTACCCTTGGTCGTGGATGCGTTGTCCGCAAAGGCGCGGGCAACACGAATGACTTTCCCGGCATCCACGCCCGTAATTTTTTCTTGCCAGGCCGGTGTGTACGGGATGTTTTGATCGTAACCGGAAGCTACATTGCCGCCACCAAACCCACGATCAATGCCATACTGGGCACAGAGCAAATCAAATACCGTAACTACAGGCACACGACCTTCTTTTAACTGCAAATATTTAACAGGAAGGTTGCGATCCAAAATCTCGTCATGCGCGTTTGGCTCAAAATAGCCATGCTCATGTTCCTGCCCCGCAAAATACGGGAAGCCAACAGGAACGATATCATCCTGCGCGCCCTTCAGTGTTTTGCGCATAACAAACGCACGTCCGGTTCTGGATTCAGCCGGCACGATGTTCCACTTGCCTTCCTCGCCCCAACGGAAGCCGATGGACCCCTTCGGCACCACCACATCGCCTGTTTTTTCATCAAAGCACAGCGTCTTCCACTCCGGGTTATTGGCTTCCCCCATACCATCCGCAAAGTCGGAAGCACGCAGGAAACGCCCTGGCACATAGCGGCCATCGCGTTTATCGAGGCGTACAAGAAAAGGCATATCGGTATAGGTACGTGTATATTCGTCAAAATACGGATCAACGCGATCAAGATGGAATTCCTTCAAAATCACATGCCCCATGGCCATCCCCATCGCGGCATCCGTGCCCTGCTTCGGGTTAAGCCAGATATCGGCAAATTTTGAAGCCTCGGAATAATCAGGCGTTACGGTGACAATCTGTGTACCTTTATACCGCGCTTCGGTCATAAAATGGGCGTCCGGCGTGCGCGTTTGCGGCACGTTGGAACCCCACATCATGATAAAACCGGCATTATACCAATCGGCACTTTCCGGCACGTCCGTCTGCTCGCCCCATGTTTGCGGACTGGAAGGAGGCAAGTCGCAATACCAGTCGTAAAAGCTCATGCACACGCCGCCGATAAGCGATAGATAACGCGATCCCGCCGCATAAGATACCATCGACATCGCAGGAATGGGCGAGAAACCGATCACGCGGTCAGGTCCATGTTTTTTGATGGTATGGATGTTGGCAGCGGCGATAATCTCGTTGACTTCATCCCACTCGGCACGCACAAAGCCGCCGCGTCCACGCACTTCCTGATATGATTTGCGCAAAGCGGGATCGGCCTGAATATGCGCCCACGCATCAACAGGGTTACAAACCTTGCGTTTGACTTCGCGCCATAATTTTAACAGGCGTTTTCGCACCATTGGGTATTTGAGTCGATTGGCGCTATAGATGTACCACGAATAACTGGCACCACGCGCACAGCCGCGTGGCTCGTGGTTCGGCAGATCGGGCCGCGTACGCGGATAATCCGTCTGCTGTGTTTCCCACGTAATCAGGCCGTTTTTGACATAGATTTTCCATGAGCAGGAGCCAGTGCAGTTGACCCCGTGTGTCGAGCGCACGATTTTATCATGCGCCCAACGATCACGATACGCTTCTTCCCATCCTCGATTTTCGGATGTCGTAACGCCGTGGCCTTCCGAAAAAGTCTCGTCGTCATTTTTTTTGAAGAAGGAAAAACGGTCCAGCAGATAACTCATGGTACTTTCTCCAGATCTAGGGATTCTTGTGGGCGCAACCCGGGCGCAGATAAGCCCACCAGTTCAAAACAAGGCACAGCACATAGAAGGCCGCAAAGCCATACAGCGCCTGCTGCGGCAAACCTTTTTCAATCTGTTCGCCAAAGACGATGGGGATGATGAACGCGCCATAAGCGGCCACCGCCGATGTCCAGCCCAGCACGGGACCAGCCTGCTGGCGATCGAACACCACAGCCACCGTCCTGAAGGTTGAACCGTTGCCGATCCCCGCTGCAAAAAACAGCGCCATGAAGGTCAGGAAGAACGGCGTGAAAAAGACCTCTGGCGTTGCCGAAGCATAGGCCGCCTGCATGTAGTGTGCCGCGCCCAAGGCCGCCGCCACCATGATAACGGAGCAGTATTGCGTCACGCGGGCGCCGCCCAGTTTGTCAGCAAGCCAGCCGCCAACAGGGCGTATAACCGCGCCAATGAAGGGCCCGATCCAGGCATAAGTCAGCGCCGATGGTGCGTTCGGGTTGGCAAGGTCATGCGTGAAGGTACCGTCCGCTCCCAGCACATGCTGGAATCCGAAGATAACCTTGATGGACAACGGCAACGCGGCAGAAAACCCGATAAAGGAACCAAAGGTCATCGTATAAATGACGGTCATGATCCATGTATGCGGATGCGCAAAGATTTTATACTGTGAGCGCACACGCTGCGAAAGCCCGGGAAAAACCGCCAGAATTCCAAGCGTTGCGGCAATGACAAGCGGCAGCACAATCCATTTGCTGACCATGTAGCCTGAGCCATTGGCAGTAGCCGGCAACATCAGCCACAACCCACCAACGGTCGTGAGCAACCCGATGGTCAGCATCACGGCAATTTTGAAGAAGGAAGAAACGGGATTGCCGATTTCCGGCGACACCTGCTGCGTGCGGATGTTGTTCATCCCCACCCACGCAGCCACAACCAGCGGCACGAGAATCGCAAACCAGATGAAACCGGAGTTGTGGATCCATGTCTCGGCCCCAGCCGGAATTTTGCCGATCAGCGTGCCGGAATCGGCCTTCAGGATCATCGAATTACCGCCAAACACAGCCGATGTCATGACAAGCGGAATCAGAATTTGTGTAGACGTCACGCCGAAGTTACCCAAACCAGCGTTTAGCCCCAAGGCAAGCCCCTGCATTTTTTTCGGGAAGAAGAAGTTGATGTTGGACATAGACGCCGCAAAGTTACCACCGCCAAATCCGCACAGCAGCGCAAGGGCCTGAAACACCCAAAGTGGCGTATTGACATCCTGCAGCGCCACGCCTGTTAAAAAGGCAGGGATCATCAGAAGCATCGTGGTGAAGAAGATGGTATTGCGCCCGCCCGCCATACGGATGAAGAAAGAGCTAGGGATACGCAACGTGGCACCGGAAAGCCCCGCGATCGAATTGAGCGTAAATAATTCGGCCTTACTGAAGGTAAAACCCAGATTGAGCATCTGGACCGTAATGACGCTCCAGTACACCCACACGGCAAAACCGCACAAAAGGCACGGGATGGAGATCCAGAGGTTGCGATAAGCAACCGAGCTTGCGCCCGTATTCCATGCCGCTTCGTTTTCGGGGTCCCAGTTATGGATATCTTGAGCCATGATATGCCTCCTTAATGGGCTTTTGCTTTGTCAAGTTCAGGGAAATATTTCGGTTCGCTTAAGGTAGGGTTTCTCTTACTTTCAAGCGCAAGGATGGAAACGTGCATCCATACAAAAGCGATGGAAACCAGAACAAATAGAACCATAAAACAACTGGTCCAGATTCCAGTTATGTCATTAAGAAATCCGAACACTATAGGAAGAACAAACCCCCCTAAACCGCCGATCATGCCGACCAATCCACCGACCGAGCCGACATGTTGCGGATAATAGACAGGGATGTGCTTGTAAACCGCTGCCTTGCCAAGAGACATAAAAAAGCCGAGCACAAAAATAAGGGCAATAAAAGCCGGCAACGTCATGCGTAACGAGAACTCGACAGGGCCGCGTATTCCCTCAACAATATAATGCGTAGAAGGATAGGAAAGCAGGAACGTACACAGAACTGACACGGCAAATGTCAGGTACATGACCGAACGCGCGCCATACTTGTCGGACAGCCAGCCGCCGACCACACGGAACAGACTTGCCGGAATGGAGTACGCAGCCGCGATCATGCCTGCTGTTTTGATATCAAGACCATACGCACCAACAAGATAGCGCGGCAACCAGAGTGCTAGCGCGACAAAGGCACCAAATACAAAAAAGTAGTACAGTGAAAAACGCCAGACTTGGAGATTTTTAAGCGGCTCCATTTGAAGCCATGCGCCTTTGGCTTTTATATTGTTCCTCCTGCGCTCAATCAGTGCAGGATCATCACTGGTGCCAAACCAAAAAACGATTGCCGTCACAACCAGCGCCGCTGCCCAGACATTGGCAACCATTTCCCACCCGTAAGCCACCATGACGAAGGGCGCAATAAACTTTGTAACTGCCGCACCCACGTTTCCTGCCCCAAAAATTCCAAGTGCCGTGCCTTGTTTTTTTGTTTCATAGAACTTCGAGACATAGGCGATACCGACAGCAAAAGAGCCGCCGGCAATACCAACGCCAAGGGCGGCCAGCAGGAATTCCGGATAAGTGCCTGCAAATGTCAGAAGCCACGTGGCGACTGCCGCAGCCAACATGACAGCGACAAAAATGATCCGGCCACCATATTGATCCGTCCATATGCCAAGAAAGATGCGGATAAGAGAACCCGTTAAAATCGGGGTCCCCGCCAAAAGCCCGAACTGCGCATCGGACAATCCAAGATTTTCTTTGATCTTGAGGCCAATGATGGAAAAGATGGTCCAAACAGCAAAACAGACGGTAAAAGAAAAGGCACTGAACACAAGCGCTCTAAGCGATTGACTGTTTTGCTGCATAAAAATTCTCCGAAAAAATGATTCGCTAAATGCCCCTCTTTCCTGACACCTGTTAAATCGATACAGTTTGATTCAAATCAAGATGTTGGAAATTTTGTAAAAATGCCTCTCAAGTCACCGAACATTGCCGCGACGCTCAGAATGCCAAAAACAGGTGGCCATTCCGGGTTGTTCGATGGCCTCAACGAAACGAGCCTCCAGATGGTGCTTGGAAATTCCGTCCTGCAAACATACGAAAGCGGGTGTACCATCTTCCAGCAGGGCGATATGCCAACGCATGTCTATGTCGTGATCGAGGGTACATTGCGCACACTACGCAACGGCGAGGACGGTGACGAAGCAACCATCCGCATGCTGCGCCCGGGCGAAACATGCATGGAGGCCGTCATCTTCATGGGGGGGCCATCGCCCATATCCGTGCAAGCGATAGAGGATTCAAAAGTGCTGCTTGTCCCCGCAAGCTTTATAAAAAGCCACGCGCTGCGCGACGGGCAGTTTGCCACGAACCTTCTGCAAATCGTGACACATCACTATAAAAACGCGATGCATCAGATTGACGCTATGCAGATCAAATCACCCCTCCAGCGCATCGGCTATTTCTTTTTAGAGAAGTTTCTTGAGGCAGGAAAACCGGATGGCCTGACCCTGCCATTCAAAAAAACCATCATCGCCAATTACCTCGGCATGACGCCGGAAACGTTCTCTCGCGCGCTCAACAAAATCCGCGACATCGGCGTTGATATCGATGGTGAAAAAATCCATCTCAGCGACGCCTTCGTACTCTGCCAGTTCTGCGATGCCGACATGGCGCATCTTTGCCCGAGACACGAAACAGCCGAATGCCCCGTGTGCCCGCTACACACAAACCGTCACAAGGCGTAGGTTTCGATCACGGAACCAGCTTCAAGGCTTTTGAGCTCTTCGGGAATAACGGCCCATGCATTCATTTTCAGAAACGGACTGACCTTGAAAGATTCCTGACCATCAAGTAACGTCACGCGTTGTTGCCCATTAACATCGGCAGAAACATGCGCCTTCAAAAAATGACGTAAATCATTTTTCTTCCGAAACGACGCATCAAGCACGGCACAAGCCTTACCTTCATCAACAACACCAAGACATGCATCTAAAAATGGCTGCACGAAAAACCGTAACCCCACAGCCGCTGATGTCGGATTCCCGGGCAATCCAAAATAAAGAGTGCCGTTTGGAAATTGCGCGAACAATACAGGCTTGCCAGGCTTGATAGCCACCTTGTGAAAAAGGATTTTTGCGCCCATGTCTTCCAGTGCCTTTTTCACAAAATCAAAATCACCTGCCGAAACAGCTCCGCTTGAAATGATGATTTCACAACCCGCATCCAGCGCACTGGATACCGTGCGCGAATACAGCGCGGGATCGTCCCCAATGGCATGGAAGGAAACGCAATCAAGCCCCATATCCGCAAGCTTGCAAAGCGCATAAGGCAAATTGGAGTTATAGATTTTTCCTGCCTCCAGCGCACCGGAACCAGCTTCTTGCAACTCCCGCCCCGTGGCTATGAAACAAACCTTTGGCTTTTCATTTACCAAAACCTTGCCGCAACCCACAGCCGCCAATGCCATCACATGCTCTGGCGTAAGCTTCGTACCTTTTCGGACAACGACATCACCCGCCTTGAAATCCTGCCCTCGGCGACGGATATGATCTCCCACCTTCGGTGCTTGCTGGAACGTGACGTTATTGCCGTTTCTTGCCGCCTGTTCGACAGGAACAACCGCCTCCGCCCAATCAGGGAGCATCGCTCCCGTCATGATGGCCATACATGTCTTACTCTGAAGAAGCTGCTTTTGCGACGCATCCCCGGCCGCGATGGTTTGCGCTACATCTAAAGTAACCGGCAGCCCCTCAAAATCTGCCATTCGTACGGCAAAACCATCCATCGCACTGTTGTCAAAAGGCTGGATATCGACACCCGCTCTCACATCTTCGGCCAGGACACGACCGCAAGCCCCGATAATGGGCACGTCACAGCTCGACAATGGTTTGGCTGATTTTTTAAGTATTTCAAGGGCTTCAAGATAGGAAATCATCGGAACATCTTTTTTAAGAACATAAGGCAAGCCTTATCACGATAACTTTTTCAGCTCTATTGATCTGAATCAATTTGAGGGATGCCTTTACCGAGGAAACTCCCCCCAGGTTAATTCAGAGCAAAGGCATATTTCATGAAAAATAAAATTCTTCTTCTAACCGCAGCTTTCTTAGCCATACCGTCCACACTGCACGCCGAAGATGCAAAAACAGGCATCACCCCTTTCGGGCAAGTACGCCTTCGCTATGAGAACGTCGATCAGGACGGACTGACCAAAGACGCGGACGCCCTGACAGCCCGCATCAACGCAGGCCTCAAAACCGATAAGATCCATGACTTTCAGGGTCTGGTTGAGCTACAGGCTATTCAACACCTCTCTCAGGACAACTTTAACGACGGCGTCAACGGCAAAGCCACATACCCCACGGTATCCGACCCGCAGAACGCCGAAATCAACCAGCTCTGGCTCGCATGGTCTGGCCTCCCAGGCGTTGAAGCTAAAGTAGGCCGTCAGGCCGTCAACTGGGATAACCAGCGCTTTGTAGGCTCCGTTGATTGGCGCCAGAATGACCAGACGCTGGACTCCGCCCTGCTGTCTTATACGGGGATCGAAAAACTGACCCTGCAATACGGCTATCTCTGGAACATCAACCGCATCACGGGCGGTGACCACACATTGGGCGACATTGAATCAAACAGCCACATCGCCCGCGCCAGCTACGCTCTTGCCCCGTGGCTCACGGCAACCGCCTACGGCCTATCTCTTGACTTCGACAACTGGGCTACAAAATCATCCCGCACCTATGGCCTGCGTTTGACCGGCGATGTGCCCGTCACGGAAGGCTGGACTGGTTTTTACGAACTCGAAGCCGCAAAACAGAACGATGCGCACAACAACACCGCCAATTATAGCGAAGGGTACTTCCTCGTATCCCCGGGCATCAAAGGTTATGGCCTGAATATCCAGCCGGGCTACGAGAAACTGGGCGGTAACGGCACGTCATCCTTCCAGACACCGCTGGCCACACTGCACAAATTCAACGGCTGGGCCGATAAATTTCTGGATACACCCGCAAACGGTCTTGAAGACACGTTTATAAACGTATCCTACACCCTGCCTGAAAGCGTAGCACCGCTAAACGGTATTGTCCTAAGCGCCGCATGGCATGACTATAATGCCGACCGCACGAGCACGGATTACGGCACGGAAGCCGATTTCTCGGTAAAAAAATCCTTCAAAGGGCCTGATTATACCAAAGGGATCGACGTGATACTCAAGTACGCCGACTACAACGCCGATGGCCTGTACACCGACACGCAAAAAGCGTGGGCACAGGTCGATGTCAAATTCTAGGAGGACGACATGACCCAGAACGCAAAAAAAGATGAACCACAAAACCCTATGGCCATCTGGTGGAAAACTCTGGAGCAAACACAACAGATGATGCAAGACAACACGCGCAAGACGATGCTGCAAATCCTCGAAAACCAGAAGCGCATGGCCATGCTCTATTTCGGATCATCACAAAAAGAAGACTAAAAGGGATTGATATCGAAAAGCCCCTCGTATGAGGGGCTTTTTTTGTTGGCATTTTTTGACCCACATCAAAAATAAACACAATATCTAGTGCAGCATTACAAGTGTCACCACATCATCTTGTGGTTTCTTGCGGGTTTCCCCTCAACAAAAAAAACCAGTGTTTTCAAAAGATTGGAGCATTCCATGCCTACCGTACCGTCCGCCCTTCGCAAAGAATCATCCCCTGATAACCTCGCCACGCTCTTCACCGGCACCAAGGTGGATAGCAGCGCGGCCGTAGGCGAATACATCACAGGAACGGACTGGCGAATCAACGCGAACGCCAACACGGGTTATTCCAACGCAGGCATGATCAACAACGTGGCAGGCAAGGTGATTGCCAATTTCTGGCTCGACTCGGTTTACAGCGCGGAAGAAGGTCTCGCCCACCGGCAGGCCGATATCCACATCCACGATCTCGATTGCCTGACGGGGTATTGCGCAGGTTGGTCACTCCGCGCCCTTCTCAATGAAGGTTTCAATGGCGTAGGCGGGCGCGTGTCTTCCCGCCCGCCCCGCCATTTCCGCGAGGCGCTCGGGCAGATGAGCAACTTTTTAGGCATCCTGCAATCCGAATGGGCAGGGGCGCAGGCATTCTCAAGCTTCGATACCTATCTCGCGCCTTACGTATTTCTGGATAACCTGTCTTTCAAGGATGTCAAAAAGGCCATCCGCCAGTTTGTTTACAATCTCAACGTGCCCGCGCGCTGGGGACAGTCGCCGTTTACGAACATCACGCTTGATATCACGGTGCCGGAGGATCTTCAAAACCAGTTCCCCGGCTGCCGAGACCAGCATTTGTTCAAAGGTATCAACAACACCGAAATGCTGGGCCGCGCACAATCGCGCGACATGGGCATCCGCTCCCTTGAAGATCTATGCTTCAAACATTTTGCGCCCGAGATGGAGATGATCAACATCGCCTACTACGAAGTGATGACGGAAGGGGATTCGACCGGCCAGCCCTTCACCTTTCCCATCCCGACCGTCAACATCACCGAGGATTTTAACTGGGATAGCAAGGTCGCCCAAGCCATTTTTGAAAACACGGCCAAAGTCGGCTCATCTTACTTCCAGAATTTTGTTGGCAGCCAATGGATGCGCAACGAAAAGGGCGAACGCGTCCGCAACCCCGAGGCATATTCCCCGGGTGCCGTGCGTTCCATGTGCTGCCGCCTTCAGCTTGATTTGCGCGAACTTTTGCGCCGTGGCAACGGGCTGTTTGGCTCCGCCGAAATGACAGGCTCACTCGGCGTTGTCACCATCAACATGGCAAGGCTTGGCCACCGTTTCAAAGGTGACAGGGAAGGCATGATGCGCGAGCTCGACAGGCTCATGGATATCTCGCGCTCCACGCTGGAAAAGAAACGCGGCTTCGTGCAAACCATGTACGATCGCGGCCTTTACCCCTACACCGCACGTTATTTGCCGTTCCTGCGCAACCACTTCAGCACAATCGGCATCAACGGTATGAACGAAATGATCCGCAATTTCACAGGCGACGCTTACGACATCACCGATGATAGAGGCATTGATTTCGCGCTCGCCATTCTCGACCACATGCGCAATAAAATGCGTCAGTATCAGGAAGAAACAGGCAATCTCTACAACCTTGAGGCCACACCGGCGGAAGGCACGACTTACCGTTTTGCGAAGGAAGATAAAAGGCGTTTTCCTGACATCCTCCAGTCCGGCTCGGGCGAGAATATCTATTACACAAACTCGTCACAAATCCCCGTCGATCATACGGATGACCCGTTCGAGGCGCTGGAGCTGCAAAACAAACTGCAATGCAAATATACGGGCGGCACGGTTCTGCATTTATATATGAGCGAAAAACTCTCCTGCGCAGATGCCTGCCGTAGTTTTGTCAAAAAAGTCATTGAAAATTATCAGCTTCCATACATCACGGTCACACCGGTATTTTCGACCTGCGAAACACACGGCTACCTCAAGGGTGAACAACCTGAATGCCCGCACTGCCAGAAAAAGACCAATGTCTGGACGCGCGTCATGGGGTATTTCCGTCCCGTGGCCAGCTTCAACACCGGCAAAAAAGGCGAGCACGCCCAACGTAAACATTTCTGCGAGGATCGCATCCAATCCGCCGACCTGTTTTCGATGCAATGAGCACGGTTCTACGCCATAAACCACAAGGCATTACGTTGCCCGTTTACAACGTAACGCCATTTACCATGCTGGATTACCCTGGCAAAACCGCCTGCATTATTTGGTTTTCCGGTTGCAACATGCGCTGCCCGTATTGCCACAATCCGCAAATCGTCAAAGGCAAAGGCCGCGGTGATATTGCACAGGTCATGGATTTTTTAAGGCGGCGTCAGGGCCTTCTTGATGGCGTTGTGCTCTCGGGCGGTGAATGTACGCTTTATCCTGACATGCCCGCGCTTGTGCGCGATATCAAGGCACTGGGCTACGCCGTCAAAATCGATACCAACGGCACGCGCCCCGATGTGCTCCTGCCTTTATTGGATGCGAAGCTAATTGATTACATCGCGCTTGATTACAAAGCTCCACGTGCAAAATTCCATGCCACAACGGGCATGAACCAGTTTGAGGTATTCTCAAAAACGCTTTCTTATCTCTGCCACGACGGTGTACCTTTTGAAGTCCGCACAACTATCCACTCTGATTTCCTGAACGAGAGTGACATCAACGCAATCATGGATGACCTCGCGGCACGCAAGTACCACGGTACCTACTATATCCAGAATTTCACTGGCACGGGCAGTCCCACATTAGCACCGCTTACAGCCCACAAACCGCTAGACTGGTCGGTCATCCATCCTAGAAACACCTTCAAACTGGAATTCAGAAATTTTTAGCCTGCCCAGTTAACGTTTTCAGGATGGTCTTCGGCTCAAGATCAACAATATCGGCGATTTCCATCAGCTCTATAACGTCCAGGCGGCGTTCGCCGCCCTCCACTTTCGCCACAAAAGATTGAGGTTTGCCGATTCTTACAGCCAGTTCTTGCTGGGTCATCCAAGGTGAGGCAAAGGCTAGCGCCATGCTTCAGGCCTGCATCCTGCGCAAAATGGCACGAGAAGGCGATGCCGAAATCCAAGACCTCGCCCCGCAGGATCAGGAAATCCTGGCGGAGTTTTTGAGCAAGATTTTAACCTACAAAGATGGCCGGACGGTTGGCGGTAAATCATTTTCGCGGGGTGCCTTGTACGCACTACTCTCAAACCCGATATATATCGGGCAGATCCGGCATAAGAACAAAACTTATGATGGGCAGCACGAAGGCATTATTCCTCAGGATCTGTGGGCGGCAGTGCAGCAAAAGCTGAATGAACAGGCATCGATTTATAAAGGGCAGAAAATCTCCAGAGAGGTCAATTTACTCAAAGGCATTCTGTTCGATGCGCAAGGAACTCCTTATACGCCCGGATACACCGCCAAAGGCAAAAAGCAATACCGGTATTATGTCAGCCAGAATCTGATCCAGATGCGGGATCACCCGGATGGTTTACTGGGGAGACTTCCAGCACATGAAATTGAAGCAACAGTTGAAAGTGTCTTGCGGCACAGTTTATGCAGCCGGTCCGGTGTCGTGGAATTGCTGGGGATCTGTCTGGATCGTGATATTGAAAGCGTTCAGAAGATTGTTGAAGGGCAAGCACTGCTCCAGATGCCTCGCTTTGTTCAAGGAATTACCCAGCGTATTACCGTTCAAGCCGAGAGCCTTGAGATCGAGGTGAATGTTCAAGAACTCTGCGCCGCACTTTCTCAAACCACCGAAACAAAAATCAGCTCACCAAAAGAAACCGCCCTTATCGTTGGCGCCTACAATACGCGGCGGGCTAAGAAGGGCGCACTCGTCATAGAACCGGAAAAGCCTGATCGGGATATTTTTGATCTGCCGCCTGACCAGATTAAGAAACTGGTGCAGGGATTTATCTGGCGGGATGAGCATTTCCAAGGTCTTACCATACGACAAATCGCCGAACGTGAAGGTCTCTCAGACTCTCATGTCGGCAAGCAGATCTTCGCCACATTCGAACTTGGCCAAATGGCCGCCTGATAAATCCGTCGAACAGAAAATTGGCTATCAGAGAAAACCGAGGAGAATGCCCCGGTTTTTTTAATTCTCAGTGCTCGGCAGAAGCTAAGCCGCTCGAAAAGAGCGCGGAACTGCGGGATATTTGGGGAGTATTTCTCACCGTTCGGCAAACCGGTGACTAGATGGCTGGGGCGCCAGGATTCGAACCTGGGAATGGCGGTACCAAAAACCGCTGCCTTACCGCTTGGCGACGCCCCACCGGGGAAAACGGGGCAGACAATACCGGCCCCATGCGCCTTGCGCAAGCCGAAATATGAGCAGGCCACGGCGCGCAAGCACTCTGGCAGAACCAAAGGGCAGGGCCGGCCAAGCCCTGTGGATAAATGCGGCGCTTTTTTGTGGCGCTATTTTACAAAATATGCAAAAACCCTTGGACCAGCCACGCAAGAAAATCGGACGTAACGACGTAACGACGTGATGACCACGAACGAGGGAAACACCATGCGCCCCACGAACGCCGCGCCTGCGGCCAAGCCGGAATCGACACCCCGCGCCGCGACGGCCGCATCGCCGACACCGGCGGCCAACGCGCGACCCTTCCCGGTTTCCAACGCCAACATGGCCGCGACCGATCAGGTGCGCGCCGCGCTCGACACGCTGGGCATCAAACTGATCAAGTCCGAGGCCGAACGCGACGTCCTGAAAAAACTGGTCGAGGAAACCCGTTCGACCCAGACCCGGCTTGAACGCGAATTGCTGGAAAACCGCAAGGAGCTGGCGGAAACCCGCCGCAAGATGGAGGACCAGCGTCAGGATTCCGAACTCACCCGCAACCGCCACGAGCGGCTGGAGGAAAAACTGCGCGAGGCGCAGGCAAACAATCTGAAGATCGCCCGCAAGATCGAGGCCGACGACCAAAAACGCGCCCGTATCCAGCGACGTATGGAGCGCCTTGAACGCGTGGCGCAGGAAGCGCAATCCGCACTGCAATCCCGCGCCATGGTGCTGCTGACCGATCAAAGCCTGGCGGAACAATCCGGCCTGCCGCGCATCGCCGCGTCCGGTGAAGTTTTGCCCGTCGCCGCGCCTGCGCGCACCGCGCACGCATCATCGTTGATTGGTTCCGGCACCGTCATCGATGCCGGAGAAACGGAAGAACTGCCGTGGTGGAAAAAACCGCTGAACCTGAACGCGTCCGCAGCGCTTGGCGCGCTGGTCTTCGCACTCGGCCTTGGCTGGGTCATCTCGTACAACGTGAACGCGAGCCAGACCGCCGTCGCGGTGATGGCCGACGGCAGCCTTGCGCGCATCGACCTTAAAACCGGCACGCTGCAACCTTTGCAACTTAAACTCAAAACACTCGATCAATCGACCGCCGCACCCGTCGCGCGCGTCAGCACTGATGGTGCACCCTTGCCCGCATCGGCCAAACCCGACGATTCCGCCGTATCTGCCACCGCACCGGCCGCCGCGCCCGAACGCGATCCAAGCCTGACCGGCGCCCTCAAGGAGCTGGAGGACAAGGCCTATGCCGGCCAGCCCGAGGCCGAACACGATCTGGCCGCGATCTACACTGCCGGCTCCGGCGTGAAACAGGATTACACACGCGCCGCTTATTGGTTCCGTCAGGCGGCGGATGCCGGCATCGCCAACGCCGCGTACAATCTCGGCGTCCTCAACCATCAGGGTCTGGGTGTCGACAAGAACATCGACCGCGCACTCGATTGGTACCGCATCGCCGCGCTCGAAGGCCACCCCGAGGCGCAATACAACCTCGGCATCGCCTATATCGAAGGCATCGGCACCAAATACAACCCGCAGCTTGCCGCCGGCTTCTTCCAGAAAGCCGCGCTCTCCGGCATTAACGAGGCCGCGTACAATCTCGGCCTGATCCTTGAAAACGGCCTGTTGGCCGAACCGAAACCGAATCAGGCGCTGATCTGGTATCGCGTCGGCGCGCAGGGCGGATCAACCGAGGCGCGCAACGCCCTCGACCAACTGGCCAGCCGTCTGGGCCTTTCGCCTGACAAGGCGGGCTTTTTGCCCGACGGCACCTCGCTTGCCAAACTGGTGCATAAACCTGAAAGCGCCCAACCCGGCAGCAATTCCGACGCGACGGCCGAACTAGCGCGCCTGATGCCGGATCTGGCCGAGATGATTCCCGATACCGACCAGTTGATTACCGCGCAGGTACAAGAACAGCTGACCCGCCGCGACATCTATGACGGGCCGGAGGACGGCGCCGCCAGCCCCAAGACCGCCGATGCGATCAAATCCTATGAACGTCGCAACGACATCAAGGTGGATGGAAAGGCCAACGCCGATTTACTGATGAAAATGCTGCGTCAAAGCGTCGTCGAGGATTCGGCCAAAGCGAAATAAAACCCGCTATAAAGTCCGTCCGGCGCGCACCCACCACTCCGGATACGCCGCCGCGATCACCGCGGCCGCGCGCGCGGCCATGTCCCCATCATCGAAAACGCCGAAACACGCACTACCCGATCCGGTCATGCGCGCCGCCGCCGCACCTTGCGCTTGCAATGCGTCCAGCACCGTACCGATGACGGGGGCAATGCCGCGCGCCGCCGGTTCAAGGTCGTTGCGCCAATCTGCCGGATTCAGATCGTTTTCCGGGACGATTGAAACCGCACCTTCGTATGCGGCGAACACCGCCCCGGTCGCCAGTACGATTCCGGGCCAGACCACCACGACGTCAAGTGGCGCAACCGTTACCGGCTCGACGATCTCGCCGATGCCGGTGACACGCGCGGCGCGGTTCATCAGACAAAACGGAAGTTCGGCCCCGATCTCAAGACCCACCCGGGCAAGTACGGCGTCATCGAACGGTTTCCCCCAATGCGCATTCACCACCCGCATCGCCGCCGCCGCATCCGCGGAACCGGCGCCAAGCCCCGCCCCGGCAGGGCAATTCTTGCCCAGTATCATGGCCAATGCGGCCGCACGTCCAGCCATACGCTCCAGCGCGCGGACCGCGCGGGCGACCAGATTATCCTCACCACCCGGCGCGTGTACGGCAAAAAGACCTTCGACGGTAAGCGTGAATTCTGGCGCGGGCACCACATCCAGCGTATCGCCCAACGTGGTCGGCACGATCAGGGAACGCAGCGTATGATACCCGTCTTCCCGCCGCCCAGTAACGGCAAGGGAAAGGTTCAACTTCGCAGGCGCGGAAAACCGGGATTTCATCAACGCCTTGTTTACCATTGCCCGGTAAAATAACAAGCATGACGCTCGACACGCTGATCGCCCGCTTTCAGGACAAACTTAAAACCCATCCCGATTTCCGGGCCACGGTGAAATTCGATCTTGGTGCCGATGGCATCCTTCTGGTCGACTCGACCAGCCGCCCCGGCAAGGTGGCGGCCCAGGACGGCGAGGCGCAATTGACCCTGACCCTCGCCAAGGACTTGCTGCTGGGTTTTATGGCCGGAACCAAGGATCCGAACGTAGCTTATCTGACCGGTAAGCTGAAGGTCAAAGGCCCGATGGGCCTTGCGATGAAACTCAACGCGCTTTTGGAAGATTGAAAAAGCGCGGATGCACCGCCAGCGCGTAAAACAATGCGGCCAGCACCGCCGCGGCGCCGAACCAGAAAAACGCATATTGCCTATGCGGAACGTCCATCCCTTCAAGCGGCTGAACCCGGCGTAGCGCCGGATCTTCGGAAAGGCTCGATGTTTCCATGAAAAACACCAATCGCGCCGGATACTCAACGCCGTTGGCCGCAGCGATCGCATCGATATCCAACTTTCGCCACGACTGCTGATCGCCCGCGACCGGCGTTTCGGACACGGATTCACCGGCACGCAGCGCACCGGTAAGCGTGGCCATGCCGAACGGCGCCTGCGCCGACAGCATCACCGGCGCCATCGTTTCCGGCACCCAGCCGCGTATGGCCAGAATTGTGATTTTTTGATTGGCTAGCATGAAGGGCGTCGCGATCCAGTAACCGGACATGCCGCTATGCACCCGCGGGCCGATCTTGATATTCGCGTTCTGTTTCCATACCCCGCGCAGATACCCGCGACGCAGGTCGTTGGCCGGATCATCGACCGCATCCATCAGCGAGATTTTGCTGGCATTCACGTTTTGCTGCGCGGCCTGCGCGGCGGCCAGACCATGCTCTTGTGCGATCAGGTCGATCTGCACGAAGCCAAGATGGACAAAATACGCGACCACAAGGCCGACCACCAGCGCCGCCGTCCAGAACCCCGTATTCGTTCGCCTTAAAACCATAATCTAAACCGTTCTCCTGCGTTCTGGGTCGCACCCATCGCTTATTTTTAGGTGATGCGCCCCGGCCTGACCAGACTTGAATTTCAGCATGTCCTGCGCCTCATCGCAGTTCATAAGGCAAAAGCATCCCGTGCCCGAACGCCGCGCCCTTTTTCATGAATCCGCCCATAGCCGGCGCGATTTCACCGTAAATCGCCACGCCCGCACCGGTCACGCGGGCCCATTTCTGATTCCCGTAATCGAAATGCCACCATTGATAAGGATCCTGAACAAAGCCTGCCTGCGTCATCGCGATGGTCAGGGTCCGCAAGTGCGGCTGGTTCCTGTGGTCGTAATCCATGCCCTGCCCGGGATCCCAGCCCAAATAGGGTGACCCCATGCCCAGCTCGGCGTTTTCATGCGTATCGATCAACGTGACGTCGAGCGCGCCACCCGTCGTATGTGGCGGGATCAAACCCTCGTCGCTGCCCTGAACGACGCGCAAATCGGCCAGCGCCTCGTTTTCTTCCTTCGTGCGTTCCGGGTCCTGCTCGGCCAGCGTTTTCCAGCACGCGGCATACAGCCGGTCCTGCACCGCACGCGGCCGCCATGCGTCGAAGACCTTGAGCCGTAAACCTTGCGCGTCCAACACGTCATGCTGGATCTGCTCCAGCTTCGCGGCCACGCTTACGCGCGCCCATAATTGCGGATTGGCGGTATATCCCTTGCGAAATGCCATCGGCTCAAGCGCGATCGGATACTGCGCCAGATCGACCATCGGCTCGTCGCATTCCTGAATCGGGATTGATGAATAATCCGGGACTCTCATCGCATTTCCTTTGATAAAGACGATCGGAAATCTTGTCCAACGTCACCCGGCGTATTCATGCAAATCTTTCCACAGCCAGCGGGCCAAAGCTTTGCGTGGTCGGCATGATCTCGATCGCGTTGACGTTGACATGCGGCGGCAGTGTCGCGGCCCAGACCACGCTTTCGGCGATGTCTTCGGCCACAAGTGGCGTGGTGTTTGCGTATACCTTGGCCGCCTTGTCGGTATCGCCTTTGAACCGAGCAAGGCTGAAACGCGTTTCCACCATTCCCGGTTCGATATTGGTGACGCGCACGCCGGTGCCCGGCAGGTCGGCGCGCAAATTGAACGAGAACTGACGCACGAACGCCTTGCACGCGCCATAGACATTGCCCCCGGGATAGGCATAACTGCCCGCTATCGACCCGATATTGATGATATGCCCGCGCTTGCGCGCCACCATCCGCGGCAGCAAAAGCCGCGTTACGCGGATCAACGAACGCACGTTCATGTCGACCATCGCGTCCCAATCGGCAAGATCGGCGTTCTGCGCTGCATCAAGGCCGAGCGCCCCGCCCGCGTTGTTGATCAAAAGATCGACCTCGCGAAAATGGTCCGGAATGGAATCGATGCCGCGTTCGATCCCTGTTTGGTCGGTCATGTCGAAAACGGTGCCGTAAACCTCGCCCTCGATCGAATCGACCAACGCCGCAACCTTGTCCGCGTCGCGCCCGTGCACGACCAGACGCGATCCCAGCGCCGCGAAACGCTGCGCAAAAGCCTGCCCGAAATCGCCGGTCGCACCGGTAATCATCACGCATTCAGGGATGTACGAATTCATGGGCCCTCCATCGTCGCCTGAAGCCTAAAGATTTCATCCAAAAAAGAAAAGCCGCCCGGAGCGCATGCGCCGGACGGCCTGAAAACCAGTCTGTAAAACCGATCAGCCTGATCAATTAAAGCTGTACTTCAACCCGGCCATGAGCGCGTGGTTGTGGTACGTGCCCTTGTTGCCATAGCCCATATTGACTTTTTCGGTCGAGAAGTAACGGTATTCGCCGAACAGCGAAAGATCGCTTTCCAACGCGTAATCCGCACCCAGAATGCCCTGATACGCGAAGGCGTTGTCCTTGCCGTCCGAAATGATCGTACCCGCGGTGCTGTAATTGTCGGTTTTGACATGCGCGATACCGATACCGGCGCCGATATAAGGCGTGACTGGCGTGGCGGTCGGGATGTCGTAATAAGCGTTCGCCATCACCGCGGTCGCGGTCACCTTGCCACCCGGCGACGCAAAAGGCCCGGTATTGTCCGAAAGGCCGTCCACCTTGTTGGAACGATAGGAAAGCTCGATTTCCGTACGTACGTTGTTGCCGTAATCGTAGCCAACCGCACCGGACAGGCCGTAGCCCTCTTTCAGGTTCGATTTGCTCGCCCCTGTGATTTTCTGGTCCTGCGTATGGTTCCAGCCGGCGGAACCGGAAATGTACAGACCTTGCTGCCAGCCATCCTGCGCCCGTGCGGCGGGAAGAACGGCGGCGAAACCGGCAACGCCAGCGACCAATGCCAGAAGATATTTTTTCATTTCGTTGACCCCTTTTAAGATAATTGACCGGCGAAATTATAGCCCCGCGAACAGACATGAAACCAGAACTTTTTTAGCCCTGGCAAGCGACACGCCCCCTTGCGCGCCTGTTGCGCCCGCGCGGCGGATACGCTAAAACCCGCCTGACCCCAACAATTCCAAAGGTTTTACGATGCCCGCCTATCAATACGTCTTTGTCATGAGCCACATGACCAAAACCTTCCCCGGTGCCCAGAAACCGGTGATCAAGGATATGACACTCAGCTTCCTGCCGGGGGTCAAGATCGGCGTGCTCGGCCCCAACGGATCGGGAAAATCGACCCTGCTCAAGATCATGGCCGGGATCGACAAGGACATCGCGGGCGAAGCCTGGGTCGCCGAAGGCGCCAAAATCGGCTACCTCGCGCAGGAACCGGAACTCGACGCGACCCGCTCGGTCCTCGACAACGTCATGGACGGCGCGCACGAAATTCGTGAACTTTTGCGCCAGTACAACGACATTTCCCTGAAATTCGGCGAAGTCAGCGACGACGACGAAATGATGAAATTGACCGAGGAAATGGGCGCGTTGCAGGAAAAAATCGACGCCGCGAACGGATGGGAACTGGAACGCACCGCCGAAACCGCGATGCGCGCGCTCAACTGTCCGCCCAAGGACGCGGACATCACCAAACTTTCGGGCGGCGAAAAACGCCGCGTCGCGCTGGCCCGCCTGCTGCTTGAGGCGCCGGACCTGCTGCTGCTCGACGAACCGACCAACCACCTTGACGCGGAATCGGTGCAATGGCTGCAAAAACACCTGCTCGATTACAAGGGCACGGTGATCATGGTCACCCACGACCGCTATTTCCTCGACAACGTCACCGGCTGGATTCTCGAACTCGACCGCTCGTCGGGCATCCCGTACGAGGGCAATTATTCCACCTATCTCGACAAAAAGGCCAAACGTCTGGAACAGGAAAGCGCCGAGGCCGCGTCCCGTGCCCGCACGCTCAACCGCGAACTCGAGTGGATCCGCGCCGGCGTCAAGGCGCGTCAGGCCAAATCCAAGGCCCGTATCGCCGCCTATAACCGGATGCTGGAGGAATCGGAGGCCGAAACCGTCAGCAGACAGCAGATCCCGATTCCCACCCCGCCGCGCCTTGGTGATCTGGTGGTGGAAGCAAAGAACATCAAGAAAGCCTATAACGGCCGCACCCTGATCAACGACCTGTCCTTCGCCCTGCCGCCGGGCGGCATCGTCGGCGTGATCGGCCCCAACGGCGCGGGCAAGACAACGCTTTTCCGCATGATCACCGGATCCGAAAAGCCGGATTCCGGCGCCTTTACCGTGGGTGAAACAGTCAAGCTCGGCTATGTCGACCAATCGCGCGACTCGCTCAACCCGAAAAACAACGTCTGGCAGGAAATTTCCGGCGAGCACGAGGTTCTTAAACTCGGCAAGATCGAGGTCAATTCCCGCGCCTACGTCGCCTCATTCAACTTCCGCGGGCCCGACCAGCAAAAGAACGTCGGCAAGCTTTCGGGCGGCGAACGCAACCGCGTCCACATGGCCAAGATGCTCCAGACCGGCGCGAATTTGCTGCTGCTCGACGAACCGACCAACGACCTCGACACCGAAACCCTGGCCGCGCTGGAGGAAGCGTTGGAAAACTTCGCCGGTTGCGCGGTGATCATTTCCCACGACCGCTGGTTCCTCGACCGTCTGGCCACGCATATTCTGGCGTTCGAGGGCGACGGCCATGTCGAATGGTTTGAAGGCAATTTCGAAGCGTACGAAGTCGACAAGGAACGCCGCCTCGGCAAAAAGGCGGCATGACGCCATGACGGCGGCCCTTGCCCCTGAACTGATCGTTAGCGATTTCGACGCCAGTCTGGAATTCTACCAAGCCGCCGGATTCACGGTTGCATGGGCGAGGCCGGATGAAAGATTCGCCTATCTTACGCTTGGCGATGCCGCGCTGATGATTGAGGAAGGAACAAGCGCGGATTATGTGCGCGGACCGTTGGAAAAACCTTATGGTCGCGGCATCAACTTCCAGATCATCGTGCCCGACGTTGAAAAACTGCGCGAAGTTTTCGTAAACGCCACCATCCTGCGCGACTTGATGGATAAAACATATCGTACAGGCGCTACGACCCGATCCTTCCGCGAGCTGATGGTTTCGGATCCGGACGGTTATGTCCTGCGTTTCCAGCAACCTCTGGCGTAATACAACGGATTGAAATAACCGTTGCCCGCGTTAGGGTAACGCTATGCGTTTGATACTCGTCGCCATTGCCTGTCTGGTTTTATATACCCAGACCGCCCACGCGGATGAAAAAAAGCCCATAAACGCCACGTACGGGCTTTATGCCGGGGGCGTACGCATGATCGGCCTTACGGCGCTTTACGAACTTGGGCCTGATTCCTATCACCTTGCCGCCGATGCCCGCACCGTCGGCATTTTTGCCAAACTTCTGCCGTGGTGGGGAAAATTCGACACCGTCGGCGGCAGCGGTTTTGAACCCGCCGAACACGATTATTCCGTAAGCTGGCAGGACAAGGTGGAACGCGCGGTTTTTCGCTATGACCCACCGGGCAGTTTCAAGGGCATGACCCTGACCAAAAAGGGCAAAACCGAGGAACCGGCGGTCGATCCCGACATCACGGCAGGTACGCGCGACCTGCTTTCCACCCTGATGCTGGCGGTGGATGGCTATGCCAGAACCCAAAGCTGCGCGCGCGACGTTCTGGCCTTCGACAACGCCCGGTCCTTCATCGTCCGCTTTCGCGATGCGGGCGACACGGTCATGAACAACCCCCGGCTTTCCAGCTATACCGGCCCGGCGCACGGCTGTTCGGTCGAAATCGTCCCGCAAAAGGGCAAATGGCCCAAAAAACCGCGCGGCTGGCTGATCATCCAGCAACAGGCCAAGGCGGGCGGGCGGTTGCCGGTGGTTTGGCTGGCCACCCCGGCCCCCGGTCTGCCGGTTATTCCGGTGCGTGTTGACATCCACACGAAATACGGCGATGTGATTGCGCATCTTTCCGGGTTGCAATAGGGCGTAACGGCCTGTGACTGGACGCCGGAAAACGGCTTTTGAATGATGGGGCCCATGAGTGACGAACCGCTGAACAAATCGCGCGATAGCCGCGACCTCTCCTGCATTATCCTTGCGGCGGGCAAGGGCACGCGCATGAAATCGGACCGGCCCAAGGTGATGCACGCGTTGGCGGGCTGGCCGCTGATCCGCCATGTGGTCGCGACATGCGAATCCCTCGGGGCAGGTAAAATCGTAACCGTGATCGCCCCGCCCGATACAAATCCCGGCATGGACGACGTCGCCGCCTGCGTGGCCCCGCACCCAACCGCGATTCAAAAAGCCCAAATGGGCACCGGCGACGCCGCGCGCGCAGCCCTGCCCGCACTGAAAGGCGCGAAAGGTCATGTACTGATTCTTCTGGGCGACGTGCCGCTGGTCACGCCGGAAACCCTGCGCGCCCTGTGGACGGCCGGTCAAAAAACCGGGCTGGCCGTGCTGGCGATGCGTATGCAAAACCCGCCCGCCTATGGCCGCCTGATCCTCGATGCGGACGACTGCGTCACAGCGATTGTCGAGGAACGCGACTGCACCCCCGAACAGCGCGCCATCGAACTGGTCAACGCGGGCGCGTTCTGCGTTGCCGCCGATCGGCTTGAATCCTGGCTTGCGGCGCTTGAAACCGACAACGACCAGGGCGAATACTACCTGACCGACATCGTCGCCATCGCCGCGCGGCAGAGCGTGCGCTGCGCATACGTCACCGGCGCACCGGACGAACTGATGGGCATCAATTCCCGCGCGCAACTGGCCGACGCCGAACATGAGATACAGTCCCTGCTCCGCGCCCGCGCGATGGCCGGCGGCGCGACCCTGATCGATCCGCTGACGGTCTGGTTCGCGGCGGACACGCGTATCGGCCGCGACGTTACGATCGAACCGGGTGTGTTTTTCGGTCCCGGCGTAAGCATCGCCGACAATGTGACGATCCACGCTTTCACCCATATCGAAGGCGCGACCATCGGCGCGAACGCGGCGATCGGGCCGTTCGCGCGCATTCGTCCCAAATCCTCGGTCGGCGAAAAGGCCACGATCGGCAATTTCGTCGAAGTCAACCGCGCCCATGTCAAACCCGGCGCGAAATCCAAGCATGTCAGCTATCTGGGCGATGCGGTGATCGGCGAAAAGGCCAATATCGGCGCGGGCACGATCATCGCCAATTACGACGGCTTCGACAAACAGGAAACCGTGATCGGCGCGGGCGTGTTCATCGGTTCGAATTCGACGCTGGTGGCCCCCCTGACGGTCGGCGAGGGCGCATACGTCGCCGCCGGATCTGCGATCACCACCGACGTTCCGGCCCAGGCATTGGCCGTTGCCCGCGCGCGCAGCGTGGTGCGCGACGGATGGGCCACCGAATACCGCAGCAAAAAGGCGGAAACCCGAAAAGGAAAGAAAACCCATGCGTAAATCACTCTTCAAAACGACCCGAAAGGTCATGCTGGCCTTGCTGCTGACCTTCGGCCTCGCCGCCCCGGCACTGGCCTGCGAATGCGCGGTGGGAATGCCCGACCCGGTCACGACCAACCACGCCTATTCGCTGGCCGACGTCACGGTGCGCGGCATGAGCATGGCCAATCACCAAAGCGCGCTGGCGATCGACACGGTGCGCCGTGGCTTTTTGACCGCGCAATACATCCGCGCGAAATTTTCGACCGGCGATTGCGGCGTCGTTCCGCAGTATCAGCGCAAGATGACCGTGCTGCTCAAGGCCGAGGACGACGGTTCCTACAGCATTGCGGGCCAGTGCGAAACCCGCGCCGCGCTCGCGCACTGATCATCGGGAAGGCAGGCTTTTCATGTGTGGCATTGTTGGCATCCTTGGCGAAAAACAGGTAACTCCGCTTTTGGTCGAGGGTCTGCGCCGCCTCGAATATCGGGGTTACGACTCGGCGGGCATCGCGACGCTGACCGACGGGCATATCGAACGCCGCCGCGCCGAAGGCAAACTTTCCAACCTTGAAACCCTGCTCGCGGCGGAACCGCTGGCCGGAATCGTGGGGATCGGCCATACGCGCTGGGCCACCCATGGCGGACCGTCCACTCGCAACGCCCACCCGCACGCGACCGACAAGGTCGCGGTGGTCCACAACGGCATCATCGAAAACTACCGCGAACTCAAGGCCGAACTGGAATCGCACCAGATCCGTTTTGAAACCGACACGGATACCGAGGTCGTGGCGCAACTGATCACCCATTACATGAATCAGGGTATGAGCGCGCAGGACGCGACGGACAAAGCGCTCGACCGGCTCGAAGGCGCTTATGCTCTCGCCATGATTTTTGCCGGCGAGCATGACCTGATGATCGGCGCGCGTCAGGGCACGCCATTGGCCGTCGGCTTCGGCGATGGCGAAATGTTCCTCGCTTCCGATTCCTACGCCTTGGCGCCGCTGACCAACCGCATCTGCTTTTTGGAAGACGGCGACCGCGTGATCATCACCCGTGCAGGCGCGCGCGTCTATGACCGTACGCGTGCGGACGTACGCCGCCAGATCCGTGTCACGGCCCAGTCCGGCGCGGCCACGGGCAAGGGTGATTACAAGCATTTCATGCTCAAGGAAATCTATGAGCAGCCGACTGTGATCGGCGACACGCTCAACTCCTTCATCAATCCGTCGACCGGCACGGTGGCGATGCCCGCGGGCGTGCTCGATATGGCTGACGCACCGCGCATCACCATGCTGGCCTGCGGCACGGCGTTTTATGCCTGCATGGTTGCCAAGTACTGGTTCGAGCAGATTGCCCGCATCCCGGTCGAAATCGACATCGCCTCGGAATTCCGTTACCGCGAGGCGCCGATGCCCAAGGGCGGCGGCGTGATCGTCGTCAGCCAGTCTGGCGAAACTCTCGATACGCTCGAAGCCATGCGCTATTGCCGCCGTCAGGGGCAAAAGGTGCTGTCCATCGTCAACACCATCGAAAGCACGATCGAACGCGAATCCGACACCGTGCTGCATACGCTGGCGGGACCTGAAATCGGCGTCGCCTCGACCAAGGCCTTCACCACCCAGTTGACCACGCTGGCCTGCATCGCGCTGGCCATCGCGGTCAAACGCGGCGCCATCGACCACGAACGTGAACGCGATTTGACCCGTGCTTTGCGCCATATCCCGGCCTTGTGCGCGCGCATTCTCAACGCCGACGAGGCGATCGAAAAAGTCGCCAAGGATATCGCACTGGCCCGCGACGTGTTGTATCTGGGCCGGGGCGCGCTATACCCGCTGGCGCTTGAAGGCGCCCTCAAGCTCAAGGAAATCTCATATATCCACGCCGAAGGTTACGCTGCAGGTGAAATGAAGCACGGGCCGATCGCGCTGATCGACGAACATGTGCCCGTGGTGGTGCTGGCGCCCTCCAACGACAACCTGTTTGAAAAGACCGCCTCGAACGTACAGGAAACTGTCGCGCGCGGTGGACAGGTCATGATGGTCAGCGATCGCGCGGGCATGGAAAAAATGTCCGGCGCCGTGCGCTGGCCGGTCGAGATGGAGGAGGTCCACCCCTTCACCGCCCCGGTTCTTTACGCGATCCCTGTGCAACTGCTGGCCTATCACGTGGCCATCGCCAAGGGCACGGACGTCGACCAACCGCGCAATCTGGCAAAATCCGTCACCGTTGAATAAAGAAAGACGCAGACTATGGCTACGATCATCCCCATTCGTCATGTCGAAAGCGGCCTCGTCCGCGACGGACTTTACGGCTACAGCTGGACCTACCTGTTTTTCGGCTGGTTCGTGCCGTTGTTTCGCGGTGAATTGATGGTCGCGGCGTTGCACGCGCTTTTCACATTCCTCACCGTGGGCGTGTGGCAGGTGATCGCCAGCTTCATCTATAATCGTCAGTACATGACCCGCATGCTGACCCAGGGCTGGGTTCTGGCAGGAACCGAGGAGCAGAACGCGAAAGCCCGTGCGGCCCTTGGAATCGCTACCTGACGTGCAAACACATACACCGGCACGTACACATACGCGCAATATTATTTCATTCCCGCAATAAGTTTATTGTTGAAATTTTTCCCTAACTTTGGGAAAAATAAAGCACACAAAAAAACAATCAGGGATGGGATTTCATGGTGGGAGCGCGCAGAACGCCGCCCGCGGTGTCCGCACCGCCGCAAGACGGTCCCCAAGGCGGAACAAGAAACGGACTGGAAAGCCCGGTAAAAACGACGGATATCGACACGGATATGCCGTGGCCGCCTCCGGGCTGGCCGATGTTTTCCTGCATTGTCCATGACGGCGGCAAGGCCTACTACCCCGCACGCCCCGGGGCACCCGCGCCCGAAAACGATTTCCTGTGCTATCAGGTCGAAACCCGCGCCCCGGACCAGTATACGATTGAAATCATGGCCGGATCGGTGGGCACGCATGGCCTGCGGCTCAATCCAGTCATCGGCATCCGCCTGTCGGCCCGCCCCGATGGCGCCGAATGGTTCGACGACACCGCAGGCGACGCAATCATCGACATGCACGTGCGCGGCCAGCGCCTGATCCCGGAACGCGCCGCGATCCTGCGCGTCATTCTGGCCACGACGTTCCTGATCAGCCGCATCGACCGCGGCATCGCCCCGAATCTGCGCCGTATCCTGCGCCTGTACCGCTTGGAAAAATAAAAATCCCCGGCAAATCGGCCGGGGATCGTGAAAATGCCGCTTAAAAAACGCAGGCCTTAATCCTTGTCGTCCACGTCGATGTCTTCGTCGATGTCTTCAAGATCCTCGTCGTCGTCATCGCCGGCATCACCGTCTTCAAGATCGTCGAGATCCAGATCACCTGCATCCTCGCCGTCTTCCTCGTCGCCGCCCTTGTTCTCGTCTTCCTCGACCTCGTCCAGGCTGACCGTGGTGCGGTGCTCGTCATCCTCCTCGACGGTGTCGGCGACATCGTCCTCCTGCTCCTGCGCGGCGCGGGCCTTGGCCTCGTCGATGACGTTGCGGCCGCGCCTTGTGCGGATCTTGACGATCCCCGTGAACTCGGCCCCGCATTTGGGACAAATGATGGGCGTCTTGTTGAAATCGTAAAAACGCGTGGCGCAACTCGCGCAGCTGCGTTTCAAACCTCTGATATCGGGCACGGCAAACTCCTCCGTCTGGTCGCTGTATGGGCGTGTCGTCCATTGCCATGGAAAAAGGGGGCCTGTCAATGCATGCCTCAACGCACGCGGCGACACACCTGTCTTTGCGCCTTTTCCCGGCGGCACGAATGCGGTACCGTTACAAACGTCACTATCTTAGGGAAACATGCATGACCTCCCCCGCTTTGCGCAAGGCCGTGATCTGCGGCTACAAACGCTCCCCCTTTACCTTTGCGTCCAAGGGCGCCTTGGCCCGTACCCGGCCTGACGACATGGCCGCCGCGGTTATCCGCGCGCTGGTCGCCGAAACCGGCATCGACCCCGCCGTGATTGAGGACCTGATTTTGGGCAACGCCTTCCCGGAAGGCGAACAGGGTTTCAATCTGGGCCGCATCGTCGCGGTGGCGGCGGGTCTGCCGGTTTCGGTAGGCGGCATCACGGTCAACCGCTGGTGCGGCTCGTCCATGTCGGCGATCCACTACGCCGCGGCGCAGATCGCCGCCGGACAGGGCGACGTCTTTGTCTGCGGCGGGGTCGAATCGATGACCCGCGTGCCGATGGGCGGCTTCAACCCGATGCCCAACCCGGCACTGAAGGACACCTACCCGCAAATCTATATGGGCATGGGTGAAACCGCGGAAAACCTTGCGAAAAAATACGGTATTCCCCGCGCGGAACAGGAGAAATTCGCGCTTTCAAGCCAGAAAAAGGCCGCCGCCGCTCGTGAATCCGGCAAATTCCGCGATGAAATCGTACCCATCGCTGGGGTGGCGGAAGACGGCTGCATCCGCCCCGACACCACGCTTGAGGCGCTGGCCGGCCTTAAACCTGCCTTCGACGAAAAGGGCAGCGTCACCGCCGGGACCGCCTCTCCCCTGACCGACGGCGCCGCCGCCGTGCTGGTCGCCTCCGAGGATTACGCCAAGGCGCATAAGCTGCCCGTACTGGCCCGCATTCTGGCCTTCGCATCCACCGGGTGCGATGCCGAAATCATGGGCATCGGCCCGGTCCCGGCGACACAAAAGGCCCTTAAGCGCGCGGGCCTGACGATGAAGGACATCGACATCGTCGAACTGAACGAGGCCTTTGCCGCGCAAAGCCTGCCGGTCATCCGCGACCTTGGCATCGACGAAGGCAAACTCAACCTCGATGGCGGCGCGATCGCGCTCGGCCACCCGCTTGGCGCTTCCGGCGCGCGCATCACCGGAAAACTCGCAAGCCTTTTGCGGCGCGAGAAGAAGAAAATCGGCCTGGCCACCGCCTGCATCGGCGGCGGTCAGGGCGTCGCCACGATTATCGAGGCGGCATGAAATTCCGCCGCAAGGTCACCATCCGCCCGCTGGGACC
The DNA here is from genome assembly GCA_023898805.1 of Rhodospirillales bacterium. Lineage (NCBI taxonomy): Bacteria > Pseudomonadati > Pseudomonadota > Alphaproteobacteria > Rhodospirillales > Rhodospirillales bacterium. Next base: position 874,567 of record CP060260.1, read on the forward strand.
GGCCGACGCCGCGAATTTCCTGCGCGTGCACCACGCCGCCGTGCACGCGACGGCCAGCCATGACTACCCACCCGAAGTGCTGGATGCATGGTCCGGCCCGATCAGCGACGCGCGCATCGCGCGCTATAACAGCAGCGCGGACGAGGAAATCCGCATCGGCGCCTTCGACGGCACGACTTTGGCCGGCCTTGGCTGCATCGCCCCGCTGCAGGGCGAACTGCGCGCATGCTACGTCCACCCTGATTACGGGCGCATGGGCGTGGGCCGCAAACTGGTCGATGCACTGGAACAGATCGCGACCGGCATGGGGCTGAACACCCTGACCCTCGATTCCAGCATCACCGCAGAACATTTTTATACCCAGCTTGGCTATGCCGTCGTTTCGCGCGGCTCGCACCGGCTGGAGGACGGCAGCTACATCGCCAGCATCAAGATGCAGAAATCGCTGACCTCGCTTGATGAAATGGACGCCATGCGCAAGAAAAACGCCCAGGCGAAAAAGGAACAGGCATGGGAAAGCTCGTGGGTGCGCCATTTCGCGATTGCGGCCCTGATCGTGCTGGTGCTGACCATCTACCTACCGACCCTAAGGGTCAATCATGTCTTCTGGCATGCGGTCATCCCGGCGGGCGGCTATCTGCTTTCCGTGATCGCCATGCGCGAACTCAAAGAAAAATGGCTTAAAAACCTTCCCAGGGATTCGAAAAGAAAATGACCAGCATCGACAAGGTCGCCGTTATCGGTTCCGGCGTCATGGGATCGGGCATCGCCGCCCAGATCGCGAACGCGGGCGTCGAGGTGCTGCTGCTCGACATTGTCCCGAAAGACGCGGGCGCGCATGACCGTTCAAGGTTCGCGCAAGGCGCAATCGAAAAAATGCTCAAGGCCGATCCCGCGCCGCTGATGCATCCGCGCAACGTGAAACTGATCACGCCCGGAAATCTGGAAGACGACATCGAAAAAATCGCCCAGTGCGACTGGATCGTCGAAGTGGTGCTGGAGGATCTGGCGGTCAAACACGCGACCTATGAAAAAATCGAAAAACACCGCCGCAAGGGATCGATCGTTTCCTCCAACACCTCGACCATTCCGCTTGCCAAGCTGGTCGAAGGCCAACCCGAATCCTTCGCCGCCGACTTCCTGATCACGCACTTTTTCAATCCCGTGCGCTATATGCGCCTGCTTGAAATCGTGATCGGACCCAAGACGCGGCCCGACGCGGTCGCGGCCTTGCGCGAATTCTGCGACATCCGCCTTGGCAAGGGTGTGGTGGAATGCAAGGACACCCCCGGCTTTATCGTCAACCGCATCCTGACCTTCTGGATGCAGGCGGGCGTCAACGCCGCGATCGACCGCAACGTGCCCATCGAGGTGGTGGACGCCATCATGGGCAAACCCATCGGCGTGCCCAAGACCGGCATTTTCGGCCTGATCGATCTGGTCGGCGTGGATTTGATGCCGCATCTTGCGAAATCCCTGCTCTCCACCCTGCCCGATGGCGACGAATACCGCAAAATCTACCGCGACATTCCGCTGGTGCGTGAAATGATCGCGGGCGGCTACACCGGCCGCAAGGGCAAGGGCGGTTTTTACCGCCTTGACGAAAAGCGCAACAAACTGGCCATCCGGCTCGACGCGTCGCCATTCGACCCTGAAAAATCCTACCGCCCCGCCGACAGGCCGAAACTGGAATCCGCCGATGCGGGCAAGGGCGGCCTGCGCGCCGTGGTCCAGCACCCCGATATCGGCGGCGTTTACGCCTGGGACGTGCTTTCGCAAACGCTCGCCTATGCTGCGGGCCTCGTACCCCAGATCGCGGACAGCGTCGCCGCGGTGGACGAGGCGATGCGCCTTGGCACCAACTGGAAATTCGGCCCGTTTGAAATGATCGACGCGCTCGGCCCAAAATGGTTCGCCGACAGGCTGAAATCCGAAGGCCGTCCGGTGCCGCCCCTGCTGGAAAAAATCGGCGACAATTCTTTTTACAAAACCGAAGGCGGCCAGCTGCAATATTTCGGCGTCGACGGCAAATATCGCAAACTGGAACGTGCGCAGGGCGTACTGCTTCTGGCCGACTTCAAGCGCGCGGGCAAACCGCTGTTCAAAAACGCGTCGGCCGCGCTTTGGGACGTGGGCGAAGGCGTGGTGTGCCTTGAATTCACCTCGAAAATGAATGCGATCGACGACCAGATCCATGCCGCGATCCATACCGCCTGCGACCTGATCGAAGGATCGGATGGCGCGTACAAGGCGTTGGTCGTCTATAATGAAGGTTCCGCCTTCTCGGCGGGGGCCAATCTGGGCCTCGCGCTGTTCGCGATCAACGTCGCTCTCTGGCCGCAGATCGAGGAACTGGTCGGCGGCGGACAGGAAGCGTACAAACGCTTGAAATACGCGCCCTTCCCGGTCGTGGCCGCGCCCTCCGGCCTTGCCCTTGGCGGCGGCTGCGAAATCCTGCTGGCATCCGACCACGTACAGGCGCACGCCGAACTTTATTGTGGTCTGGTCGAAGTCGGCGTCGGCCTGATTCCCGGTTGGGGTGGCTGCAAGGAAATGCTCCAAAGATATTACCGGCGCAGCCTCAAACCCGGCGCCGCCAAGGGGCCGATCCCGCACGTCAAACAGGCCTTTGAAACCATTGGCCTCGCCCGCATCGCCAAATCGGCCGATGACGCGCGCGACGTCGGTTACCTGAAAGATACCGACGCGATCACCATGAACCGCGACCGCCTGTTGTTCGATGCCCGCGCCAAAGCCGCCGAACTGGCGCGGGATTACGCCGCGCCCCAGCCCATGGCGGTGCCCCTGCCGGGCCCGTCGGGGAAATTCGCGCTCGACCTCGCGCTTTCCGACCTGCGCAAATCGGGCAAGGCCACGCCCTACGACATGGTCGTCAGCGATGCGCTGGCCACGGTGCTGACGGGCGGCCCCGACGCCGACCCGACCAAACCGGTGGAGGAAGACGCGCTGCTGCGCCTTGAATACGAGAATTTCATGCAGCTTGTGCGCAAGGACGGCACCCTCGCCCGCATCGAGCACATGCTCGACAAGGGCAAGCCCCTGCGCAACTAGGTAACAGTAAATTGGGTCGCCGGGGTTGAATTCAAGACACGGCATGCCAATATGGGACCATGCTTCGGAACCTGAAATTCGCGCTTTTTTTCCTCGCCCTTTCGCTGTGCGCCGCATCCGCCGCGCCTGTATGGGCGCAAGCCACCGGCACGCCACCGGCAAAGGCCAGCGTCACCGTTTCGCAGGACGATCTTAAAAAACTGATCACCACGCTGGAAAGCGACACCGCGCGCACCGAATTCATCCAGAATTTGAAGGCCCTTGAAAAAACGCAAGCCCAGCCCGGGGATATGGACGAAGGGCAAGAAACCATTGCCCCGTTGACCAAGACTCTGGGCGTCGACAACTTTACAAACAAACTGATCGACCGGTATCAGAATTTCCTTGCGCGCAACAACCTCAAGGGCTCGACCGTCGGACGGATCGGCCTCTCGCTGCTGACCGCGCTTTTGGGGGTCGGATTGGTCTTTTTCTTCCGGCGCGGCGCGACCAAGGCCTTGTACTGGACCGACCGCGCGGTCAAATGGCTGGACATGCCGGCGGCGCGCCTGCGTTTTTACGCGCGCGTTCTGCGCTTTGTCGTCACCATCGGCCTGCTGGGGCTGATGCTTTACAGCCTGATGCTGATCTGGGGAGTTGAATCCGATTACAACCCGTTTGAAAGCGAATGGTTCCGTCACAGTATCGGCATGATCATCAACGTTGGCTTCGTCATCGCGCTGGCCACCATCGTCTGGGAAATCCTCAACGCCATCCTGCATTTGACCTTCGTACGCCTGGATGGCGCGAATTCCAGCCGCGTTTCCACCATCCTGCCGATCGTGCGCAACATTGCTTTCATGGCGTTCGCGCTTGTCTTTTTCCTGATGCTGCTTTCCGAAATCGGCATCAATATCCTGCCCTTGCTGGCCGGCGCAGGCATCGTCGGCGTTGCCATCGGCTTCGGCGCACAGACGATGGTCAAGGATTTCCTCTCCGGTTTCACCCTGATCCTCGAAGACGTGATGCGCGTGGGCGATGTCGTCAGTATAGGCGGCCATAGCGGCGTGATCGAAAAAATTACGCTACGCAAGATCCAGCTGCGCGATTACGACGGCGCCGTCTATACCGTGCCCTACAGCGCGATTACGACCGTGACCAACCGCACCAAGGATTTCGGCATGTACGTGTTTGAAATGGGCGTAGCCTATAAGGAGGATACGGACCGCGTGGTCGAGGTGATGCGCACGGTATCCGCAGAATTGCGGGCCGACCCGGCCTTTCGTGACCGGATTCTCGACGATCTGGAAATCGCGGGCGTCGACCGCTTTGCCGATTCCTCGGTCGTCATCAAGGCGCGCATCAAGACCCTGCCGATCCAGCAATGGAACATCGGGCGCGAATTCAACCGCCGCATGAAAAAAGCCTTCGATCAGGCGGGGATCGAGATACCGTTCCCGCAACAGGTCACCTGGAACATGAATCCGCCGGTGACGGTGGTGCAGGAACGCCGTATCCACGAAGATAAAGCCAAATCCTGACTTTAGCGTTTGCGGAATTCGCCCCGGCCGCTGGCCCAGTGCGCAGCGTGGGAATCGATCCAGCCGCGCGCGCCTTCGTCGCGGTTGAGCCACGCATCCCACCACGCATGCGCCGCGATGCAGATCATGTCCTGATGCGCCTCGATCCCGTCATAGGCTTCAAGCTGCCCGCGCGACCCGTTGAACACCATGTGGTCCCCACCCTCCAGCACGAACAGATACTGGTCGACGTCGCCCGCACCCGTGAACACCTCGACCCGCCGCTCCATGCCGAACCCTTCGACCGGGCTTAAATCCTCGGTCCCGGTGATGTGCAAAAGCGGCCGCTTGATCGACTGGTATACGTTTTCCCCGCCAAGCTGGTGCCGGAACGCAGGCACGGGACTGTATAATACACCTGCCAGAAACCGCCCGTCGCTGAGGTCTTCGGGCACCTCGCGCCCCGCCAGTTGGCCGCAGATCACCTGCGTGGTCAGCGCGCCGAAAGAATGGCCGGACATACCCAGCCGCGAAAAATCCATGCGCCCGCGGTAAAAATCATCCCGCGCATTCATCTCCATCAGCCGGTCGAGCGCGAACGGCACGTCCAGATAACGGTTGCGGACCGTTTCCCACGGGATATGCGCGTTGCGGATATTGTCCCATGGATGTCCCGGCATCCCGCGCCACAGACTGTCGTCCGTGCCGTCGTGCTGGATATGGATGTGCAAAAACCCGTGACTGGCCAGATACCGGCCCAGATACCCCGCCCCGTCGCGCGTGCCGCCCAGCCCATGCGACCAAATTACGACCGGATAAGGCCCGGAATCGAGCGTTTCAGGCCGGTAGATTTTATAAGGCACCGTGCGCCCGCGCGCGGCGTCAACCCATTCGCCCTTGTCGATGCGCACATCCAGCGGGCCGCGCGCGGCCTCGGTTTCAATTGTCCAGTGAACGGCCATTATTTCTTGCGGAACTGGTCAAGGCTCACCACCTCGCCCGATTTCTGCGCGGCGTCCTTGTCCGCCTTTTCGCCTTTTTCGGCCTTGGGCTTTTTGCCTTTTGGCTTGTCGCCGTCGCCTTCCGCGCCTTCCAGCGGCTGGAACTGCAACGCGAAATTAACCGATGGATCGGCAAAGATGGTGATCGCGGGCAGCGGGATTTCCAGCCGCTCCGGCACGTTGTTGAACGACAGCGTCACCCGCATCATCTCGTCGTCGACCTCAAGATCGTAAAACTGGTACTGCAGCACGATGGTCATTTCGCCGGGATAGCGTTCGCTCAGGTAATCCGGAATCTTCACCCCATCATGCTCGGTCAGGAAGGTGATGTAAAAATGGTGGTCGCCCGAAAGCCCGTCGCGGATGACCTCGCGTACCGCCTCGCGTACCACGCCGCGCAGCGCCCGTTCGACCATCCGGTCGTAGCGCAGGATTTCGTCGTCTTTCTTGGAAGCCATCTGTTTCGTCTTTTTGCTGTGCGAATCTTTTTCCTAACCTACCAAACAACGCCCGCGCGTCAAACCGCTTGCGCACGGACGTCTTCAAAAAATGCTTATGAAAACGCTTTATACCTTGTCGGAACGCGGGCCATCCCCTAGCTTGAGGCCATGTTCCTTTGGCCTTCCATCGCCGTCTGCATCCTGTTTTTTTTCGGTTTTCTGCTCGTCGCATGGCTGTGCGCGATCGACCTGAAACTTCGCCTTCTGCCCGACGAACTGGTGTTCGCGCTGGCGGTGTGCGGCGTTCTTTTCCGCTGGGCCGCCTGGCCTTATGTCGGCCCGTGGTGGGACGCGGCGGCGGGTGCGGCGGCGGGTGCGGGCGCGCTAGGCCTGATCCGGCTGGTGGCGAACCGCATCTACGGCTTTGAAACGATGGGACTGGGCGACATCAAGCTGATCGGCGCGGCGGGTATCTGGCTTGGCCTCGAAGGCGCGATCGAGGCGCTGTGCGCGGGCGCGATGATGGGTCTGCTGCACGGCATCGCCCTGCTGGTCTGGCAACGATGCCGCAACGGCAAATCCGACTCTTTCCGCGAAATGACCATTCCCGCAGGGCCCGGCTTCTGCGCGGGCGCGGTGCTGGTCGCCGTCATCCGCTTCGCCCCCGCCCTGCCCCTGTTCGCGACGGGGGCGGGATGACCGGGGCGAACGGGCCGCTTAAGAACATCAGGGTGGTCGACCTGACCCGCGTGCTGGCGGGGCCTGTCTGCACCCAGATGCTTGGCGACCTCGGCGCCGACGTAATCAAGATCGAACGCCCGCCGGAAGGCGACGACACCCGCGCCTGGGGGCCGCCTTTTCTTAAAGACGGCGAAGGACGGGAAACGGACGAAAGCGCCTATTATCTTTCCGCCAACCGCAACAAACGCTCGGTGGTGCTGGACCTTGCGCGCGAACAGGACCGCGAAAAACTGCACGCCCTGCTGCGCGATGCCGACGTGCTGGTTGAAAACTTCAAGGTCGGAAGTCTTGCGCGCCTTGGCTTTGGCTATGAACAGCTTAAAACCCGCTATCCCCGGCTGGTTTATGCCTCGATCACGGGCTTCGGCCAGACGGGGCCATGGGCGCAGGAACCCGGCTATGACTTCATCATTCAGGGCCTGTCCGGGTTTATGAGCGTCACCGGCGAACCCTCAGGTGGGCCGGTCAAGGCGGGGGTTGCGATCATCGACTACGTCACGGGCCTCAATACCGTGATCGGTATTCTGGCCGCCTTGCGCGCGCGCGATGAAACCGGGCGCGGCCAGCATGTCGATCTGGCGCTGCTTGATTCCGCCCTCGCGATGCTCACCAATATCGCGCAATACGCGCTGACCAGCGGACAAAACCCGCCGCGCGTCGGCAACGCGCACACGACGATCGTGCCCTACAACGCCTTTCAGGCGGCGGACGGCTGGGTCATTCTGGCGGTAGGCAACGACCATCAGTTCGCACATTTTTGTGAATTCGCGGGCCGCCCCGAACTCGCGCGCGATCAACGCTTTGCGACCAACGAACAGCGCGTCATCCACCGCGAGACCCTGACTCCGATGATCGCGCAGATAATCGCCGCGCACCCGGTCAAACACTGGATGGAAGGCCTGATCGCGCGCGGCGTGCCCTGCGGGCCGGTCAATTCGATGCTTGATGCGCTCCACCTGCCGCAATTACACGCGCGCGACATGATCGTGCATATGGACCACCCTGCCGCGCCTGCGCCCATTGCGCTGGTCGGCAATCCGGTCAAACTTTCGGAAACCCCCGTCGCCTACCGCCGCGCGCCGCCGGTCATGGGTGCGGATCAGGACGGGGTTTTCAGCAACGGCGCGAAATCGGAAACGAACTGATACCCGGCGACACAAAACGCCAGCGCGAAACTGGCGTACAGGACCGATTTTTGCACGCGCGGCGAAAGCCCGCCCAACCGGTTGAGCATCAACCCCCCGGTATAACCGCCGACCAGTGCGCCCGCGGACCACGGCACCCAGATTGCCGCGACCAGATTGCCGTGCAGCCAGTGCGTCACGACCGCCGAGATGACCAAAAGAAACTCGACGAACCGCGCCTGTATCTTGACGAAGGCGATATCCGCATCGTCCGGGAATTTCAGCCGCAACAACGCCAGCAACAAGACCCCGATGCCCGCGCCGAACAACCCCGCATAAATCCCGATCAAGAACGCGGCGGCATGAAAGGTTTTTTCGCTGATAAAAGGCGCAAGCCGCGGCGCCCAAACCGCCAGCATGATCGACACGACAACGGCGGGGAACAGCCATATCTGGCTTAACTGCGCGATCGCCGACGCGCCGATGACGGTGCCAACCAGTGCCAGCGTGGAAATTTTCAAATTCTGGCGATAGGCGATCTGCGAATGCGTCGATACGGTCGAACCGATGCTGCGGAAAAAACTGCCGGTTTTCGCGTTGCCGACGATGACGCCGAACCCGGCCTGCGGGAATAAGGCCTGCATCAGCGGAATGGTGAAAAACATCGTCCCGCCGAAAACCACCGCTGCGATTCCCAAAACGAACCCCGCCGGCACCAACAGCCAGGATTCAATTTCCCACAATCGACCCTCCGGCGAATTTCACGCGCCCGCCGACGATGGTGTATTCTGCCTTTCCGGTCAGTTTTTTGCCGTCGAAAACGCAGTTTTTGCCTTTGGAAAAACTTTCGCGCGCATCGACAACCCAACTTTTCTTGGTATCGAATATCGCGATGTCCGCATCCGCGCCGACGGAAAGCGTGCCTTTTTCGATGCGCAGGATCTTCGCGGGCTCCACCGTCATCTTGGATATGCCCTTGGCCAGCGAAATATGCCCGGCCCGGACCAGATAGCTATGCATCACCGCGAAACTGGTTTCCAACCCCGTCGACCCGAACGCGGCATGAACGAACGGCTCCAGCTTGTCCGGCTCGATATGCGGCGCGTGGTCCGTGGTGAACGCGTCTACCGTATCGTCCTTGATGCCGGCGATGACAGCGGCGATATGCTCGGCCGAACGCAGCGGCGGATACATTTTCGCGTTGGTGTTGTAGCCAAGGCATTCTTCGTCGCTCAGCGCGAAATGCTGGACCGAGACTTCGGCGGTGACGTTGCGCCGCTCGGATTTTTTTGTGGCGCGGATCGCGGCAATGGCGCCTTCCGACGAATTGTGCAGAAGATGCAGCCGCGCGCCACACAGATTGGCCAGCAAGATGTTTTTGACGACGGCCAGGTCCTCCGACGCGGCAGACGTCCCCGGCAGGCCAAGCTGCGTCGAAACCCAACCTTCGTGCATCACGCCACCGGCGGTCAGGGATTCGGTTTCGCAATGGCTCATCAACAATATGTCGCAGGTCTTGGTGTATTCCAGCGCGCGGCGCAGGATGTTTTCATCCTGCACGTCCACCCCGTCGTCGGTGACGGCGACTGCGCCGGATTTCTTCAACTCGTTGATCTCGGCCAGCATCGAGCCCTGTTGCCCGCGCGTAATCGCGCCGGTCGGGTAGACATTGACCAGATCGACCTCCCGCGCGCGCTTGAGCACGAATTCGATCACCGTCTGGTTGTCGGCGACCGGCGTCGTGTTGGGCATGGCGACGACCGAGGTCACCCCGCCCGCCAGCGCCGCGCGGGATGCCGTTTCGATCGTCTCGCGGTCCTCGCGCCCCGGCTCGCGCATATGCACCTGCAGGTCGATCAGGCCCGGTGTGACGGTAAGCCCCTTGGCATCGATGACCGTACCGGCCCCGGATTTGAGGTTCTTGCCCACGCCCGCGATTTTCCCGTCGCGCACCAGAATATCGGCCGGACCGTCCAGCCCGTTCGCAGGATCGACGACATGGCCGCCGCGGATCAGAAGATCGCCGCTCATCGCAAATGCGCCTCCTTCACGCGGCCGTCCATGCGGTTGGCCAAAAGCCACAAAAGCGCCTTGCGCACGGCCATGCCGTTTTCGACCTGTTGTAAAATATGGGACCGGTTATCAAGCGTGACCAGCGCGGAATGCACGTCGATGTCGCGGCGCACCGGCCCGGCGTGCATCAGCATCGCTTTCGGTTTCGCCAGATCGAGCCGCACCTTGCTGATGCCGTACATTTTGGAATATTCGCGCAAAGTGGGGATGAACCCGGCCGCGCCGCGCTCCTCCTGCACCCGCAGGGCATAAACCACGTCGGCGCCTTCCAGCGCGTCTTCCAGCGAGTGAAAAACCTTGAGCCCGAAATTCTCGATTCCCGCCGGAACGAAGGTTTGCGGCGCGGCGATGCGGATATCGCCCTTGAGCTTCTTTATGATGCGGATCAACGAACCAGCGACGCGCGAATGCATCACGTCGCCGACGATGGTGATCGTCTTGCCCGAAAGCGATTTCGCCTTGAAGCGGTCAAGCATGGTCAAGGCGTCGAGAAGCCCCTGCGTCGGATGTTCGTGCCAGCCGTCGCCCGCGTTGATGATCGACGCGCCGACATGCCGCGCCAGCACCTGCGCCACGCCCGATTCCTTGGTGCGCACGACGATGACCTTAAGATTATAGGAATCCAGCGTTTCGACGGTATCAAGGAAGCTTTCCCCCTTGTTGGTCGAGGAGGACGAGCCGACATTGCTGGTGTCCATCGAAAGCTGCTTGGCCGAAAGGTCGAAACTCGACATCGTGCGGGTCGAACTCTCGAAAAAGGCGTTCACCATCGAACAGCCTTTGTTGAACGCGAATTTATACGTTTCATGCGCGCGAAACGCGCGCGCGAGGTCAAGGATCAGGTCGATATCGGCTTGCGAAAGCTGGTCGATGGAATAAAGGTCGAAAAAACTGACATCCCGCCCGTCGCGGGCAGCGAGGAGGTCTTTTTCGATCCGGTCCGTCATGAGGGGGGACATTACGGCATAACGCGGGGGAAATCAAACCCCGGCGTCGGACCTGGTTTCTAGGCCGGCCTGACCAGCGCGTGTTTCTTCTTGCCGGACGAAATTTTGATCGACCCGTCCGCGCCCAGATGGTCGAGCGTGCATTTGAACGCGTCGCTTTCCACCGGGTTGTCGTTGACATAGGCGCCGCCGCCCTGGATCAGGCGCCGTGCCTCGCCGTTCGAGGCTGCGAACCCGACCTGCTTGAGCAGGTCGATCAGCGTGATCCCCGCCTCCAGCTGCGCGCGGGCGATGGTCACGCTCGGCAAATCCGCGCCCGCCGCATTGTCCTCGAAGGTCCGGCGGGCGGTTTCCTCCGCGGCTTGCGCGGCCTCGCGCCCGTGGCACAGGGCGCAGGCTTCGGTCGCAAGGATTTTCTTGGCCTCGTTGATTTCGGTCCCGCCCAACGCCTCCAGCCGCGCGATCTCGTCCAGCGGCAGAAACGTGAACAATTTCAAAAACCGGCCCACATCGGCATCCGCCGTATTGCGCCAGAATTGCCAGTAATCGTAAACCGGCAACATCGCGGCGTTCAGCCACACCGCCCCGGCGGCGGTTTTGCCCATCTTCTTGCCGTCCGCGGTGGTCAAAAGCGGCGTGGTCAGGGCATACAGCGCATATCCGTGCATCCGCCGCCCCAGTTCGACACCGTTGACGATGTTCCCCCACTGGTCGGCCCCGCCCATCTGCAAAATCGTGCCGTGCCGTTTGCACAATTCGACGAAGTCATAGCTTTGCAGGATCATGTAGTTGAATTCGATAAACGACAAAGGCTGCTCGCGCTCCAGCCGCAACTTGACCGAATCCATGGTCAGCATCCGGTTGATCGAAAAATGCCGGCCCACGTCGCGCAGGAAATCGATGTAATTCAGGGTCGCCAGCCATGAATCGTTATTCGCCATCATCGCCTGATCGGTGCCGTAATCGATGAAATTGGCGAAGACCTTCTGGATGCCCGCGATATTGTCGTTGATCGTCTGCACAGACAAAAGCTTGCGCGCCTCGTCCTTGCCCGACGGATCGCCGACCCGCGTCGTCCCGCCGCCCATCAGCGTGATCGGCCGGTGGCCGCAACGCTGGAACCACGCCAGCATCATGATCTGCACCAGATTGCCGACATGCAATGAAGGCGCGGTAGCATCGAAACCGATATAGGCGGATTGCGTTCCTTCCAGAAGGCGGTGATCCAGCCCGTTGAAATCGCTGCACTGGTGGATAAAGCCGCGCGCGTGCATGACGTTGAGGAATTCGGATTTATAGGCCATGGCCCGCCCTTTTTTCAAAAATGCATGACTTTGCCCTACGGATAGCAGAAAATCGCGCTATGGCAAAGACGCAGCGCGTTCTGGGATTGATGAGCGGCACGTCGATGGACGGCATCGACGCCGCACTGCTGCACACCGACGGCATCGCGGCGGGCGAGGTGCTGGCCCGCGCCTTCACCCCCTACCCCGAAACCGTCCGCGCGGCGATCCGCGCCGTGCTGGGCAGGCCCCCGGAAAACGAGGCCGCCGCGATAGCCCAAACCCTCGTGACCGACTGGCATATAAACGCAGTCCGCGATTTCGGGCATGCCGGACAAATCGACCTGATTGCCTTTCACGGCCAGACCGTGTTCCACGACCCCGCCAACGCCCGCACATGGCAGATCGGCGACGGCCCGCGCCTTGCCGCCGCCACGGGCCTTCCGGTCATGTACGATTTTCGTTCGAACGACATGCGCCACGGGGGTCAGGGCGCACCGCTTCTGCCGCTGTACCACCGCGCGCTGGTGCGCAAGGCGGAGCTGGAGGAACCGGCCGCCGTCCTCAACCTAGGCGGCGTCGCCAACATCACCTGGATTGATGGCGAGGCGATTTACGCCTGCGACACCGGCCCGGCCAGCGCCCTGATCGACGACTGGATGCGGCGCGCGACCGGGGAATCGATGGACCGGAACGGCGAAACGGCCCTCAAGGGCGCGCCCGATCGCGCCCGCATCCAGAAATGGCTGGAAAACCCTTATTTCGCGCGCACCCTGCCCAAATCCCTCGACCGCGACGCCTTTGCATCCTGCCGCGTTGATGACCTTTCGCCCGAGGACGGCGCGGCCACGCTCGCCGCCTTCACGGTGGCCGGGGTTTTCGCGGCGCTCGACCGCCTGCCCGGCCCGACCCGGCGGTTGCTCGTCTGCGGCGGCGGACGACACAACGCGGCCATCATGCGCGGCCTCGAAACCCGTCTGCCGGTGACCGACGCCGATACGCTGGGTTGGTCCGGCGATTTCATCGAGGCCGAAGGCTTCGCCTACCTCGCCGCCCGCGCCCGCGCGGGCCTGCCGCTGACCCTGCCCACCACCACCGGGTGCCTGCAACCCGTTAGTGGCGGAATCCTCGTCGAACCTGATACCATAGCCGCCTCATGACCCTGCCGACCGACGACCGCTTCGTCTACCAGACCAACCTGCTGAATACGGCGGGCGGCATCGACATCGACGTCGTCCCGGCATGGACCGATTATACCGGCGCGGGCGTCAGCATCGCCTTGATTGACGATGGCTTCGACCTTGCCCACCCTGACCTCGCGGGCCGGTTCGACCTTGCGGCCAGTTACGATTTCGCCGGGTCCGACCCGCTGCCGCAGGCGGAAACCGGCGACGACCACGGCACCGCCATTGCCGGTATCGCGGCCGCCGCGCGCAACGGCGTGGGCATTGTCGGCGTCGCCTATGACGCGACGCTCGTGGGCCTGCGCGTCAGCTTTACCGCCGACGATTCCACCGACCAGTTCACCGCCGCGATGACGCACATGGTGGATAACGACATCGCCAGCAATTCCTGGGGCTATGCCGGGGCCTTTGCCGACAATTACGCCGATGGGTGGCTGGACGGCCAGCGCGCGGCGATCGAGGACGCCGCCTTCAACGGGCGCGGCGGGTTGGGCACCGTCATCCTGTTCGCCGCCGGAAACGGCGGCAACAGCGCGGACCGCGTTGATTACCACAGTGTCACCGCCGACCCGCACGTCATCGCTGTGGGCGCGATGACCGCCACCGGCGCCGCCGCGTCTTTCAGCAACCCCGGCGCGGCACTGCTCGTTTCCGCCCCCGGGCAAAGCATCCCGACCGACGACGTATCCGGCGCGGGCGGCTATTTCCCGGGCGATTACGTCAGCCTTTCCGGCACCTCCGCCGCGACGCCGGAGGTTTCGGGAATCGTCGCCCTGATGCTGGAGGCGAACCCGAATCTCGGCTACCGCGACGTGCAGGAAATCCTCGCCTATTCCGCCCGCGCGACCGGCGCGGTCAGCGACTGGCAGACCAACGGCGCAGACAACTGGAACGGCACCGGCCTTCATTTTTCGCACAGCGTCGGCTTCGGACTGGTCGATGCCCTTGCCGCCGTACGCCTTGCCGAAACATGGACCACGACACATACGGAGGCCAATCTTCGTACCATCGACCAGACGTACACCGGCCCGGCCGTGCCGATCCCGGACGGAACGGGCCGCATTGATTCAACCATCACAATTTCCGGCGATTTGATTCTCGATCATGTGCAGGTAAGCGTCGACATCACCCACGCCGCCGCCGCGCAACTTGACATCGCCTTGATCTCGCCCTCAGGCACGCGCTCGATATTGATGAGCGCGGCGCCCGTGACCGGCGCAATGTCGGAATTCACCTTTACCACCGTCGCCGACTGGGGCGAGCATGCCACGGGCGTTTGGACGCTGGAGGTCGCGGACCACACCGCCGGCACGGCGGGAATCCTGAACGGCTGGTCGATTAATCTTCAGGGCGATGCCGCAACCAACAATAATCTATATGTTTATACTGACGAAAACACCAACCCGATTGCGGTAACCGATTCCAACGGCGGCACCGACACGATCAACGCGGCCGCGATCTCGCACGCGCTGACGCTCGACCTTGCCGCGCGCACCGGCATCGAAAACCTCGACACCGGCGACGGCAACGACACGGTATACGGCTCCGCGCTCGACAACGTCATCGACACCGGGCGCGGCAACGACACGATCTACGCTTCGGTGGGTTCGGACACCATCGACGGCGGCGCGGGAACAGACACGTACATCACCGAATCCGTATTCAACCACAATGTCGCGGTCGATGCGGACGGCACCGTCACCCTGACCAGTCTTGATACCGGCATCGCCACCCATCTTTTAAACATCGAAAACTTTGTTTTCGCGGGTGTTTCCTACGACCTGCCCTCTCTGGCCGCCGCCTCGCGCAGCGGCGATCTGGTCGACGTCATCTATTTCATCCACGGCGCGGCGGGCATCGCGGGAATGCATTCCGATACGCTTGGCCACACCGCCTACGAGGCCGGAACGCTGGGCGTCGGCGGCACCGGCACCGTGCTGCTGGCCGACCGCGAGGGCAACCACCTGACCCTGACCAACAATGCGGGACAGGATCTTTCGGGCCTTTCCATGCGCATGGACGACGGTCTGGCGGTGACGTTGCACGGATTTATCGAAGTCACCGTAATCGCCGACGGCACCAGCGCGACCAGCGTCGATATCGGCGGCGGACAGCAGGGGTTCATCCAGACCGGCGCGGGCGGCGACACGGTCAATTTTCTGGGCTTTCTGATCGACCCGCACATCCCCGCGCAGGATCGCACCCTGACCGCCAACACCAATGACGGAAACGACCGCGTCACCGTCACCGATCGTTCGGGTTATATCGCCTATGACATCGACCTTGGTTCGGGCGACGACACGTTCACCGCCATCGGCACGCCCGGCGGCACGGTCCACGGCGGCGACGGTGCCGATACCTTTGCCTTTGGCGCGGGCGCGCAAAATGCGGTGATCGACGATTTCAACCCGCTGCTCGACCATCTCGACCTTTCAGCCCTGACCGCCGCGCATCAAGGCGCGATAGACGGTTTCCTGACCCTGACCACCAGCCAGAACGCGACCACGGTATCGGTCGGCGGCACGAACGTCGCGACGCTTGCGGGCACGGTCCTCGACCAGACCTTGCAGCATTACCTCGACACCGGCGTGGTCATTGTCGATTGAGATGGATTTTACCAATCCCTCATGAAAAACCTTGACGCATCCCCTCTTGCACTGCTTCTCCAAGGCTGAACGGATGCCCAGAATGCGTACGTCTGAGATTATGGATGCTTTAGAGTATGATTTTTACGTGAGCGATAGGTTAAATTCATACAGAGTCGCGCCACGCTTTATGCAGGTAATCAAAAAATGGGGCTATTCCAGAAATTAGCAGCAGAGATCGACAAGAACTATGCGGTACTTGGCCATCAAAGTTGCTGGACGTTTTTGTATACGCCTCAAGAAACCTTCCGCACCAATCAAAAACTCGCTTTCATCGGCTTAAATCCCGGAGGCGCCGCCGATCAAAATTATAAAAATTTAATTTCCTGCGAGGATGGAAACGCATATCTCGTATCTGACTGGGAGAACGGATACCCACCAAGAAACAGCCCCCTACAATTACAGATCCAAGCACTTTACAAAGGAATTGCCAGCCATCGCCCACAAGAAGATTACGAAAAAATGATGAATGATTCGCTGGCCATGAATTTCATTCCCTATAGATCTCAAAGCTTTGCAAAACTCAAAAACAAGAACGAAACACTAAAATTTTGCCAAGGACTTTTGGAGGAAAGCTTAGAATACACTCAGCCGCAAGTAACAATCACCATGGATAAACTTGCATACGCTGCCGTGATAAAGGCGTTTAAAAAACTTTATCCAGACACCGAGATACAAACCGAGCACGAACAAATAGGTTGGGGAAAAGTCGAATATGAAATCACCACGCTTTTGGATGCTCAGAAAAGACTTATAGTCAGGATACCGCACCTTTCTCGCTACAAAATCTTTAACTGTGAGAAATGCAAACCACAGATAAAAAGAATTACAAAAATCATCTCGGACAGCATCTCCAGAAACTGTCGCTAAAATTCGAATAAACTGAAAAGCTATGTCCAATGATTAGGGCCCGGACCCTACATTACGCCTTGCGGCTCCAGCCGCTCGCATCCTGCTGCCAATACGACAATTCATGCCCGGCATCCTTGTAGCCGCGCCACAGACTGCGCGCGCCCTCGACCTGCGCCGCGTCATTCCCGTCCAGCATGAGGCAGCAAAGCGTGTACGCCTCAATTTCATCCGGCGTACACCCTACGCCGAGGATCAGGGTTTTTGCGCCGTTGGGGTTGTCGTTCTCGGTGCTCAGCCATACCGGCTGACGATCCGCCGCCCCGTCCGCCGCAGAACCGTGTGGCAGGAACGCATCGGCCTTGAAAGTCCAAAGCGCGTTGTTCATCGCCTCGACCCGTGCGGCGTCCGGCAGGCGCACAACCACGCGCTGTCCGGCCTGCCACGCCTTGAACGCGAGCAGGGGTAGGGCATCCTCCTCCCGGCTGCGTTGCAGATGGTAAAAACGGATCTCGGTCACGCGCTTGATCCCCTTACGCGTCCTGCGCCCACTGCGAAAGCAGCCGCACGCCGAACCCCGTGGCTCCGCGCGGGCACAAAGGTGCGTCGGCACGCGCGACCATAACCGGCGCCATGTCCACATGCGCCCATTTGACGCCTTTTTCGACGAAACGCTGCAAAAACGCCGCGGCGGTGCATGACCCGCCGTAACGCGTTGCCGCCGCGTTTTTCATGTCCGCGATGTTGGAATCCATAGCCCGGTCGAATGCCTTATCCAGCGGCATGCGCCATACACGGTCGCCGGTCTGGTGCGAAGCCGCCTCCAGCGCGTCGCGCATCACATCGTCGTTGGAAAACAGGCCCGCGAACTCCTCGCCCAGCGCGACCATCGCGGCCCCGGTCAGGGTCGCAATATCGACCATGGCGCGCGGCTTGTACGTCTTTTGTACGTGCCACATCGCATCGCACAGCACCAGCCGCCCCTCGGCATCGGTGTTCGTAACCTCGATCGTCTGGCCGGACAGGCTTTTCAGGATGTCGGAAGGCCTGTACCCGTCGTCCGAGATCATGTTTTCGGCCAGCGCCAGCGCCGCGACCACATGCACCTTGGCGCGCGATGCAGCCAGCGCCAGCATCGCCCCGGCGACCGCCGCCGCGCCCGCCATGTCGCATTTCATTTCCAGCATCCCGTCGCTGGGTTTGATCGAATACCCGCCCGTGTCGAAGGTGATGCCCTTGCCGACCAGCGCTACCGGCGCGCCTTTGACGCCAGCGCCCTTATATTCCATGACCACAAGGCGCGGCTTGTGCGCGCTTGCGCGGCCAACGGCCAGCATCGCGCCGAACCCTTTTTTCGCCAGCTGCTTTTCGTCCAGAACCGTGACCTTGACGCCCAGCGGCCGCAATTTGCCCACGACCCGCCGCGCAAAACTTTCGGGATAGATGACATTGGCCGGTTCGTTGACAAGGTCGCGCGCGAAATGCACCGCCGCCGCGCTCTTGGCCATCGGAGCGTACGCCCGCTGTGCAACCGCCCCGGCACCGAATGTGACGCTGTCGGGTAGATGCTGGTCCTTGTTTTTGGTCTGGTAGGCCCGGAATTCATACCCCCGCAGCGCCGCCCCCGATGCCAGCGCCGCGATCTCGTCGGCCCCGGTTGCCCCGGCCTGCGAAAAATCGACGAAGATATCCCGCACCGGCAATTGCATCGCCGCGCCCAAAATCCTGCCGCCCGCGATTTCCAGCGCCAGCGCCGTGCGCGCCTTGCGCGGGCCAAGACCGCAAAGCCCGACCCGCCCGGTCTTCGCCCCGGGCACTACCGCGGTGACGATCGCGCCGCCCTCGCCCTTGAAATCCGGGTTGGCCTTAAGAATCGCGCGGATCGCCGCCGCGTGCGGGCCGGCGGCCTTGCGTGCCTCCCCCTCGCATACCGCGATCAGGTAAAGGTCCGTGTCTTTGGCAGGTTTAGGTGAAAAGCCGATCTTCATATCCATCCCTCAAGCGTGTATGGTCCCGTGCGAAAGGATATAACCCTGACGGGCGGGGTCAATGTTTCAGATTTACGACCGCTATATATTGCGCCAGTTGATGCTTGCGACGCTGATCGTCGCGGGCGGACTGTCCATGATCATCCTGCTTACCCAGTCGCTCAAGCTGATCGAACTGGTGTTGGAATCGAACGCCTCGGCCCAATCCTTCCTGATCATGATGGCTCTGTCCCTGCCGCGCTTTTTTGAATCCGTGCTGCCGGCCGCGGTGCTGATCGCAACTCTGTTCGTCTTTCACCGCCTTGCGATGGACTCGGAACTGGTGGTGCTGCGCGCGGCGGGCACGTCCCCCCTGCGGCTGGCCAGACCGGTGTTGACGGGCACAGGCCTGCTCATCGCGGGGTTGCTTGTCCTTTCCCTCTGGGTTTCGCCGATCGGCATTGCCAAGGTTCAAAACCTGCGTAAGGAAATCCGGGCCCAGTACGCGCACCTGATGTTCCGCGAGGGGATCTTCAACACCGTTGGCCCCAACCTGACCGCCTATGTCAACAAGCGCGCGCCCGATGGCCGCCTGGTCGGCCTGATGGTCCATGACACCCGCACGGTGGCGAATGGCGGTCCGGCGGTGACCATCGTCGCGCGATCTGGCAACATCGTCACTGAAAAAAAAGGACAAAAGATCATCGTCTACGATGGCTCGCGTCAGGAGCTCAATCCGCGCACCGACAAATTTTCTCGGCTCGACTTCTCGCAATATACCCTCGACATGCCAGATGAAACCGGCACCATCGACGAGCGTTGGCGCGAACCCGATGAGCGTACGCTTGGCCAGTTGATCGGCCCGGTTTCGCTGGCGGATTCCTCGCCCGACGACAGGCTTCAGTTCCGGGCCGAGTTGAACCGCCGCTTTTCTACTCCGGTTTTGATGCTTGCCTTCGCGCTCATGAGCGCCACCGCCCTGTTGCTCGGCCCTTTTCGCCGCGGCGGACAGATGCCATTGATCGGCGCCGCCGCCGTGTTCGCGCTGACTTTGCAGGGGGCTTATCTAGTCTGCTTTTCGCTGGCCAAGAAAACCTTGCTTGGCTGCGTGTTGATGTACGTCGTGGCGGGCTTGCCGGTGCTGATCGCCCTGTTTTTCCTGACCCCGCCCGGAGAACGCATCATCGCGCAAGCCGCGCGGCTTTGGCACCGTCTGCTGCATCATGACCTGCCGCGCCGGAGGGATGTATGAAGATTCTGGGCACCAACCGCCTGCTTTCACGCTACCTGACGATGATCTTTTTGCGCATGTTCGCGCTGATGCTCGGCGGGTTGCTGGCGATCGTCTATCTTTTCGACACGCTTGAACTGCTGCGTCGCGCCGATGGGCGCGGCGATGTCGGCCTCGGCCTGCTGATGAAGATGGGCCTTTATAAATTGCCGGAAGTCGGCCAGATGCTGCTGCCCTTCGCGATATTGTTCGCGGCGATGGCATCGTTCTGGTGGCTTGCCCGCAGGCATGAGCTGACCGCCATGCGCGCGGCAGGATATTCGGCATGGCAGTTCGTGGCCCCCCTGGTGACCGCGGCGATGGCGATCGGGTTCATCCACATCATGCTGATCCACCCGCTGACCGCCCGCGCGATCCAGCATTATCAAGGCCTTGAAGCCGAGTATCTGGGCCAGCACCGTAAACTGGTCACCGTTTCGCAACAGGGTCTGTGGTTGCGCGAGGCGGATTCAGGCGGCGAGGTTATCATTCACGCCGACAGCGTGGCCTTGGGCGACTGGACGCTCAAAGGCGTAACGGCGCTGTTTTACGACGAAGTGGGCGACTTCACCCGCCGCCTTGACGCGCAATCGGCCCTCCTCCAGCCCGGTCGCTGGGTCTTCCACAACGCCACGATCCGCGAAACGGGCACTCCTGCCCAGTTCTACCCAGCCTATACATTGGCCACCGAACTGACTCTGGCGGACATTCAGGAAAGCTTTTCCGACCCCGACACCATCTCGTTCTGGCAATTGCCGGCCTTCATTCACACACTTAAGGACACCGGCCTAGAAACCGCGCCAATGGAGGTTTATTACCAATCCCTGCTGGCCCAGCCGTTGTTGCTGGCCGCGATGATCCTGCTGGCCGCCACCGTCTCGTTGCGCCCGCCACGTTTCCAGCGCGCCTTGTTCATGGTCCTAACCGGCATGACGTCGGGGTTCGTCGTTTTTTTCATGTCGTCATTCCTGCGCGCATTGGGCGGTTCGCACCAGCTTCCGGTCGTGCTGGCGGCATGGTCGACGGGGGTGATCGTCCTGCTAGGTTCCGTAACATGGCTCCTGAATACGGAAGACGGGTAAAAACCATGGAATGCGTCGACATCCCCCGTTGACGCACCTTGTGGAATTGTTAATCTGAAGCTGGATCATTTTAAGGGCCTGTTAAGGCCCTTTCTGTAATTTTTATACGGAATATGAATTCCGTAACCACTTGGGGGAATCAACCATGAATACCAAAACCGCACGCGCCCGGCTGGCCAAGATCGCTTTCACCGGCACTGCCGCGCTGCTGCTTGCGGCCTGTGCGTCGATGCCGCACCCCGCCACCGCCGACCCATCCGCGGTCAGCGACCCGCTGGAACCGGTCAACCGCGTCACGATGTCTTTCAACCGCGTGCTCGACAAGGTGGTCTTTAATCCACTCGACACCGTTTACCGCACGCTGGTGCCGCAAATCGGCCGCGATGCCGTGCACAACGTGCTTGCCAACCTTAAAAGCCCGGTTTACCTCGCGAACGAGCTGCTGCAGGGCGACTTGAAAGGCGCCGGCACCGTGGTTCAGCGCTTTATGATCAACACCTTCGTCGGCGGTGGCGGCCTTGTGGACGTCGCGGCCAAGACCGGCATGCCCGGCGAACCGGAAGATTTTGGACAAACCCTCGCCGTATGGGGCGTTGGCAACGGTCCTTATATCGTCTGGCCGATTCTCGGGCCCTCGACGCTGCGCGACTCGGCCGGCTTCGTTGGCGACATCGCGATGGACCCGATCTACTGGTACGCTCGCAACACCGATAAACCGGGCCTGCAATGGACTCGTGCCGGCCTGACGCTGGTTGACGCCAAGGACCGCACCCGCGACGTGATGGACGATGTCTATCGCAATTCCGGTGACCCTTACGCGGTGCTGAAAAGCATTTATATCCAGCGTCGAAACGCGATGATCGACAAATCGGGTTCGAAAAGCGCGCCGTTGCCGACGATCGAATGACGGCGACATAAGGCGGCGGGCATAACTTACGGGGAATCCGCCCCGTAATGTGACGCCCCGTAATGTGTGACCCTTTGCCGCTTGATCGCTGCCACGATTGCCTTATAAATGACCGTACTGTTCATAGGGCCGCCCTAAAGCGGCCCTAATGACGTGTTGCGATAGGATTGCCGAACCAAAGACTGGACGACACCGATGAAAACGCCCGTGATAAAAATACAAGCACGCCTGCCCATGCGACTGCTCACGCTGGTCTTGCCGTTCCTGGCCGCCGCCGCAACGGTTTCTCTGCCCGCGGCATCGTCCGTGGCTGCACCGCTTTTTGTCCCGGCCCAGGGCCTTCACGTCCAGCCGGTGGCCCAAGACCCCGGCGCGGCGGCGCAGGCCTTGATCCAGAAACTGGGCGACACCGCGACCAGCGCCCTGTCGGACCAATCGTTGAACGATACCGGCCGCATGTCCTTGTTCCGCAAGATTCTGGCCGCGCATTTCGATACGCCGCTGGTCGCCCGTTTTGCTGCCGGACGCTACTGGCGCGCCGCGACCCCGCAGCAACAAAGCGAGTACGTCAAACTTTATCAACAGATGATTCTCAACGTCTATTCGGCGCGGTTCAAAAACTACTCCGGCCAGAAATTCACGGTCACCGGTGACCGGGCGGACGGCGCGTCCGGCGACATCATCGTTACCTCGCAAGTCACAGGCAAGGGCAGCCCGATCACGGTTGACTGGCGCGTACGCAATACCGGCGGCGCCGACAAGATCATCGACGTGATGGTGGAAGGGGTCAGCATGGCGATCACCCAACGCAATGACTTCGCAAGCGTGATCCAGCAAGGCGGCGGCCAATTTACGGCGCTGATCGACTATCTGCGCGACGGCGGCACCAGCGACGTTAAGGATTGATCCGCCTTCACCGCTCCAAAATCCGGTTTTGTTAAGCTTTTTGAAGCGAAAAACTTGCGTTTTTAAGGCGTTTTGCCTATATAATTTTACCATTCCATATTAGGAAAACTTTAAGCGCCAACATGTATAACAAAAAGGCGTAGCAAGGGGTGTGAAATGGCTGATTTAAGCGCAATGGATCTGGACAACGCCGAACAGGTGGCCGAACCGGTGGCGACAGCCGCAACGGGCGCTTCCGGGGACGATTCTATCATGTCGCCGGAAACTGAAGCGGCGGTCGGCGAAATGTTCGCCGCACTTCGCAGTCAACATGAAAAACTGGCCGTCGACAGGAAACTGGCCGATGCGTTTGAAAAGCGCTTCACCGAAAACGGGGGCTGGCGCTCGATCACCGACGGCGCCGCCGAAAATCCGGAAGCCGCCCGCAAATTCGCCGAATTCTACGCCGCCCGCGCCCGCAGCGAATACGAGGCGCAACCGAAAAAACGCGCGTTTGATGCGTATGCCCTGACCAAAAACGGCGTAAACGCGAGCCTTTTGAACGCCGCCTTCGACCCGGCGCAGCGCCGCGGCAAGGCCTATGCCGCCTTTGCCGAATTCAAAACCGCCAATCCCGAACTTTTTGCGGCTGCGGACGCCGCTGCGCCCGCGCTGAAAGGCGAACCCAGTAAAAAATACGTCGAACCCAAAGATCGCCTGATCGACGGCTATACCGAACATTTCACCGCCCACTGGAACGCGATGACCGGCGAGGAAACCGCCGACCCCGCCCGCGTGCGCGATTTCGCCCGTTACTACGCGGAACAGATTGTTCAAGACTATGACAGATACGACCGAAAATTACCCGGCACCAAAAGCTTCTACGACCATGCACTGGCCGAAGACGGCGTAAAACCGGAAATCCTGAACCGCGCCTTCAATCCGGAAACGGGCAAGGGCGCCGCCATCAAACAATACGAAGCCTTCAAGGCCACGCCCACCGCGCCGGCCGCCGCAAGCGAAATCGAGGAAGCGGCCGCCACGCTCGAAAATCCGGACGCGGCTGACGACCAGCCCGCTAACAAGAGCAAGAACGCCGACACACTGGAAGCAGACCAAAATCCGGACGCCGACAGCGTGGAAAAACCCGATGCACAGGCCGCCAAAGCCGAAGAAAACACCCCGGCACAAGACCCGGCGCAGAATGATGAGGGGGCGGATTCCCACCTTGCCGGTCTTGCGATGGAGCCATTCCGCGAAAACAAGGCTGGCAACTTGCTGTTTCAACCCTTCCTCGCTTATCCGCGCATCGGCGATCGACCGGATGTGGCCATGGCGGGATCGGATTGGCAGGCTCTTAGCCCGCATACGGCCCGTTTGATCGCGCAATATTACGGTGGCATCGATCAGGACGCCGCGTTTCTTGCCGCGCTTGACGAACTTGCCGAACAACTGCCCCCGGAAAAGCTGGCCGATGGCGAAAACCCGGAAACGGATCCGGATAAAATCCGCGACCGGAGACGCGCGCGCCTGCTTGAGCAGGAAACACTCGGAATCCCCGGCCCCGATGGAAAAATAGCCAGAATGAACGGGCAGGACGCGATTTTCGCCCTGTTCATGCGCCATTCCGCGCTCGCCGGTCATTTCGATGCCACTCAATACGGCCGCCCCAACGCACCTGAATACGGCGGCATTCATCGAAAAATCCTGGATGGGCCGCCAATACAACAGCGTGGTTCACGGTGCATGGGACGATCAGCAGACCCACGGCGCGGATTTGTGTTTCCGCGACAGTCAAAAACCGTCTACCGTGTTTCCGGCAAGGGCGTTCAGGCCAAATTACCGCCGGGTCGCAGATTCAACGGGTCCACAGCGCTGCATCTGGCTGGGATCGGCATCAACCTGCGTCTCGACAACGCACCGCGCGGCGGTGGCACGCCTGATCTGAAATTCTGTATCACCCTGCCCAAGACCTTACTGCCGGCCGAATACCAATACCGCCGCGATCTGATTTTGCTCAGCACGCTGCACGAGGCCAGAAAGGCGCAGATCGACCCCGTTCTTTCGGAAAAAACCCGCATGGGCGCCCGCAAGGACATCACGCATATCAATTTCAACGACCTCTCTGAAAAGGCCGTAAGGGAGTTGCAGGGCTTGGGCGTCAAGGTCTCCGATCTGGTCGATGCCTTCAACGCGGGCAATTTGAACGGCAAACCCGATGCGGCGCTGGAAAACGTTGAAAGCCCCGCGCCGCAACAAGCCGCCGCTGTAAAACCGGAAACGGCTGCGGCAACACAGGAATCTCCCAAGCCGACCGCAAAGGATATTCTGGCCGGTGGCCATTCGAAATTGCAGTGCCGAAAGCCGCACCTTCGGCAACACCGCTGGGCGAAACGGCCCAAGGACCGGTCGAAGCACCTCAGGTGCCCCCGCTGCCGTCATCACCGAGGCGCAAAAACGCCGGAAACCCGCACCAACAGTACGTCCTTCATAACCGATCATCACGGCCATTAAAAAACCGCGCTTTATGGCGCGGTTTTTTTATGTAGTTTTCCGACTGGTTTACGTCATACCACCAGAAGAAGGCGCGTTTACATCGCCATGGAGTCTTCTAATTTCGTTTTCCTTCTCCTTGATATCCCTACGCCTTGCATTAGTGGCCCTGAAATTCTTTTCCGTACCCTCAAGCGCGCTATGCCCCTGAGTCATGACCGCATAACCGGCCAAGGCCATGCCCTGCATATTGCCGATATCGACCGGCCGGTCGCCTGTGAAGGACGACCCGCCGCCCAGCCAGCGCAGCATCTTGTCCGGAATCGCATCGATCAGCTTAAAACAGGAATTGGCCAACATATAGACCAGATAAACGAACAACACGGTATAGGTAATAATCCCAAACCCGCTGACATTTCTGATATCCAATCCGCAAGGCGCATTTCCGGTCCCAGGAAGCGTACATGTAGCATCCGGGTTATAGGCGAATATCGCATATTTGAAGGTCGCGGCTAGAAAATTCACCCCGGCATTGAACACCAAAGTCCCCACGATCAACCCCATGATGATCAAAAGCGGACGCAACAAAACACCAAACAGCGTCAACCAGTTGGCAAAGGCCGTCTGGCCCGGCAGCCCTCGCCGTCGATCCGTAAATGCGAAAGCGCGAACAGGGGCATCGACACAACGGCCTCTGCCACTTCGATCACCCAGTTGACGGCCGAGAAAAAGAAATACATGAACGGCATCATCGGCAGCAGGTAAAACAGGACGATGCCAACCGCTAATCCAACCGTAATGATAAACCACAGCACAGGCGCAACTGCATCCAATATTGCACCGATAAAGTTGAGTGCTTTGACAAGCTTACCCGCCCTGGAATCGCACCGAAAAATCTGTCTATGAAATTACTGCCTGCTTTGGCCGCTATATAATATTTAATCATGGATCCGGCATGCGAAAGAATGCTGCCACCCGCATCAATCAAACGGCTCATGGGGTCGTTTCCGGATGTCGTCGCGCTTGCCGCGGACTTGTTATCGACAAGTTCCAGAAAACCATCGCCAAACTGCCAGCGCGCCAACCAGAGAATAGGATCAGTAATACTTGCGCCTCTCGAACTGAAGTCCTGATTATAGGCTGGCGCCGCGCCCAAGGCGTTCGTCGGCTGTGTGGTAATATAGCTCGGCACCTTCGAAATCACGACCTCGGCATTGGCAAGGGCGGTCCGCGCAGCAGCATCTTGATCCGTATTGGTCGGCCCCCCACACCCGGTAGTTGCAAGGAATCGTCCCAATGCGATACCAGCACCGATGGTTTTGATTTGCCATCCGGCCCAGTAACGGGAGCGGGAACCGCATTGCTGACCGCATCAAGAACCGCCTGGGTCATACGCGCGGTCTGAATGTAGTAAATTCCCGCCGTTCCCCAACCGCGTGTCTTGGCGTCGTTCTGCATCGACGTGACCTGGGTCGTCGCCGACATCATGGCGGTCCGTATATTCGCAGGCACGCTGTTCATACTCGTTTGTGCCGCATTGATGGCGTTAGCGACCTGCTGTGCAAGAGCAGAAGCCTGAACATTGCTTGCGCGGAATAATCCGTACCCGATGGGGCCCACGGCACGGTTTTTCAGAAATTTTGGTGGACGGATCTTTAAATGCATCGGCCATCTGCTTCATCGCGGTAAGATAGGTTACCTGCGCCTGTTGCACGGTATTAGCCGCATTAGTCATGTCCGTATTTGTTGCATCGCTGCTGCCTGTATCACCCTTGATCGACATTTCGATCGAACCGCAAGTGCTGTTGGCTGGCGACGGGCCTTTGCCAGAGGGCAGCGGAAGATCGACAGCCGACCAGACATAGGTGATTTTCGCGGCACCGGCATCGCGTCCAAACTTGATATCGGCATCTGTAAACGTCGCTAGCTGCGAGGTTTTTCCATTATCGACCAGAATGGTCACCACGTCCGTACCGCTTGCCGGGAAAACATCGGTGGGGCTGTTCCAGTGCCCAGCGCGGTTATACGCGGCACGACAGGTTTCAAACATGAATATGCCGGTGCCAAGTGTCGACGCGGTCGGTGCCCCGACATTGCCCGCGACCGGCGTCGGCGCGTTGAACGCTTCCGTATATTTAACCCAAGCATTGGTCGCAAGGCCCGATCCGAATTTCGCGATATACATGGTCATGTATTGCCCGGCGTTGAGCCCGTCGCCCAACGGCACCAGAAGCCCAAGCGCCAGCACCAGCCGGATCGGCGCCCACAACCCGTTGAAGCGTTTGCCGAAGGGCTGCCCGGTCTGCGCCGATTCCCCGACCACCGTGATCACGTAATACAGGACCACGATCACCGCGATGATCATCATCGCCGTGCTGTAAAACCCTAAAATGGCATGGAACCCGGGCTGCGTGATTGTTGCCACGCCCGAACCAAAAATATCGCTGACGCCGAACACGCTGCGCAGGAATTCAAAAATAATATCGGTATTGGGATTGGGCGTGCTAAAAAACGTGCCGCTGGGCGTACCGGCCGCGTGCGCGGCAGAGCCGAACGCGGCATACAGCACGATCAAAATGGTCTGCAGCACGATCATCGCCATCGCCACCAGCACCGCGCCGAAGATCAGGATCTGGTCAATATTCTCGCGCTTCACCACCAGCCCGTTCGCAGCGGTGGCGATCACATCGCGCACGCCGAACCGGCCGATATTGGCGGGGTTGAGCATCGGATGCCCGGCAGGCAACAGCCGCGCCGAACGATAGACGAGCGCGAGCACATAGGCGAAATGCCCGAATTTTTGACCCAGCGCGCGAATGCGCGGAAAAATTTCCGGCATATGCGTATACCGGAACAAGGCACCCTTATCGACATGAGGCATATGCGCGGTATTTTTATCCGCGTGATTATCCGACTTGAACAACCCGAAAAGGGCCATGCACACACCCCGTCTTGTCAGCGCACAGCGGCATTGGTGCCG
The DNA here is from genome assembly GCA_023898805.1 of Rhodospirillales bacterium. NCBI lineage: Bacteria > Pseudomonadati > Pseudomonadota > Alphaproteobacteria > Rhodospirillales > Rhodospirillales bacterium. The sequence continues at coordinate 903,009 of CP060260.1, forward strand.
CAGGCGGGACTTCCCCGCCTATTATTATTTAAAATTTTACCTAATTTTAGGTTAACGCGCCACAGGAATCTGTACCGTAAAACGACATAAAATCGTTGCGAATCTGGTACTTGCGACCATTATAAACAAGTTGGAACGGCTTTTACTGTGCCAGCCGCCCCTGCGTGCCCTGCACGACCCAGCGCCCACCGATACTGGCGATTCCAGTAACCTGACCCAGCCCAGGCACATCGTCGCCGACGCCAACCTCGCGCATATCGCCGCCGCGCGCCAGCACGGCATGGCCGGGGCGCGCACCGCGCAGCGACCAGCCACCGCTGCCGCCCGACGAATTGCCGCCCGTCGAAACCGGTTGCGCACGCCTTGCGGGGCTATAGGGACGGTCCCAGCTGGATACGGAACTGGACGTCGAAGTCGCCCTTGGCTTGGTTTTTTTGCTGCTGCCCGAAGCGGCGCTGCGCTTTTTCGGGGCCGCGGATGCCGCAGACGCCATCACGTCGGAATCATTGCTGCGCGCTGCCACGGCGCGAGGACGCGATTGAGAAAGATCGTCGATGCGTGTTTCCAGCCGCTCCAGTGTCGTCTGGATGGCGCTCAGCTTGCTGTCGTCGGCGGGGGCGGCGGCGGCGATTTTGTCCATCGCATCGGTCAGCTTGGAATCCATCTGGTCAAGCCGCGTCTCGATCGCGTTGACCCGTCCGGCCAATGCCGTCGTATCTCCCGCACTCGCCCCTCCGGCGCCTGTATCCTCAAGCGCGGGCGCGGCAGCGGTTTGGATCTGCGGCTGTGCCGTATCCGGCGCTGGCAACTGCGTCGGAGTAACCGAGGTCTGCGACACCGTTTGCGGCTGGTTCGGAAACTGCCCGACCACCGATCCCGGCTGTGGCGTCGCGATCGGCGCGGGCATCGGCACCGCGCCGGCATTGTCGTCCGCACCTTGCGTTGGCTGGGCTACGATCTTGGCGAACGGGTCGTCAGCGGCGGTTTGAGCATTGGCGGCGGTCTGCGGCGCGTTGCCGGTATTGCCAAGCGCCGCGTAATTATCTGGATTATCAAGAAGCCCGGCCCCCTGCGCGGCGTTTTGCGTGCCTGCGGGCGCGATGGCTTCCTGCGCTGCGGCGGCGCTGTCGGCCGTGTTGGCGCCCGAAGCCTCCTGCACCGTGGGGGCGGGCGCGTTGCCAGCCATGATCTGCGGTAAAACCTTGGAGGCGATCAATCCACCTGCCACCAGAACCATGGCCCCGACAACGCCGATATTGAACCAGTTGGTTTTTTTGGCAGGTAAGGGCGCGGGCTCCCCCTCGCCGAACACATCGGCATCCAGTTCGTCCGACACGTCGTGAAAATCCGCGTCATCGATCGAATCCGCACCCGGATCCATCCCGTGCGCGGCCTCCTCCGGCGCTTCGTCATAGACGTCGAAATCTTCGAGTTCGTCACCATGGTGGCCGTCTTGATGCATGTCGGGATCGTTGATCTGGTTCATAAACATACGCCTAACAGGGCGGGCCGACGCGTTCAATGGTTTTTACCGTTCCGCGCGCGGTTATGCGCGCGAAGAACATGTCGAACGGGTTATTGCCCCATCTTATTGCCCCGAATCCTTGACCACGGGCTCAAGGAACAAAACACCGATCGGCGTACCGGCATTGACCTTGATCATCACCTTGGTCCTGTTTCCTTCGTTATCCAGTTCTTCCGAAAGTTTCGAGGTGCCGGCGGCCAACCCGGCAGCCACTTGCTCGCGCGTGTTCAGCTTGGGCTGCGACACCGTCGTCGTATCCGCCGTCACCACCACGGTCTGCTCATTCTGGGCGATGGCGTTGCCCATGCCTTCGATGAACCGGGCCGCAGCGGGCAAAAGCACGCGCCGCCAGTAACGCCGGTCGACTTCGCTGGCCAACGCCGGCAACGTGGTTTTCGGATCAATCGCGACCGCATTGACGGATTGCGAGATGCCGTTGACCACGACGGTATTGAAATCGAGGATCAGATAATCCTCCGTATCCTTGAAGGAGCCAAGAATCCGCGCACCGGCCAAAGGCCCGCTGGACAGCCGCGCAAGCACCGGCCCCGGCGCATCCGTATTGGCCTCGGTCAGCGTCTGGGCATAAACGATTGTACCTGCCGGAATCAGGATTTCCTTGACCACCGGCGCATTCTGGGCCGTGCTGGCACCGCCCGTACTTGAAGACGCCTTCTGTGCCTTCTGCTCAAGGTAATCAGCGGACGTAACCTGCATGATCTGCGGCGGCAGGATTTTGTGCTTGTCCAGGATCTGCTGCATCTGCTGGGTCATCGCGTTGGCCAGCGCATCGACCGCCTGCGGATCCGGCCCCGACGGCATCACCTGCTGCTGCGCACCGTTGCCGCCCTGCCCGTTGCCACCCACCAATTGCGGCGAGGTGGGTTCAAGCGTGGGATCAGGCCCGGATTGCTGCGACCCCGACCGCCACCCGGCCAACGGATCGTCCATCGACGCCGGTGGCGTACCGGACCCGTCCTGAAGCGAATTATCTGTATTGTCCGACACCGGGATCGGCATGGTGCTTTGCCCGGTCTGCACTGCCTGATCCAGACGTTGCTGGTTGACCTCGTTGATTGCGTCGCGATAGGCCTCGGTCGTGTCGTTGCCCGGCGCCTCGTGCTCCTTCAGCGCTGTGCCCACGCGCGACTGGTCGTCTTGCTTGCCGCCCATGCCGAAAATCACGAAGGCCGCGACCACCGCGACGACACCGACCCCGATGACGCCCAGCTTGATGATCGGGTTGTTGCGCCACATTTCGCCCAGCGTCCCGCCCTTCTGGCCATGTCCAGGCGCGTCGAATTCGTTGAAGCCGTCATCGCCGGACGAAAGGTCTTCCTCGTGGCTGAAATCGTCGTGCGAAGGCTCCTGCGGAACCCCTGCTTCAGGATCAAAGGTAACGTTGTCTGTCATTGTGCTGCCTTGTTTTCCTCGACCTGCGCACGCACCAGCTTGCCGTGATCCGAAAGCAGGAGCACCGGTGAATTGTTGACCACATAAACCGTCATGCCGTCTGCGGACTTGACCGATGCGCTCCAGCCCGGCGACAGAAGCGTCAAAGGCGTGCGCAGATACGTCGTCCCGTTCGACCGGAAGACCGATGTCCGCCCGTCGACGCCGTTGACCGTCAGTTTTTCGGTGCCACCCGGCGGCACCCCGTCAAGAATCTGGGTCAGCGCCTTGTCCGACCCAGCCTCGATGGTAAGGCCCGGATCGATGATCGGCGGCGTGGCGTTGGGACCGTATTCGGGGATACGGGCGTCGAAGCGGTACTGCACGACGTCAAGCTGGGTCTCCAGCGTAAATGTGACCGGGGTTTTCAAACCGACCAACTGCACCGACATGTTGCCGACCTCGGCCGCGCCCATCGGCGAAACACGGATCAGATGCCCCCCGTCGCCCGGCGAGATGACCTCGAAATTTCCACCCCAGCTGACGTCCTGCACCGGCCAAGGCTGACCGGTGATATCCATCATGGTGATCGACGTGACGTGACCGGGGCTCAGCTTGATGACCGGCGGCGTGACGCCGGGATCAAGGGAAACGGTCTGTACCGTGACCTCAGGCTTGGGCATGCCGCCGATCCGGGATTCCGACACATCGCGCGTAACCTTGTATTTGTCCAGCAGCGCGCGGATCTGGTCCGGCGTCATCGGCATCATACCGTTGAGCGCAGCATCGAAGGCTTGCTCGCGCGCCTTTTGTTCAAGTTCGGCGCGCTTCGCCTCGACATCCTCGGCGCTCAGCGTATTCAGGTTGTAATACTGGTCCGCGGGCTGGTCCGCGCCCGGCTGCTGGAATCCGCCCGGCGTCGGGGCCGGCGTGGCATTGGCGGACGCGGGCGCCTCGGCCTGCTGGGCACGGCGGAATTCGGCCAACGGGTCCTGCACATCGGTGGGCGGCGCATCGCTGCTGGGCGGCAGGATCGCGGATCCCGTGGCGTCCGGAGCATTGGCCGCCGGTGACGCGGCGGCAGGCGTCTTTGCATCCGAAGATGCGACGGGAGAGGCGGCAACAGGAGCGGCGTCCTGCGCCGACGCAGGCCCGGCGACAACAGACAAAAAACCGAAAAGGAGTACCGGCAAAAGCCGTTTCATGACACGCACACCGCCACCATAATAAGAGTCGCCCGATTTTTCGTGGGCTTTTTCTAAATTATCACCAGAAGACAACGCGGTTTTGGCGCGGCTGTCAAGAATTCCGGAAAACATCTCTCCCGCGCCCCTCGCGTTTTGAGTCACGCTTTTATGACCCGTAAGCCAACCATTGTTCGATTCCGACGCCGTTCGGGCTTTCCAGCCGCGGGACGCGCACGATGACAAGGCGGATGGTCATGCTGACATTGCGCTGCTGTGACCCGAACTGATAGGTGATCATCATCGGCATTTCCACCTGCCATTGATAAACGCCGTTCATGACCCCCTCGGCCAGAATGGTCGGCGCGGCGCGCGGCGCGGCGGATACGACCTGACGATTGGTTTCCACGGCCTCGATGATACCCGAATCTTGCAGCGCCTTGACGAAGGAGTTCCAGCCCTGCCGGGTGAAATGGCGCGATGCTTCCTGTAGCCTGCGGCGATAATCGTGGAAACCGAAAGTCATGGTTTCGGTCGCGGCTTGGCTGGCCCATGACAAAAGCGCGGGACGCGAGAGGTTCGGCTCTGAAAGCGCCACCATCGGCACCACGCGCCCATCCTCGGTTGTCGCGAAATAACGGTTTTCTGGCTGATAGGCGTATACGATGACGATCATCGCGATAATCAAGCCGATAACCGCGATCGCTTCAATCAGCGCGACCCGCAACATCGTGCGATAGCCGTCGCGGTAGAATTCATTGCGCACCACGATCCGGCCAAGCCCGGTCTGCGCGTTGCGCGCCTCGGCATCTGCCACACCTTTTCCCGCACCGACCTTGGCCGCGCGAGCCTGCGCCGCGCTGGGGCGCGGGGCGGATTTGGGATCGTTCGGCGTATTGTTGGGCGGGGTGGGCGGCATGGCTTCGGTTAACGGAATATGATCAATCGGGTCACACTATAAAGGTAAAACTGCATGATTCTAAACAAATTTTCTATGCCCGAATCCCCGCATGAACGAGATGTCGTGTCCCGACACCTAGCTGTTGAAACCGCCCATGCTGCGGCGCGCACCCGCACTGCCCGCCGAAGATCCGGCATTTCCGGGTGCCGGTACCGGCACCGGTGCCGAGGCGTTACCCGACGGCGGCACGACCTCGCGGTCTTCGACGCGTTCGGTGCCCGCGCGCCGCATCATCGAATCGGTCACGAATTTCTGGTCTTCACGCGCACCCAAAAGGATCGGCACCGGATAACCGCGCCGGTCGCGCAGCGCCTCGCGCACGGCCTTCCAGTCGATGTCGTCGCGCGACTTACCCGCCGCGCGGGACAGATCGGCGAACAAATCGTCCGGCACGCGGTAATCGATCTCTCCGCGCTCCATCTGGTCGGCCAACATGCCATCCGCATGCGCCTCGATATACAGCATGTCCCCGATCCACGCGAATTTGATCGGCTGGCGCACCGTGGTCACCGGCGTACCCACCGGCACGTGGCCGAACAGGTATTCGGCACTTTCGTTATACATGCGGATGCACCCCGACGACACGCGCCGCCCGATGCCCCATGGTTTGTTGGTGCCGTGCAGCCTGTATTCCGGCCACCCCAGATACAGCGCGTACGTCCCCAGTGGATTGTCCGGCCCCGGCCCGTAAAACGGCTTAAGACTAGGGTCTTCGCGCAACATGCGCGGGGTCGGCCGCCATGTCGGACCCTTGGTCTTGCTGACGATGTTGGTGCTGCCGGTCGGGGTCGAAAACCCTTCGCGTCCGACCCCGATGGGAAAGGTCGCGACCTCGCCGTTCGACTGATAGTAATAAAGCCGCATTTCCGGCAGATTGACGACGATGCCCTTGCGCGGCCCGTCGGGCAGAAGATGCATCTTGGGCAGGATGATGAACCTGCCGGCACCCGGCCGCCACGGATCCATCGACGGATTGGCGGCGCGCAATTCAACATAACCAAGACTTTCCCGTTCGCCGATGCTTTGCAACGTATCGTCCCCGCGTGCGCGGTATGTTTCGATCTTGCCGACATAGTTCTGCTTCGGCGCGATCGCCGGGGCGGAAGCCTGCGCCACCTTGGACGATTTTTTGGTCGTCTTGATTTTAGGCTTGGGCGCCCCCTTTTTCGCGTCCGGATCGTTGTCCACGATCGGCTTGGAAACCCCGGCCACAGGCTGCGTGCCGGCCATGCGGCTGTCGTTGTTGTCCTTGGCGTGGGCGGCGTGGGCCAGCGCGGTAACGGCGAACAGGGCGATCAGAAATCTGGTCATCATTTTATACATCGCGTTATTTGAGTGCTGTTTTGAGGTTGGCGTCGATCCGGTCCATAAACGCGGCGGTGGTCAGCCATGGCTGGTCAGCCCCGATCAGCAACGCCAGATCCTTGGTCATCGCGCCGCCCTCCACCGTGTCGACGCAGACCTTTTCCAGCGTCTGGGCAAAAGCGGTAACATCCGACGTGGCATCGAACTGGCCGCGGTATTTAAGGCCTTGCGTCCACGCGAAAATCGACGCGATGGGATTGGTGGATGTCTCTTTCCCTTGCTGGTACAGGCGGTAATGCCGCGTGACCGTGCCGTGCGCGGCCTCGGCCTCGACGCAATCGCCCGCGGGCGTCAGAAGGACGGAAGTCATAAGGCCAAGCGACCCGAAACCCTGCGCCACGGAATCCGACTGCACGTCGCCGTCGTAATTCTTGCACGCCCACACGAACCCGCCCGGCCATTTCATCGCCGAGGCCACCATGTCGTCGATCAGGCGATGTTCGTATGTCAGTTTCGCGGCTTCGAACCGGGATTTGAACTCGGCCTCGTAAATCTGCTGGAAAATATCCTTGAACCGCCCGTCATAGGCCTTGAGAATCGTGTTCTTGGTCGACAGATACACCGGATACCCGCGTGCAAGCCCGTAATTCAGACAGGCCCGCGCGAACCCGGCGATCGAGTCGTCGACATTGAACATCGCCATGCCCACGCCCGGCCCGTCGTAATGGAACACCTCCCACGAAAGGGGCGCACCGCCGCCTTCGGGCGTATAGGTCAGGGTCAACGTGCCCGGTCCCGGAATCTTGACGTCCGTCGCCTTGTACTGGTCGCCGAACGCATGGCGGCCGATGATGATCGGCTGGGTCCAGATCGGCACCGTGCGCGGCACGTTCTGACAGATGATGGGTTCGCGGAATACCGTGCCGTTCAGGATGTTGCGGATGGTGCCGTTGGGCGATTTCCACATTTTCTTCAAGTTGAATTCCGCGACCCGCGCCTCGTCCGGCGTGATCGTCGCGCATTTAACCCCGACGCCGTATTGCTTGATCGCGTTGGCGGCGTCGACGGTGATCCGGTCCTCGGTGGCATCGCGGCTTTGAATGCCCAGATCGTAATATTTCAAGTCGATGTCCAGATACGGCAAGATCAGCCGTTCGCGGATCATCTGCCAGATGATGCGGGTCATTTCGTCCCCATCCAGTTCGACGACCGGATTTTTGACCTTGATCTTTGCCATCGCAAGCCTCTCCATGCCCTAACGGGGCATCACACTAAGGGTATGACTACCTTGCGACAAGGGCGATCTGATGGCGATTTACAGGTGACGTGCCCTGCGTCTGGGGATGACCTTGCCGGCCAGGACCAGCCTGCGGCCCTCAATGCCTTCGATGCCGGCCATGGCCTGTTTGGCCAGCACGCCCAGATCATTGCCCGTGGCGCGAAACCCGTCATAGGCGAAGGTCCATTGATTCCTATCGGGCGAGAAGGTCAAAGACATATAGCGCCAGCCTTGGCGGTCACCGGCGCTGTTTGCGCTGGGCTTGACGCTCATGGCCACAATATTGTCGGTAACCAGCAAATCGTAATCCCGGGCCAAATTGACCTGAATCAATCCCGAATACAGCGCGGACAAAATGGAAAACGCAGCCTGCCTGCGATCCGCCAGCGCTTTGATCGCGTCGGTTTCCTCCACACGCCGCCCGCCCGTGATGACGGCGAAAGGGCGGCGGGCTGATGAAGCGGCATGGCCTGTACGATGACGTGACATCAGCTCCCTATCTCACACCCGCTTGCTTTATGTCAATTTTTGGGCGTGGTTGACGCCCGCGCGGCGCCTCTCCATAAAGAAGACCGCGAAAACGACAACCACAATAATCAATAGGGATTTCCGATGGCCCTTCATCAGGACGAGGCACAGGCACGCAGCGAACTGCTTTTGCACGATGCCGAAGACGCGCTGGCGCGCGAACGTCTGCAATTATTTTGGAAGAACTGGGGTTCCACCCTGATCGGCATGGCGCTGATGCTGGTGATCGGGACCGCTGCGGGCGTGATATGGCGCAACATGCGCGAAACCCGCAACGCTGAATCGACCGCGCATCTGATCGCGCTGCTCTCCGACCCTGCGGTGCCGGTTACGGAATCCGCTGCCGCGAAACTGACCCGCCCGCAGGCGGCGATCGCCTGGCTGGTGCGCGCGGGCGTGGTGGGCGACCCCGCGACTCCGGAAAAACGCGCCGAACTCGACGCCGCCTACACCGCCGCTGCCAAGGCCGGCGGCGACATGCCGTGGGGCTGGCTGGGCGCGTGGGACGCCTTGCGCCTGCAAATGGACGATGCGTCCGCCGACCCGGAAAAACTGGTGGATGCCTTCGACAAACTCGCACGCGAAATCGGCGACTCGCCGCTTGCCGCCCTGCCGGAATCAAGCGCCGCGATCGTCGCGGGCGAACGCCTGAAAGACCCCGCCCGCGCGCTGGCCATGCTCGACCGTGCGGAAACCCATGCCGGTCGCGCGTCTGAGATGACGACCAACATCGCCGAACTGCGCCATCTTTACGAGATCCGCGCGCAACAGGCCGCCGACAGCACGCCCGTCCAGCCGCAAAAGGAAAAACCATGAACCGCGCCCACCTTCGCCCGATTGCCTTTGCCTGCATCGCCGCGCTGACCCTTGCCGGATGCAGCCTCTTCAAGGACAAAAAAGCCCCGCCGCTGGAAGGCACGCGCATTTCGCTTTTCGACATGGAAAAATCCATGGCCGACGGCGACAAGGCCGCGACCCCTGCGCAAGCAGCCGCCGACACCACGGCCGACCTGCCCGCGCCGTGGGACAATGAATTCTGGCCCGAAGCCGGTGGCTTTGCCAACCACGCGATGCAAAACGTCGCCCTCAATTCCGGCGCGCTGCATAAAATCTGGTCGTCCGCGATCGGCGCGGGCGCATCCAAGGATCAACCTTTAAGCGCCCAGCCGGTGATGGCCGACGGCCGGGTCTTCGCCCTGGACGCCAAATCGCGCGTGCGCACCTTCGATGCCGCCAACGGCAAAACGATCTGGACCCAAAGCGCGATGCCCAAGACCGAGCACGAACCCGTGATCGGCGGCGGCGTCGCCTATTCCGGTGGACGCCTGTTCGTGACATCCGGCTTTAACGAGGTGCTGGCCATGAACCCTGCCGACGGTTCGGAAATCTGGCGCACCAAGGTTGACGGCGCGGTGCGTTCCGCACCCTCGGCCATGCCCGATCGCGTCTACGCGGTAACCGTTGACAATGAAACCGTCGCGCTTGATGCGGCCGATGGCCACCAGCTCTGGACCCATCAGGGCCTGTCTGAAACCACCGGCCTGCTGGGCGCCGCCGCGCCCGCCGCCAATCGCGACATCGTCGTACCCGCTTATTCGTCGGGCGAAATTTATGCCCTTCAGGCCGAAACCGGTGCGGTATCGTGGTCCGACAGTGTAGCGCCGCTTGTACGCAGCGGCAGCGATCTGGGCTTTTCCGACATTCGCGGCCTGCCGGTCGTCGACCGCGGCCTCGTCGTCGCCACATCCTATGCCGGGCGCACCGCCGCGATCGACGAACGCACCGGCGAACGCCGCTGGGATGCGAATGTCGGCGGCTCGCAAACGCCGCTTGTCGCGGGCAACCGTGTCTTCGTGGTGGGCGCGGACGGAGTCGCGACCGCGCTCGACCGCGCGTCCGGCCGCACCCAGTGGTCGATGCAACTGCCGCAATATACCGACCCAGACGAGCTCAAGGGCACCATCGTCTGGTACGGACCGATTCTGGCGGGAGGACGGCTTATCCTCGTTTCCTCGAACGGCGAGATGCGCGAACTCGATCCCGCCACCGGCGCCGAACAGCGCGTGACCAAAACCGGACAGGACGTCGTGGCCCCGCCCATCGTCGCCAACCGGACGCTTTACCTGCTTTCAAAGAACGGCACGCTCAGCGCGTGGCAATAAGATGCTGACCATCGCCCTTGTCGGCCGCCCCAATGTCGGCAAGTCATCACTGTTCAACCGCATAGCGGGCAAGGACCTGGCGATTGTCGACGACCGCCCGGGCGTGACCCGCGACTGGCGCGAGGCGGAAGGCTGGATTTTCGACGAAGCCGTGACGATCATCGACACGGCGGGGTTGGAGGAAGCGGAATCCGGCACACTGACCGACCGGATGCGCGAACGTACCATGGCCGCGCTGGCCCGCGCCGATCTGGCCTTGTTCATCATCGATGGCATCGCGGGCGTCACGCCCACCGACGAACATTTCGCCCGTGCCGTGCGCAAATCCGGGAAACCGGTGCTGCTGGTCGTCAACAAGGCCGATGCCAAGGCCGCGCGCGAGCGCGTGGCCGAAGCCTACGCGCTTGGCTTCGGCGATCCGTTTTTCGTTTCCGCCGCGCATGGGCTTGGCCTGTCCGACCTTTACCATGCGATTCTTGAAAAAATGCCTGCGCGCGCGGACGATACGGACGCGACGCAAAGCGACGCCCCGCGCCGCGCGGGACCGGACCTCGACGCGATCGAGGGCGATCTCGACTTTGAATTCGTGGACGACGAGGATGTGGCGGCAAAACCCATTAAAGTCGCGGTGGTGGGCCGCCCCAACGCGGGCAAATCGACCCTGGTGAACGCGATTTTGGGGGAGGACCGGCTGCTGACGGGGCCAGAGGCCGGCATCACCCGCGACCCGATCGCGATCGACTTCCACTGGCATGGCACGAAATACCAGCTGGTCGACACGGCCGGTCTGCGCCGCAAGGCGAAGATCACCGACAAGGTCGAAAAAATCTCGACCCAGGAAACGATGCGCATCGTGCGTCTGGCCCAGATCGTGGTGCTGGTGGTCGATGGCGTCGCGGGTATCGACAAACAGGATATGACCATCGCCCGGCATGTGGTCGATGAAGGCCGGATTCTGGTGCTGGCGGTGAATAAATGGGATGCGGTCGGGGAACGCGCCGCCATTCAAAAACAACTGCCTGAAATGCTGGCGCAGGTTCTGGGCCAGCTGCCGGATATCCCAACCGTCTACCTTTCCGGCCTCACGGGCCGAGGCCTTGACGGGTTGCACACGGCGATGAGCGATGCTTACACGCTTTGGAACAAACGCGTGGGCACCGGCGCGCTCAACCGCTGGCTCGGCGCGATGGAAAGCCGCCACCCCGCGCCGCTGGTCAACGGGCGGCCCAACCGCCTGCGCTATATCACCCAGATCAAGGTCCGCCCGCCCACCTTCGTTTTATGGTGCGGCCGCCCCGACGACATGCCCGACGATTACATGCGCTACCTGACCAACGGCCTGCGCGAAAAATTCGCGCTTGGCGGCGTGCCCATCCGCTTCAACCTGCGCACCTCGAAAAACCCGTACGCGTCTTAATGTATGATCAGTTTCGCGCCGCCCGGCGTGGACGAACCCGGTTTCGGTTGATCCGCGGGATCGATTTTCGATACTTCGCCAAGCGCGCCTTCAAGCGCCCCATCCTCCACGCCCAAGCCTCTGTTGCGCCGGGCGATGGTCGCGAAATGCCCTGGCGTCAGCGCGTTATAGGCATGGTTGCGCCCGCGCGGTTCGGATGTGCCGAAGAACAAGGGCCATGCCTGTCTGATCTGTTGCCGGGAAAGATGATCGTATTTTAGGATGAACGGGAAATCCTGCGCCAGCCATTGCGGCGGCGTATCGGCAACATTCGATGAGAAAACGTGGATGACCGGAATCAGGTCCAGCAATTGCGCGATCCGTTTGCGCACCGCCGACGCCACGGGATGATGCACGGGATAGGCGTTAAGGGCCGCCATGTCGTTCCATGCCATGATGCAGGGCTTGTTTGTCGCATCGCGCAAAATATCGCCAAGCATCTCCGGTTCGTTGAAGAATTCGACGAAACTATGTTCCATGAATTCGCGGCCGTTACGGTATGCGATATCGCGGAAAAACGCCTTTTTACCGGCGCCCGATGGTCCGTGCGCGTAAATCGCGACAGCCTTGTCCAGATGCTTGGCGATACGGACGCGAAACGCGTCCGGGCCTTCCGAAAACCGGCGTTCGCGAAATTGCGCCAACTCGGGAAAATAACTTTCGTGCGGCGCCTGCAATGTCAGGACATTGCCGACACCGTTAAACACGAACGTGCCCGTCGACCGCAACGATCTTTCAAGCCCGTTCCGATCGCGCGTGGTCAACCGTGCGTTCTCCACGGCGGTCACGATACTGCCCACGGGGACTTCGTATTTGACGGCCAGCGCCTCAAGCGCCGCCGGATCAATATCCAGACCATGATCTTTGACAATGGCTTTCCAAGCCTGCAAACGGTCCCGGGCCGTAAGCGCGCCGAACGGCAGCGCGTATTTCATGCGGCGGCGCACGGCGGGATGGATCTTGTCGATATCGTTGACGATCCAGATCGTCATCTGCCCGCGTTCCAGCAACCGGTTTAAAAATACCTTGGTTACCCCGCCTGCCGCCTTATCGGCACCGGGATCGCGGATTTTCAAAAGCTCCTCAGCCTCGTCCACCGCCAGGATCACGCCGCTCATATGCGCGGTCAGGCGCTTGGCCAGAAGAATTTGCCCAAGGCGCTCGTCGGCGCTGGGTTCTGCGTGTCCCGCCTTCGTTTCCCCCAGCATGTACAAGGGCATGTCCAGCGCCTTGGCCAAAGCCTTGGTGAATTCCGTCTTGCCCGAATCCTGCAACCCGTAAACGATGATGTTGCACCCGGCCACTTGGTCGCATACCGCGTTTTCCACCAGCAGACGCACATGTTCGATATGCCCGGATACGTAATTGAAATTGGCCTTAAGATCCAGTTTCGTGGTTGCGGCCTCGCCGATCAAACGGCGCAACATTTTTTCCGTCGTGACGTCCGGTTCGTCCAGCAGTTTGAAAAGGGTCTCGTTCAGCTTTGGATGGTAACCCCCGGCAACGGGTATCAAGACGCCGGACAGGGCAAGCTCGCCATCCGGGGCAAACAGGCTTGAAACTTTTTGCCGGCTGACTCCCAGCATGACCGCCGCCACCTGATTGAAAGCCGTCTCGCGCTGAGCGGTATCAAATGTAAGCAAACTGTCTTTCAGGGCACCTTCAAAGGATGAACAGGACTGTATTGCCCAGATCAGGCGGACAGCTTCGCGCTCGGCTACCGGCCACTCAAGCAGATCGGCGATGGCCATCAGGTTTTTATACACGGCATTTCCTGCCATCTCGTTCTGGCGGCCTGCTTCGCGCGCAAGCATCCCGCGAAGATAGGCGATGTCTTTTGCGGTGGCTTTCGGATACCCCCTGCCCATGACTTTGACATACCTGCGTGCATAGGGCCTCGGCTTGTCGTCGCTCACCGCATCGATTTTCGCATGCACCTCACGTCTGGCGCTGTCAATCTCCGACAACTCTTTGGTCAGGGAAGCAAGATCGTATTGATCCGCCGTTTGTCTTTTTATGATATTATTCCGCTCGGCGGCGATCAGGCGGTTGCGTTGCGCGCGCAACGGTTTCATCGCAGCTTCATAATCACGCATACGCCTTGAATGCTGCGCGCGCCGTTCGGGAAAATCATTCCGCTTGATATGGTCGAAAAAACGGTCGCCGTCGAAAACGGCGCACATTGCCGCCGCCATTTGTGAATCCGGTGGAATGACATTCAAAAGCCGCCCCAGAAACTCGCAGGCAACGGCATCCGCGAAGCGGTCGCGCCCCTCAAGGGCGTTGTCGATATTCTCCGCTTCCCAGCTGCGCTGAACCATGATTTCCCGTCCTTTGAATCGTCAAACCGTTCGGCTCCGGGTTTGTCATAGCGCACCAATACCTGCGGTGCAATATATGAAAAAACTATGCCGCGGCAATCGCGGCGCGTTGCGCATGATCGGTGTATGCGGGCAGGGTCATGCGCAAAATCGCATCGGCTACGATTTCGGGAAGCGGCAGCATCGCCGGGTCCTCGCCCGGATAGGCTTCGGCCCGCATCACGGTACGCACCCGGCCGGGGTCGAGCAAATTGACCTTAAGGTTGGTATGCGCGACCTCGCCGGCATAGACGCGCACCATCGCTTCCAGCGCCGCCTTGGACGCGGCATAGGCGCCCCAGTACGGCTTGCACGAATGCGCCGCGCCGGACGTAACGAACACGGCGCGTCCGGAATCCGACGCGCGCAACAGCGGATCGCAGGTCCGGATCAGGTGCAGGTTGGCGGTAACGTTCAGCGTGAACACGCGCTCCCACACACTGGGATCGGTCTGCGCGACCGGCGTCAGTCCGCCCAGCATCGCGGCGTTGCCGACCAGAATGTCGAGCCGGCGAAACCGGTCGAACAAAACCGGGCCCAACCCTTCGATCAGATCGCCCTTAAGCAGGTCGTAAGGCATCAGGGTGCACGTCCCGCCCGCCTGATGGATCGCATCGTCCAGCTGTTCCAGCCCCGGCTTGCTGCGTGCAAGCCCGACCACATGCACGCCGGCGCGTGCCAGCGCCAACGCGCTGGCGAAGCCGATCCCGCGCGACGCGCCGGTGACCAGCGCGACCCGTCCTGTCCTGTCCACGCTCATGCCGCGGCCTCACCCATGCTGGAAACCGTGCGCGTGCGGTCTTCCCGTCCCTCGAAATCCGTAAGGCGTATGGCGTAATCGCCGGTCAGGCACGCATCGCAAAACTGCGGCGCCGCGTTGTCGCGCCCCGGCATCCGTAGCGCGCGATACAAACCGTCAAGCGAAACATAAGCCAGTGAATCGACGCCGATATATTCGCGGATCTCGTCGACCGACAAGCGGTTGGCCAAAAGCTCGGCCGTGGTCGGCGTGTCGATACCGTAAAAACAGCTATGCCTGGTGGGCGGGCAGGAAATACGCATATGCACCGCGCGTGCGCCTGCCTGACGCAGCATCTCGACGATCTTGCGGCTGGTTGTGCCGCGCACGATCGAATCGTCGACCAGCACAATCGACCGGCCTCTGATGATCTCGGCATTCGCGTTGTGTTTAAGTTTCACACCCAGATGACGGATGCTATCGCTGGGCTCGATGAAGGTGCGCCCGACATAATGGTTGCGGATGATGCCCAGATCGAAGGGCAGCCCCGCCGCCTCGGCATAACCGATGGCCGAAGGCACGCCCGAATCCGGCACCGGCACCACCAGTTCGGCACCCGGCGCGGGCGATTCCTGCGCCAGTTCCGCGCCAATGCGCTTGCGCGCTTCGTACACCGAACGCCCGTCGACCAGGCTGTCCGGCCGCGCGAAATAGACGTATTCGAAGATGCAGAAACGCGACGATGTTTTCTCGAACGGACGCAGGCTTCGTACGCCGTCGGCGTCGATCACCACCATTTCACCCGGGTCAATGTCGCGTACATATTCCGCGCCGATGATGTCGAAGGCACAGGTTTCCGAGGCAAGCACATACGCATCGCCAAGACGGCCAAGGCAAAGCGGTCGCACACCATGTGGATCGCGCACCCCCATCAGCCTGCCTTCCGCGACGATGACCAACGAATACGCCCCTTCGATCCGGCCCAGCGCCTCGGTCACGCGCTCAAGCACCGTGGCCTTGTGCGAACGCGCGACCAAATGCACGATGACTTCGGTATCCGATGTCGATTGGAAGATCGCCCCCGCGCCCACCAGCGACTCGCGCAGCGTATAGGCGTTGGTCAGATTCCCGTTATGCGCGATGGCGAACCCGCCGAAGGCCAGGTCGGCGAAAATCGGCTGCACATTGCGCAACATGCTGGCCCCACAGGTCGCATAGCGGTTGTGCCCGATCGCAACGCTGCCCGGCAGCCCGTCGATGACCGACTGCGAACTGAAATTGTCCGACACCAACCCCATGCCGCGATGCGCGCTGAACGTGCCAGTGAAATGCCCGACCGGATCCTCGATATCCTCGGGCGCGGTCGATTGTGCCCGCGCGGGCAGGTGCGAATCCCAAGCCACGACGCCGCACGCTTCCTGCCCGCGATGCTGAAGCGCATGCAAACCAAGCGCGGTCAGCGCCGCCGCGTCCGGCGTCCCGTAAATACCGAACACGCCGCATTCGTCGTGAAAATGGTCGTCTTCCTTGGCATTCGGCCCCAACGGACTCCCCAGCGGATCGGTCCCCAACGTCTTAGTCATTGAAATGCCCCTGTGTGCGCGGCCTTTGTTGCGTTTCGGCATCTTTTGGCGCCAGTGTGTCCGCCGCGCGGCGACGCAGCGAATCTGCCACGGCCTTGCCGACAGATGACGATTGATCGCCCTTGGCGGTCCGGCCCGCCTGCCCTGGTTCCAGCGCTTCTGTACCGGGCTTCGCGGCATCCAGCGTGGCATTGATATCTTTTTTCGCGACCTTTTCGATCACCTCGCGCCCCGGCATCAACGCCTGCATCAGGTCGGCGCTATAAGTCACCATCGGATAGGTCCGTGAATCGCCGAAATAGGTTTCGCGCTGCTCGTCGCTAAGTACGAAATTCATCACCACGCCCATAAGCCCGATCAGTATTACGCCGCGTATCAACCCAAACACGACACCCAGCGACCGGTCGACCGGGCCCAGCCCCACCGAATGAACCCCCTTAGACACCAGATGTGTAATGATCGTAAACACCACGAGGCTTGCGCAGAACACGATCGCGAAGGCGATGACCGGCACCAGCATTTCATAAGGAATAAGATCGAAAAGCTTTTGCGGCGTTTTGGCTGCGGGATCGATGATCCAGTCATGCACCATAGGCTTGAGGTTTGGCCCGAACATCAAGGTCGCGATGCCCGCCCCCGCAAGCGACCCGATGGTGAAGATTTCGCGCACGAACCCGCGCATGAAGGCGACGGCAGCGGAAACGAATAAAATGCCCAGTACGACGAGATCGAGAACCATGCCTTTTGTGATAGTGAAACCGCCACCCGAAGGCAAGCGATTCACCGGCGTTTTCACACGGCTTCACAACCGCGCCGATCAGGGGACTTGCAACCCGCCCTGCACTCGGTGTAGAAGCATCCCGACCGTGGCGAACGGGGGTGTAGCTCAGCTGGGAGAGCGCGTCGTTCGCAATGACGAGGTCGTCGGTTCGATCCCGATCACCTCCACCACGCCCGGTCGTATTTAAGGCATTTCGTTTAAGGCATTTCGAAAGGCTGTTTTTTCATTCCGTGTTGTTATGTTGGCCGACACCCGTGTCGGCCCTTTTTGTTTTTGTTCAGCGTGCCGTGTGACCACGCGCCACCAGACAAGAATTAACAATCAACGTCCATGAACGTTAACGTTCGTAAAGGTTTTGCGGTTAAAAAATCCAATACATTTCAATTGGTTGACAGAAAAAATCCACATTTGCCACATTTTTGCCGCAATTTAATGCGACATATTAACCATTCGTTAAATAAATTTGTATGCAAGCAACCCGGCGCGTTTATTGGCGCTGGAGGATGACAATGGCATTAAGAAGCGTACCACCCACGGGTTCCTATACGGCGACTGGCCGTAAGCAGCGCGAATTCGCCGCGCTGTACGAACAGGCGCGCCGCCATTCAGGCAACGATAACGGCGGCAACAATCGTGGCGGCACGAATTCCGGCGACCGGGGTGGCCATGACGCCGACAAGGCAGCCGAGGAACGTCAATCCCTCGAAAACCTGCATAACAGGGTCGATACGCTGCGCGGTGAAATTCTGGTTCGCGTAATGCAGGCCGCCAGCACCGATCGTTACGAGGACTCGGCCAGAATGACAGGCGAGATCACGCGCATGAGCCGCAGTCTCGATACGCTGCGCAAAAAACTCCATCAGGAAGAAGAGCGCCTCTCTGGCAAGCTGATCGACGTCGAAGCCTGAGAGAACACTGAAAGATAAGTATAAAAAGCACCTAGAAAGGTGTTTTTTATTATCAAAAAAACCAAAACACATATTAAAGTGAAAAATACACAAATTTAGACAAACAAGAACCCCGATCCTCATTGCCTCCACCTGCGCCCGAAGGCGAAGATCTCGACGGCAACGAGCATCGGGGCCCGTTTGGAAATCGCGGATACCAAGCACGGCGTAATCGTCCGAAGACGAAAGCGGGTGCAAAGGTGCCGCCAGTTTCCGATCATCAGTCCGCCAGTTATTGCGCTTTCGGGTGCGACCCTCTTCCGCCTGGCTTTCCGGCGCGGCCACCAGGGCCCGCCTAGATTATCGTGGCGATGAACCACGCGTCGGATCGAAAACGTTTCGTCCGGCATTGCGGGACAGGGTCGAGGGCCAACACGTGATCCGGTTCTGGCTTGCGACGTTTTTGCGTGCGCGACCACGGGTACAGCCGACCGGGGGATGGCCCTATTATACCTATCCCTTGAGCTTCCGGCGTTTGGACTGGCGGGACGTACCCGCCGCGTCTTCCGGAACCCCGGACCCTTTCCAGGGGGCCCGCAAAACGACTATCTCTTACGAAACAGCGCATTTTGTTGACTTCAATCAACCAGAATCCGCATCCCCCGTCGAGTCATTTTTTTGTATTTTTGACGTATTTACAAACACTTATAAGATATTCAGACAAAGGGTAACATCCTTGTTTATATAGGCGGTTTTAAGATCGTCCGCAAACTTACCCACAGCTTGACCCCATGCCGCGATTAAAAAAAATCGCAATAATATTTTAGGATTATGGGACTAAAAACCGGTACTCATTCAGAATGGCACCCTGTTTCTACATGGCATCGCTTCTATAATTGTAAAAAACTCAGACATCGAATCCATCATGCCGCCTACAAAAAAAACTAAATCCGCCGCCCTGCCCGATCTTAAACGTCAGCACGCCTATATCGCCGGGAAATGGGTGGCCGGCAGCACCGGTAAAACCTTTGCGGTCGTAAATCCAGCCAATGGAAAAACCGTCACCCGGGTCGCCGATTGCAATGCGGCGGACGCAAACGCCGCCATCGTCGCGGCAAAAGCCGCCCTGCCTGACTGGAAAGCCATGCTGGCCGGCGATCGTGCGGCGATCTTGATGCGCTGGTTCGACCTGGTCAGGGCCAACGCCGAAGATCTGGCTACTCTACTTTCGACCGAACAGGGTAAGCCGCTGGCCGAAGCACGCGGCGAAATCGCCTATGGCGCCAGCTTCATAGAATGGTTCGCACAGGAATGCCGCCGCCACTATGGCCGCACGATTCCACCCTTTCGTCACGGGTCCCGTCCCGTTGTCACCCATGAACCGCTGGGTGTCTGCGCCGCGATCACACCCTGGAATTTCCCGAATGCGATGATCACCCGCAAAGTTGCGCCTGCGCTGGCCGCTGGCTGTACCATTATCCTTAAGCCAGCGCAGGAAACACCGCTTTCCGCCCTCGCCCTCGCGGCGCTGGCGGAAAAGGCAGGCCTGCCATCCGGCGTCCTTAACGTCCTGCCGACCAGCGCGGCGCAGGACGTGGGCAGGGTCCTGTGCACCCATCCCGACATCCGCAAGCTTTCCTTCACCGGCTCAAGCGAAGTGGGCCGCAAACTGATGGCGCAATGCGCCCCGACCCTCAAGCGCCTTTCGCTTGAACTCGGTGGCAACGCACCCTTTATCGTCTTTGACGATGCGGACTTGAAAGCCGCTGTAAATGGCGCGATACAAAGCAAGTTTAGAAACTCGGGTCAGACCTGTGTGTGCACCAACCGCTTTTACGTTCAAAGGGGCGTCTACGACGCATTTGCGTCCGATCTGACCAAGGCGGTTCAGGCGCTGAAGACCGGCGACGCGTTTGCCGACAATGTCGCGATCGGCCCGCTGATCAATACCGACGCCCTGACCAAGGTGGAGGACTTGGTAGCCGATGCCTGCGCCCGTGGGGCCAAGGTTTCATGCGGTGCACGGCGCGACAAAAAGGGCGGCCTGTTTTACGCCCCGACGGTCCTGACCGGGGCGAAACCGTCGATGAAACTGGCCCGGACCGAAATCTTCGGTCCCGTGGCCGCGCTTTTCCCCTTTGACGACGAAGCGGATGCCATCACCCAGGCCAACGCGTCCGAACACGGACTGGCCGCCTATGTCTATACAAACGACATCGGGCGCGCCTATCGGGTCAGCGAGGCTTTGGAATACGGCATGGTCGGTGTCAACGAAGGGCTGATGTCGACCGCAACCGCCCCGTTTGGCGGCGTCAAACAATCGGGATTCGGGCGCGAGGGTGGGCTGGAGGGGATCGAGGAATATACCAGCCCCAAATACACCTTGTTCGGCGGGATTTAACCTCGTCTTAAAGCTGCTTTCAGTAGACTCGAAACACAATCGCCAGACCACGCGGCGATCAGGGCATTTTTCCTGCCTTGTTTTTATTTTAACATAATTATTGACATGGGGTCAGTCTTCCCATAAAAATAATGCGTTTCCGGGAAAGCAGATATTGCATTTTACGGATATTCGGATTACAAAAACGGGACTTTCCCGCGACATACACTAGAGGGTGTGACAAATGAAAAACGGCGCCAGCGTTCAGCAATGCGATACCAACACGACCAGTTACGTCATCCAGAAGCCCTGCATGGGCTCGAACGTGATGGTCGAACTCTCGAAGGATGAGCCGACCGCGTTCAACTTCGGGGTCGAAGACATCCGCGCGATGAAACTGCTGGGCGACGGCGGCATGTTGCTGACCTTCAACGATGGCTCGACGCTGACCATCACCAACTTCGCGCAGGCGAAGGACCACTTCCCGTTCACTGACATCGCTTTGAGCGACGGTACGGTCATGAACCTGCAAAAGGTCGCCATGGGCCTTGCGGACACCCTCCCGCAGGACACAGTCGCCGACCTCACCATCCTTAAGCCGCAAGGCACGCTGGCCCAGACCGAATTCACCCTGCAACAGGGCAAGACCTACACCCTCGGCTTCGACATGAAGGAAGTGGCCGCTGTCGATCAGCATGGCTCCGACCTTGTCGTCGCCTTCAAAGACGGCACCCAGCTTACCCTGCATGATTACGCCGAAGTCAACGGTTCGCCCCTGCCGCCGCAGATGACGCTTGCCGACGGCTCGGTCGTTCCCGCGGCCCAGCTGATCAACGTCCTCAACGTCGCGGCCGCCGAACAGATCAAGACGGTCGAACCCGCGGCTGGCGAGGAATCGCACGCTGCCAAGCACGTCGCGGTTGAAAAGCCCGTTCAAGTGGCGCAAGCCGATGTTTCGGCCGAAAAACTCGCCCAGATCGAACCTGCGGCCGGCACCGCCGCCGCGGCCCCGGGTGGCAGTGGCTACGGCTTCAACTCCTCGGTCGACCCGGTGTCGATCGGCACGCTTTCGCCGGTCGGCCCGATCGGTGTGACCGCGCTCGCCTTCGGCCTGCCGACGCTGCAGGAAGGGCCGACGGTCGTCACGCCCGCTGCTGTTCCGCTGGCCACGGCGACCCTGTCCGCGAACAATACCTATACCTATGAAGATACGCCTGTGAATCTGCAGATCGCGGGTGCCGGCTCCAACCCTGCCGGTCAGACCTTGACGGTCACCATTTCGGGCATCCCGACCGGCTGGACCGTCGATATCGGCGCTTCGGGCGGCGGCACTTATAATCCCACGACCCACACCTATACCATCACCCTGCCCCAGGGGCACACCTATCAGGGCGGCCCCGTGCTGATCCCGCCGCACAACTCGGATGCGGATATTGCACAACCGACCAACCCGCCGCTGCACGTCACGATGGTGGCAACCGATGTTGGCACCGGCGCGACAGAAATCGTCGAAAAAGATATGAACGTCATCGTCGACGCTGTCGCCGACCAGCCCGATCTGGCCGTCGTCAACGTTTCCGGCTCGGATAACGTGCCGCTGGCGCTTGATATCCACGCGGCCGTGACCGATACCGACGGCTCCGAGGTTCTGACCACCGCGACGCTCACCGGCATCCCGGCTGGCTTCACGCTTAACCACGGCACGCTCTCGGGCGGTGTCTGGACTGTAAACGCGGCTGACCTCTCCGATCTCAAAATCACCGCGCCGCGCGGCTATGACGGTTCGTTCGTTGTCACCGTGCGTGTCAACAACGAAGAAGCGCATTTGACGGACCAGGAAATCACCCTGACCAACAACACCAACTTCAACGTCGAAAGCTTCCTGGTCACCTTTGTCGACACCACGCCGGTCGTCGGCAATTCTCAGGCCACGGTCGACGACACCAGCCTTTCTGCCGGTCCGAACGTCGTTAACGGCAGCGTGTCGATCAACTACCAGCTCGACACCCCCGGCACGTTCGCGCCGACCAGCACCTTCTCGGCCGGCGGCTCGCTTGCAGGCGGACACCTGTCCTCGCACGGATCCCCGGTCACGGTGACGCTCTCGGGCAACACCTACACCGGTAAGGACGCAAACGGCACCACCGTCTTCACGCTGGTCGTGAATTCCGATGGTACCTACACCTTCACCCAGCTTCATGAACTGGATCACGCCGATCCGAACAACCCGAACGACTCGATCTCGCTCAACTTCACCGTTGCCGCGACCGATGCCGACGGCGACACGGCCAACGGCGTCATCACCATCAACGTGCTCGACGACGCGCCGATCGCCGCCAACGACACGCTCGCGACCGACCACACCGCGACCGGCAATGTCACCAGCAACGACACTCTTTCGCAGGACGTTTCGAACACGGTGACCCAGGTCGTCTACAACGGCACCACCTACACGGTTCCCACCACCGGCACCGTCACCATCGCTGCGGCCCATGGGACGCTGGTGATCGATGCGACCGGCCACTATACCTACACCTCCAACAACTCCGGCCCGGGCGACGACGTCTTCCGCTACACGCTGCGCGATTACGACGGCGACACGTCGCAAGCCAACCTGACCGCCACGGTGACCGACATCGACACCATTCCGGTAGTTGGAAACTCTGAAGCGACGGTTGATGAAACCGCGCTTCCCGGCGGCCCGAACGTTGCCACTGGCACCGTACCCGCCGACTATTTCGCCGATGC
The DNA here is from genome assembly GCA_023898805.1 of Rhodospirillales bacterium. Lineage (NCBI taxonomy): Bacteria > Pseudomonadati > Pseudomonadota > Alphaproteobacteria > Rhodospirillales > Rhodospirillales bacterium. The sequence continues at coordinate 926,279 of CP060260.1, forward strand.
GCCGGGCGCGATCACCGCGGTCAACAACTTCTCGGCCGGCGGTTCGCTGCTGGGGGGTCATTTGTCTTCGCACGGCTCGCCGGTTGCGGTCACCCTGTCCGGTAACCAGTACACCGGCAAGGATGCAGGCGGCACCACCATCTTCACGCTGGTTGTCAACCCAGACGGCACCTACACCTTTACCCAGTATCATCAGCTCGATCACGCTGACGGCTCCAACCCGAACGACGTCATCGACCTGAACTTCACCGTTCGCGGGACCGATTCCGATGGCGATTTTGCCGACGGCACCATCACCATCCACGTACGCGATGACGCACCGATCGCCAACAATGACGACTTCGTGTCCTCGACGGGCACGGCCACCGGCAACATCATAGCCAACGACCATGTTGGCGTCGACACGCCGGGCCGCGTCTACGACGTCACCTTCGGCGGCGAGACCAAGACCATCCCGGACGGCGGCAGCGTGACCTTCGCCAACGCCTCGGGCACCCTGGTCATCAACAGCCTGGGCCAATTCACCTTCACCCCGCCGGTCGCGGGTCAGGGGACCAGCTTCACCTATCACCTGATCGACTTCGACGGCGATAAATCCGTTGTCGACGCCAACCACGGCCACGTCACCATCGACACCAACGGCGTGCCCACCATCACGGGCTCGGCGGTTACGGTCGATGAAACCACCATGGCAGACACCGGTACCGCGCAAGTCGCGCACGGCACCTATACCTACAGCTACGGCGGCGACGGTCAGGGTACGACCGGCGGTATCGCGGCTGTGGCCTACACGGGTCCGGCGCTGAAATCGCAAGGTCAGGACGTGACGGTTACGCTTTCTGGCAACACCTTCACCGGCAAAGTCGGATCGGTCACCATCTTCACGATGGTCGTCAACACCGACGGCACCTACACCTTCACGCAGTTCAAGGAACTGGACCATCCGAATCCGAACGACCCGAACGATGCGCTGAATCTGGGCTTCACTGTCCGCATCACCGACTCGAACGGCGACTCCGCGATTGGCACCCTCACCGCCACGGTGCTGGATGACGGCCCGGTTGCCAACAACGACACGTTCATCTCGTCGAGCGCGACGGCCTCGGGCAACATCATGGCCAACGACCATGTCGGTGCCGACACGCCGGGCCGCGTTTACGACGTCACCTTCGGCGGCGAGACCAAGACCCTGCCGGCGGACGGTTCGAGCGTGACCTTCACCAACGCCTCGGGCACCCTGGTCATCAACGCCTCGGGCGCCTTCACCTTCACCCCGCCGCTGGCGGGCCAGGGTGCGACCTTCACCTATCACCTGATCGATTTCGACGGCGATAAATCCGTTGTCGACGCCAACCACGGCCACGTCACCATCGACACCAACGCGATCCCGATCGTGGGTGACTCGGTCGTCGTGACTGACGAAACATCGCTGATCTCGGGTCCGTCCGTCACGACGGGCACTGTTTCGGCCTCGTTCTTCGGCGATGGCCCGGGTGTGATTTCCGCGGTCAACACCTTCACGTCCGGCGGTTCGGAAATGAACGGTCACCTGACCTCGCACGGCTCGCCCGTAACGGTCACCCTGTCCGGCAACACCTGGACCGGCAAGGATGCGAACGGAACGACCGTCTTCACGCTGCAACTGGCGACGGATGGCTCGTATACCTTCACCCAGTTCAAGGAACTGGACCATGCCGACCCGAACAACCCGAACGACATCATCAACCTGAACTTCACGGTCAAGGGTACGGATGTCGATGGCGACTCCGACACCGGCATTATTACCGTCAACGTGCGCGATGATGCCCCCTCGGCACTGGATGACACCGTCAACATGCCTTCGGGCACGATGACGGCGACGGGCAACGTTCTTGCGAACGACACCCCGGGTCAGGACGTTCCGGTTCCGGTTGTCTCGGTGGTCTATAACGGCACCACCTACGCCCTGCCGCAGGACGGCTCGAACGTGACCATCACGGGTGCCCACGGTACCTTGGTGATCAATTCGACCGGTGCCTACACCTACACGTCAAGCAATACGACGACCGGCACCGATCAATTCACCTATACGATCCGCGACTACGACGGCGACAGATCGACGGCGCACCTGAACGTGACCGTCACCGACATCAACACCGTACCGGTGGTTGATAACTCGACGATCTCGCTCGACGAAACCAACCTCGACGCCGGTCCGGTCGTCATGGGTGGTCAGGTACCTGTCAATTACTTCAACGACGGCCCGGGTACGATCACGGCGGTCAACCAGTTCTCGGCTGGCGGTTCGCTGATGGGCGGTCACCTGACCTCGCACGGCTCGCCCGTGACGGTCACCCTGTCCGGCAACACCTGGACCGGCAAGGATGCAAGCGGCGCGACCGTCTTCACCCTGGTCGTAACGTCCAGCGGCGCTTACACCTTCACCCAGTTCCACGAACTGGATCACGCCGACCCGAACAACCCGAACGACGTGATCAACCTGAACTTCACGGTCAAAGGGACGGACGCTGACGGCGACTCCGACACCGGCGTCATCACCGTTCAGGTGCTCGACGACGCGCCGGTCGCGATCAACGACAGCTTCCTGTCCTCGACCTCGACGGCCACCGGCAACATCATGGCCAATGACCATGTCGGTGCCGACGTGTCGGGCCGCGTCTACGACGTCACGTTCGGCGGCGAAACGCGCACCCTGCCGGCCGATGGCTCGAACGTCACCATCACCAACAGCGCGGGTACGCTTGTTATCAACAGCACGGGTCAGTTTACCTTCACCCCGCCGCTGGCGGGTCAGGGCGCGACCTTCACCTATCACCTGATCGATTTCGACGGCGATAAATCCGTTGTCGATGCCAATCACGGCACCGTGACGGTCGACACCAACGGCGTGCCTGTCGTAACGGATGCCTCCGGCACCGTTATGGAAGCCGGCTCGCATGACGTAAACGGAATCGTGACCGCCAACTTCTTTGGCGACGGTCCGGGCACCTTCGTAACCTGCGGCGACTTCTCCGCCACAGGCTCGCTGATGAACGGCCGGCTGACCACGGGCGGGGTTGCCATTACGGTAACCAACACCGGACACGGCTATGTCGGCACGGCGAACGGCCAGACGGTCTTCACCCTCGACATCGCGGCCAACGGCACCTATACGTTCCACCTGCTCAAACCGCTGGATCACGGCAATCCGAACGATCCGAACGACGTGATCGACCTGAACTTCCAGGTCTGCGCGGTCGACAAAGACGGTGACGTGGGTCACGGCACGCTGGCCATCCACGTTGTCGACTCAGGGCCCGTCGCGACAAGCGATCTGGTCAATTACTGCGCCAACGATTACTTCCACAACGGCAACCTGATCACCGGCTTCAACCCCGGCGGCGGAAGCGCGGGCGTGGATGTTCTGGGTTGGGATTCGCCGACCACGGTCTACGCGATCTCCAGCACAACCGGCGGCACGCACGGTATTGCGACCACGGGCGTCACCGAAATCGACGGCCAGCACGGCAAGCTGTACGTGTTCTCGAACGGTGCCTATGTCTACTATGCCTCCGACGATGGCCAGTACACCGACACCTTCACCTACTACCTGAAGGACTACGACGGTGACACTTCCTCGGCGACACTTTCGGTCACCGCGCAAAGCAGCCACTCGGCCAACGCCTCGATCATCGTGGTGTCGGGCACGACCTACGGCGACGACGGCAACAATGCGCTGATCGCCTACGCCCAGGGTGTCAACGACACCGTTTATGCGGGCGGCGGCGACGACGTGATCATGACCTGGTCCGGTAACGACACGATCCACGGCGGTGCCGGCAACGACGCCATCTTCGGCGAATACGGTGCCGACCAGCTGTGGGGCGATGCCGGGGCCGACATCTTCGTCGCGCACCGCGCCGATATGGATGGCGGCGTGCAAGGCAAGTTCTACGACACCGTGCATGACTTCAACACCGGCGAGGGCGACGTGATCGACCTGACCGCGCTGATCGACAACGGATCCGCGGCACAGGCCTCGATCAACAACTACGTCCGCGCGGTCAGCGAGAACGGCGGCACGATGCTACAGGTCAACAACAACGACGGGTCTGGCTGGCACGACGCGATGTTTGTCGCCAACCACACTTCGCTCGACGTTCAGACCTTGTTGCACAACGGCAACCTGGACGTCTAAGAGACGACTCGTGAGTCATAAGTCATTGTCAGGGGCCGGAAAATTCGATCCGGCCCTTGCCAAAATAGGTTTTATGGTGTATCGCATACCACGTCAGTCATTCAAAAGCAGGGGTCTTGCAGTGAGCAACAAATTCAAAACGCTTCTTTTGTGCAGCGCGCTGTCGCTGGGCATCTCTTTTACCGCGATCTCCGCTTCGGCCGAGGAATTGAGCCTCGAAAACGCGGTCTCCCGCGGCATGATCACCAACCCGGAATACGGCGTTGTTGCGAACAACCGCATGGCCACGCAGGAAGAATACCAACAAGGTCGCGGCTTGCTGCTGCCTTCGGTTGATCTGCGCGCATCCGTTGGTCCAGATTGGAACAAAAACGTTACCACCCTGGGCAACGGCAAGACCAACGGTCAGACGCGCGAAACCTACGATTACTCGGCCACGCTGACACAAAATCTGTTCGCAGGTGGTGCGCACATGGCGGAAATCAACCGTCAGGAAAAGCGCGTCGAATCCGCGTCATGGCGGGTTGAGGAAACGGCTCAGCTGGTCGGCCTGTCGATCGTCCAGTCCTACCTTGAAGTGATGCGCCAGCGCGACCTGCTGCAAATCGCCAAGGACAACGTGGCCGAGCATATGAACATGCTCAATGAAATCCAATCCGGCGCTCAGGCCGGCCGTTCGACCGAAGCCGACGTGAATCAGGCCGAGTCCCGGGTGGCATCCGCCCGCGCGCAGGAAGCCGATGTTCGCCTTGCGCTCCGCGATGCGGAATCCCAGTTCATCCGCTACACCGGCGAAAAGCCCGACATTCTGGTGATGCCGAAAGTCCCCTCTGACCAGCTTCAATCCTCGGTCGACGAGGCTGTGGACGCGGCAACGGTCAATTCTCCCACTTTGGGCATCTACGAAGCCGATGCCGATGTCGCCTGGCAGGAATATCAGGCCACCAAGGCGAATTTCCTGCCCAAGGTCGACCTGCAATTGCAGGGCCGCCAATACAACGACCTTGGCGGCGTGATTCAGGTGGCGAAAAACGCCAATGCCCAGGTGATTGCCAACTGGAACATCTTCCGCGGCGGAATCGACACCCATAACAAACGCGAAGCGGTCTACCGCCACGCGCAAGCCAAAGAAAACCGCGCCGAACAGGCCCGCGTGATCGAGGACAATCTGCGCCAGTCCTGGGCCTCGATGGTCGCGGCCGGCGAACGCGCCAAGGAATTCAACGCGCAGGCCGATTCCAACGCCAAGGTGGTCCAAGGCTATAAGGACCAGTTTGAACTGGACCGTCGTACCCTGCTCGACGTACTCGACGCCCAGAACGAGCTGTTCGTCTCGCGCTCCAACGCGGTCAACGCCCAGTATCTGGAAATTATCGCGGTCTACCGCATTCTCGCTCTGGAAGGGCGCCTCCTGTCCACGCTGGGCGTAAGCTCGCCGCGTGAAGCCAACACCACGACCACGGTGCTGAACTAAAGCTTCGGACTTAAGGCCTCTTTTTTTCCACGAATTCATGATAAACTGCGCCCGCGAACGGCGCAGTTTTTCTTTTTCCGGAGACACTCCTTGTCCAAATCATCCAGCACCCCGCCCGGCGGCACCCCAAAAAACCCGGCGCGCGCAGGCGCACAACCCGCCTCTGCCTCACAACCGCAGACGCAGCCGCAACAGCAACAAAACACGGGCAAACAGCCGCAAACCCCCGCGGCACAGACGCCGGCGGCACAGGCCGCCACACAGGGCGTCACCCGCGAAAGCGTTGCCTGGCCGCTGGAGGCCGACCGTCTCGCGGTCAAGGATGCGCTGCTGGAATGCCTGCAAATCGTGTCGGGCCTGTATGGACGCCGCATTTCGACGACCGCGCTGGCCGCGGGCCTGCCCATCCCGCGCGAGGGTGTGACTCCGGCCCTGTTCATTCGCGCCGCCGAGCGCGCCGACCTTTCGGCCCGTCTGGCCGAAAAATCGCTCGATGCGATTGCCATCATGCCCAACCTGCCCTGCATTCTGGCGCTGGAAGGCAATCAGGCCTGCATTGTCTCGGAAATCCTGCCCCCGCGTGGCAAACAATCGGTGGGCGACCGTAATGCCGGCGCGCATCCAGACACGATCTTCCGCATCATCTTGCCCGAAACGCCGGATGAAATGCGCGAACTGCCGCTGCGTCTGCTGGCGAAGGCCTATACAGGAAACTGCTTTTTCCTGCGCCCGGTTGCACGGCTCGACGACCGTGCCGGCCCGGCCGAGATCGAGGAAGGCCGCGACTGGTTCTGGTCCGCGATCCGTGAAAACAAATCGATTTACATCGAAGTAGGCCTTGCCGCGATCGTCATCAACATCTTCGCCGCGATCTCGCCGCTGTTCGTGATGAACGTTTACGACCGCGTGGTACCCAACGGCGCCTTCCCGACGCTCTGGGTTCTCGCCATCGGCATGGGCTTCGCCTATATCTTCGACCTTGCGCTTAAAAACCTGCGCAGCTTTTTCATCGACGTCGCTGGACGACGCGCCGACGTCAAGGTGTCGGGCCGCATCTTCGAACAGGTGATGGGCATGAAATTGACCGAGCGCCCGGCCTCGGCGGGTGTGCTGACAGCCCACATGCGCGAATTTGATTCCCTGCGCGATTTCTTTACATCGGCCACGATGACGGCACTGATCGACATGCCGTTTTCGATCATCTTTCTTATTCTTGTCACCATTCTTGGCGGCTGGGTTGTTTTGCCCGTACTGGCGGCGATCCCGATCGTCATCGGCCTGTCCTGGTTTAAATCCCGTCATATCGAAGGCGTGATCCGTCAATCCATGGCCGAAAACGCACTTAAAAACGCGCTGCTTTTTGAAAGCGTGACGGGGCTTGAAACCGTCAAGGTTCAGGCCGCCGAAGGCCACCTGCAAAGACAGTGGGAGGAATTGACCAACCGCGCTTCGCGCACCAGCGTCAAGATGCGGAAGATCACTTCCTCGATCATGTACTGGGCATCCTTCATCCAGTCGATAGCCAGCATCGGTGTGATTATCGTCGGCGTCTATATGATCGCGGCCGGACATATGACCACCGGCGCGCTGGTCGCATCCTACATGCTTTCCAACCGCGCGCTCGCGCCACTTTCTCAGATCGCGGGCCTGATCGTCCGCATGAAGCAAACCAGAGAATCGCTTCAGCAGCTTGAAAACCTGATGCTCAAAAAGGTCGAACGCCCGCGCGGCCGACACTTTATTTCGATGCCCACGGTGCGCGGCAAGATCGAACTGCGCGACGTCGTCTTCGGCTATCCCAACCAGACCGTGGCCGCGCTGGCCAACGTTTCGCTGACCATCAACCCCGGCGATCATATCGGCATTATCGGCGCGGTGGGTTCGGGCAAGACCACCCTGCAACGCCTGGTGCAGAACCTGTACGAACCCGTCTCCGGCGCGGTGCTTCTGGATGGGACGGATGTCCGCCAGATCGATCCCGGCGATTTGCGCCGCGCCATCGGCGTGATTCAGCAACGACCACAGCTTTTCTACGGCTCGGTGCGCCAGAACATCACCATGGGCCATGAAACCGTCTCCGACCGCGCCGTCATCCGCGCGGCCGAACTTTCCGGCGTGATGGACTTCCTGCGCGACACCCAGCACGGGCTGGACACGCAGGTCGGCGAACGCGGCGAGGCGCTTTCCGGCGGTCAGCAACAGGCGGTCGCGGTCGCCCGCGCCCTGCTTTACGATCCGCCGATTTTGATTATGGATGAACCGACGTCTTCCCTCGATCCGGCATCGGAAATGCGCCTGATGCGTCGGCTTGAGGTGCTGGTGCGTGCGCGCACGGTGGTCCTGATCACGCACAAGGCCACGATGCTGACACTGGTCGACAAACTGATCCTGATGGATCGGGGGCGTATTCTTGCCATGGGGCCGAAGGACGAAATCCTGCGCCGCCTTCAGGCCGGCGAATTCGGCGGCTCGAATACCGCCCAGGGCCAGGACCGTTAAAGGAATTTGAAGGGAATCTACCGTCATGCTTGGTGCCAACGACCCCCGCAAACAACAACCGCAGCAATCAGGATCCGGTCCGGAATCGCAACCCGCGCCCGGCATGGATTTGAGCAACGCGAAAGATTGGGAAAAAATCCACAAGGATACGTTCGGCGCCAAGGGCCCGACCGACCGCTTTTCCGCCTATGCCGATAAATTTCTGGTAGCGGATGACGAACTGCCGCTGCACCGCCATCTGCAATTATTGGTGATCTGCGCCACGATTTTCGTGTTTCTGGTCTGGGCCTCCTTCGCCAAGATCGAACAGACCGCGCGTGGCGAGGGCAAGGTCATCCCTTCCTCGGAAATTCAGGAAATCCAGCATCAGGAAGGCGGAACCGTCGACGCCATCATGGTCAAGGAAGGCCAGAAAGTGCAGATGGGCGAGGTGCTTTTGCGCCTGCGCGACGTCGGCGCGGCGTCCGACCTTGGCTCGTCACAGGCCAAATACATGGGCCTTCAGGCCAAGATCGCCCGCCTTCAGGCCGAGGCGGAAGGCCTCGACGCCCCCAAATTCTCCGACGACGTGATGAAGGCCGCGCCACAAAGCGTGCAGGAGGAACTCAACACCTTCCGCGCCGATAAACTTTCGCTTAATTCGGAAGTCGACGTGCTGCGCTCCCAGCTCAACCAGCGCGCGCAGGAAGTCAACGAGATCACCACCAAGATTTCCGACACCAACCGCGTGATCGCGCTGGCGCAGGACGAAATCGACATGATCCGCCCGCTGGTCGATCGCGGCTCGGCGCCCAAACGCGACCTGCTGCAGATGGATCAGGGCATGGCCGGCCACCGCACGGATCTGAACGGTCTGCGCGCCGCCCTTCCCCGCGCCCGCGCCGCGGTAGCGGAGGCACAGGCCCGCCTCAACGACGCCGCCACCCAGTTTAAATCAAAGGCGCAGGCCGAATTGGCCCAGACCCAGATCGAAGTGCAGTCGATCGGCCAGACCCTTGGCGCGCTGGAGGACAAGAAATCCCGCACCGAGATCCGCTCGCCGGTCGACGGCATCGTCAAGGATCTGAAGATCAACACCGTGGGCGGCGTGGTCAAGCCGGCAGAAACCGTGCTTGAAATCGTGCCCACAAACGACACCCTGTTGGTCGAGGCGCGCATCCGCCCCGCCGACATCGCCTTCATCTATCCGGGCGAAAAGGCGATGGTCAAACTGACCGCATACGACTTTTCGATCTATGGCGGGATGCCGGGCGAGGTCGCGGATATTTCCGCCGACACCATCACCGATGAAAAGGGGCAAAGCTTCTATCGCGTCAAGGTCCGCACCAAGGTGACGACGATCAAACATGATGGTGAGGAATTGCCGATCATCCCCGGCATGGTGGCCACGGTCGATATTCTGACCGGCGAACGCACGGTGATGGAATACCTGATGAAACCCTTCATCAAGACCGTCGACTCGGCGCTGCACGAACATTGATGCCGCTTCCCATTCAATAAACAAGAATCGTGCGCCAAAACGTTTTCGACGCCGCGTGATGAGGGTAATCGATGGCAAGGAATGCCCCGAACAAATCGCGGCATGACGCGTGAAAATTACGTCAGTCTAAAAATGGCGCGCTCTAGGCGACGGCCAACGAACGAACCCGGTTTGTCAGCCCGCGCAACGCGGGGTGGGATTCGACGTCAAAACGCTGATAACCGTTATCCATGACCTCGAACGCGACCAGAGCGCCGTTTGCGCGCCGCCAGTCCAGCGCGATATCGACCCGCTTGCCGTCGTCGGTTTCCACTTGCACGAAATGCTTGATGCCCATGCCCGCGATCTCGCGCGTCACGTTCGCCGCCACGATGTTGAATTTCGACGACACCCCGCCGGCCACAACGCCCTTGCGGTTATCCGCACCGTCGCGCATGCGGTCCGGCGCGGGGATGGCCGCGATCTGCGTGCCTTGATCCGTGCCGCCGGAAAGACGGGGTGCGGAACCTTTATCCTTGGGCGCGAAGGCGGCAAGACCGGGCACACCTTCCAACGGACGCGCGGCCACGCGAAGACCGATGAACGAGCCTTCGCCCGGCTCGCGTGCGACCACCACCTGTGCAGGTGCCATATCTTTCGTGTCGCTTATAAATTTGTCAGCCGTTTCCGCAGGCGTCGTGGCACGGCCATCGGCGGCGACACCTAAATCCATCGCCACATCGAACGAAGGACGAAACGGCGGCAAGGGCGCACCGGTGGTCGGCATTTCTGGCATGATCGCTCCGCGCAAACCGGCGACCAGCGTGTCTTTCGCACCGAGTGCCTTGGCAGCGATCTGATTGCGCAATTTTTTCTTCTTGATCTCGGCCTTGGCCACGACCACCGGTTTTTCAGTCTTCGGCTTCGCGGACGCAGCGGCAACGGCGATAGGCTTGTCTGCCGGTTTCTTGCCTACAGAGGCTCCGGCTTTCAGCGCCCGATCTTCCTGCTGGATCAATTTTGCCACCTGCACATCGGCATAATCGGTGCGCATTTCGTATGCCCATTCACCGTTAAACCATCCGCTTTTCTTGCGCAGCAAACCGATCTTGCTGTCTTCCATCATCGGATGGTCGGCAGGGCATGGTTTGAGGTTGGAGATGAAGTGACCCGGATGGATTTCGATCTTGCACAAGGGCTTTCCGATCTGCTCTTCGACCGCGTGCACCACGCGCGCCGAAAGCCCGCCCTTTTTGTTCAACTCGTACCATTTCTGGCCGGGCACATAGGTATAGCCGCTCATATCCGGGCCGGCTTCGCGCGCGGCGTCGTAGGTCTGTGCCTGCACTGCCGTGGTGCCAAGCCCTACGGCAAGGCCCACTACGGCGGCACCCTGCAAAAGGCGCTTGAAAATGGCTTTAAACCTGAACATGCGTCAAAACCTTTTAATGAAATTGCGTACCGTTATCAAAAAGATGCGTACAAAACTTATTGCGTCAAGCCGCGACGTGTTGGTCCGGCTTTTGGCGGCGCTCCGCACGTAATGTCCGGTTTTTCCCCTGCCGCGACCTGCCAGCGCATCCGCGTCTGTTCCCGGTTGCCGGCACCGTTATTATTTTCACAGATTATTTGCGCTGCCGCTTGCGACACGCGGGGGTCTTGATTCGCCAAGCCGTTATTCAGCACGTTGGCACGCCCGACCGTCGTATCGAAATTCACTTCGCTTTTACCTGCGATTCCGACGGTGAAGCCGGTTTCGCGCATCCCGTCTTCACGCGTGCGGTCGACAGCACAGCCCGCAAGGGACAACCCGATAAAACTCGCTGCGGCAAGGGGCCGAAATACCTCTGTTAAAGTTAAACGCATGGTCACACCCAGAAAATCGTTCCCGTTTAATGTTTTACATATTATAAATTAATATTTCAGCGCGGTCAACTTTCAAAATTTTCAAGGCTGCGCCGCCAGACGCGCGACATGACCGCCCTCTTTAATCTCGTTGCGCACCGAATCGTCAAAACGCACCGTTACCCGTGCCCCCACATGGACACGGTTATACAGGTCGATGACATCGTCATTCGCCATGCGGATACAGCCATGCGATGGCGTCCGCGCCCCGTCGGGCTGACGCAACTTGGCCGGATCGTTGGTCCCGTGAATGGTGAAGCCGTGCTCGACGCCGCGCGTATCGGCCAAAAACATACCGCGTACACCCAAAGGGTTCTGCGGCCCCGGTACGGCCATCGCGCCGCGATCGCCCCATGTGGGGTCGATTTCCTTGCGGGCGATTTGGTGGCTGCCTCCGCCAATTTCCATCCCCTTGCGACCGACGGCCACGACATATTCGATCGCCCGCCCGCCCTCAAGAATAAGATAAAGATGCTGGTATTTATGATCGAGCAAAAGACTGCCCGCCGGCTGGTTGCCGCGATACCCGACGACATGCGGACGTGCGATGCCGCGATGGTCCCACAGCCCTGGATGGGCCGCACGATTATAAACTGCGCTACTTCGCCCGCCGTAACTGCCACCCGTGACCGCCGCACCGTTCAAGTCGTGCGAGGCTGTATTCAGTCCCGCGAACCCTTCGTTCAGATCGCCGGCCTGCACGGCACCGGTCAACGCGCCGAACAAAGCCGCAGCAGCAGCGGCGCGAAACAATCTGGAAGCAAATTTGGTACGCATTCGTATAACCCCGATCAAAAAACAGACAATATAATATTTTACATAACAAATATATAAGTTTTGGTCAATAAAAAAAGCCGAAGAATCTCGGCTTTTTTGGATTGTTCTTTGACGTGCGAACGTCTTAGCCGCGCGGCTTAGGACTGCGAGGAGCGCGACCGTAGCAGGCATTGACCGCACCTTGAAGCGCCGCGTCGATCGGCTTGCCGCCGGCGACCAGAACCGACGTCAAAGCCGGCACGCAATTGCTGCCGCCTGCGCCCTGCGCCATCGTGTACCAACGGCCGCAGGCTTCAGCGAAGGTCGACTTCGCACCACCGATCGCGCCGGAGAAGCCACCAAAACCGGCACCCAGCGAAACAGACAGCGATTCCATGCACCAACCGCTGGAAACCGCCAGATTCGGAGTGGTGACGACGCTCACGCGCGTCTTGTTGACAACGTTCTGGAATGCGCCACCAGCTTTACCACGATGGCCGTGACCGCCGCCGCCCGAGCAATCGGTGCAACGCGAACCGTCGCCCGAACCATCATTGCCGCCGCGACCGGCCGCAGCAGCCGGAGTAGCCAGAAGGCCAACAGCAACCGTAGCAGCCGCAATTCCTTTAACCAAATTCGCCATGTTTAATCTCCTCTAGAATTTTCGCCGAATGGAATGTGTTAATCGCTAGTTAATGTAAACACCATGACAGATTATGTCAATAATTAATTTTCCGGAACGTGATTCATCTAATAACCTCCCCAAAAAAACGCAACAGAATAAAATCGCCGCGCGGGGCCGATGGGATGACCCATGGGCCTTGAGAATTCCGCCCCTACGCGCTAAAAAGGGCGCCCTGCCCCGCATTTTTGCCAAAGGCATTTTGATATCATTAAAAGGTCCGTACATGCCCGCATCCGCCCCCGCCAACCATTCCGCCAGTACACCCGCCCAGATCGCCCTGACCCTGCCCGACGGCTCGTCGCGCAGCTATCCCACTGGCACCACCGGCGCGCAGGTTGCGGAATCGATCGCCAAATCCCTGGCCAAGGCCGCCGTGGCGATCCGCGTCGACGGTGAATTATACGATCTCTCCCTGCCGCTGGCCAAAAACGCCGCCATCGCCATCATCCGGCGCGAGGACGAAGCCGCGCTGGACATGATCCGCCACGACTGCGCCCACGTCATGGCCGAGGCGGTGCAATCCCTTTTTCCCGGCACGCAAGTGACCATCGGCCCATCGATCGAAAACGGCTTTTATTACGATTTCGCCCGCAACGCCCCCTTCACGCCGGAGGACTTCGCCGCGATCGAAGCGAAGATGAAGGAAATTGTTGCCGCCGGAAAACCCTTCATGCGCGAAGTCGTAAGCCGCGAGGAGGCCATCCGCCGCTTCCGCGAAAAAGGCGAGAATTTCAAGGTCGAACTGATCGAGGATCTGCCAGCGGGCGAGGAAATCAAGATTTACGCCCAGGGCGAATGGTTCGATCTGTGCCGAGGGCCGCACATGCCGACCACCGCGCAGGTGGGCACGGCCTTCAAGCTGATGAAGGTGGCGGGTGCGTATTGGCGCGGCGATTCCAATCGCCCGATGTTGACCCGCATTTACGGCACCGCGTGGCGCACGCAAAAGGAACTCGACGATTATCTGACCGCGCTGGAAGAAGCCGAAAAACGCGACCACCGCAAAATCGGCCGTGAAATGGACTTGTTCCACTTTCAGGACGAGGCGCAAGGCTCCGTCTTCTGGCACCCCAAGGGCTACGCGGTCTGGCAGGCGCTGGAACAATATCTGCGCCGCCGCCTAGAAGAAGGCGGCTATGTCGAGGTCAAAACCCCGCAACTGATCGACAACAAGCTCTGGGTCGCCTCCGGCCACTGGGGAAAATACCGCGAAAACATGTTCGTGGTCCCTGACGAGGTGCCGGGCACCGAGGGCGACCAGCCCACCCTTTCGGGCAAGGCGCGCTGGCTGGCGCTCAAACCCATGAACTGCCCCGCCCACGTTCAGATCTTCAATCAGGGCATCAAATCCTACCGCGACCTGCCCATCCGCATGGCCGAATTCGGCTGCTGCCACCGCAACGAGGCGCACGGCGCCCTGCACGGCCTGATGCGCGTGCGCCAGATGACGCAGGACGACGCGCATATCTTCTGCCGCGAGGACCAGATCGAATCCGAGGCCGTGGCATTCTGCCGCTTCCTAAGCAACATATATAAGGACGTAGGCTTCAGTGAAGTGCGCGTGCGTCTGGCCCTGCGCCCGGAACAGCGCGCGGGGTCGGATACGACATGGGACAAGGCCGAAAACGGCCTGCGTCAGGCGCTTAAGGCCGCCGGACTGGAATACACCGAAGCGCCGGGCGATGGCGCCTTTTATGGCCCGAAACTGGAATTCCACCTGAAGGACGCGATCGGCCGGTCATGGCAGCTCGGCACGCTGCAACTCGACTTCGTGCTGCCCGAACGCCTAGATGCGAATTACATCGGCGAGGACGGGGCCAAACACCGCCCCGTCATGCTGCACCGCGCGGCTTTCGGGTCGATGGAACGCTTCATCGGCGTGATGATCGAACATTACGCGGGCAAACTGCCCCTGTGGATGGCGCCGGTGCAATGCGTGGTCGCGACCATCACGTCCGACGCCGACGCCTATGCCGCCGAGGTCTTCGCCGCGCTGAAAGCCGCGGGCCTGCGCGCCGAACTGGATACCCGCAACGAAAAGATCAATTACAAGGTGCGCGAACATTCCCACGCCAAGGTGCCGGTGATGTTCGTGCTTGGCGCGCGCGAGGCGGAAAACAAAACCGTCGCCATCCGCCGTCTGGGATCGCAGGACCAAAGCGTCAAACCGCTGGCAGATGCGCTTTCCGCCCTTGTGGCCGACAGCAAGGCACCATACTAAAACCAGCAGCGCCCTAAACACGCAACGCCATACCGGCGCCGTTCGCGGCAACCATGCCTGATTCCTGAAGCAGTTCGCCGACGAACGTGTACTCATCGGGGTCGAGGACGAGCGTATACGCGACGACCGGATCGGTCTGCTTGCGGCCCGCCCTGTATTCGCGGATCAGCGCACTGCCCAGCCCGGCTTCGTTCTGTTCAAGCGCCCAGCGCAGATTGTTGATGCCGAGCTGCACGCTGGCCAAAGCCGTATTTAACGGCTTGTCGGCGAACATGTGTCGGGCGATATCCTCCGGCGTCACGGGCTCCAGATGCATGCGCGCGAACAGCGCCAGCAGGTCGAACACCTTTCCCTCGATCTTCCCAAGCGCCCTGTCACGCAACATGACGCTTTCACCGATCGTGTTAAGCACAAGGCCGGCTCCGACACGAATGATCGTGTCACTCGGCGTCGTGGCGCGCACGCCGTCAAGACGGCTTACGTTCAAATCGCCTTCCATGCAGGTCAGGTAATAGCCGACACCGTCCTTAACCGAAATGATATCCGGGTTTTTAATGCCCGCATCGGCCAGTTTGCGGTGGATACGGTGCTTGCCCGTAATCAGGGTCGTCACCGAGAATACCTCCTCACCTTCCAGCATCAGCGCCTGCATGTTTTCGGCGCTCAATGGTACGCGCGGATGCTCGAACATCGTGCGCAGCATGTAATATTCCGACTGCGTAAGCGAAACGGTTGTGCCATCCACGCTCAGCTCGAACAGCGACTGGCTCAGGCGCATGTTTTTTACTTCAAGAAACTGGCTGTTGGCGCGTATGTGCTCGCGCCGGCCTACAAGGATATAACCAAGCCCGAATACATTCTCGATCAGCGCGAAATCTTCAATTCCCGCTTTCTCCATCTTGGCGGGAAGGCTTGCGGCCAAGGCCGCCTGAATCGCGCTTTCCGAATACCGCCCTTCGCTGCTGGCGGCGATATCCGCGAAACGCAACGGCGCATCCGCGCGCGAAAGCGCCTCAAGCGCGAACAATTCACTCGCGCCAAGCGTCACGACCGCCTCGCCGCAACACAGTTCGTGCAAGCTGAAATTGATTTCTATTTCGCCCGCGGCCTGCTTATTGAATGCCTCCACGATATGGCCCGACAACTCCTCGCGGTTCGCGGTAATCGAATAACCAACACCACGTATCGTACGCAAAAGCGGCTCGGTGATGTTGTTTTCCTCGCGCATGCGGCGGCGCAGATTCGTAAGGCAGGCATTCAACGCAGGGCGGCTCCCGTTAAAAAACATATCGGCCAGCGCTTCGCTGCTCACGACTTCCGGGTAGGTTTCGGCCAAAGCCTCGACCACGAAAAACTCCGTATCGTTCAGCGTCACCGGCGAACCGTCGAAGAAAAGCGCGTTAAGCGTATGGTTGATACCCCATGCGCCGATTTCGGTGATGCTGCACTCTTCAAGAATTTCCGGGGTAATGTCGTCCGCAGGCAGATCCAGCCTGTAAAGCGAGCCGCCGACTTTGCGCAAACCGGCGCTTATCCCCGCATATCCATTTTCCAGCTTGGTTTTAAGCGTGGAAAATAAAGTCCCCAATGCGGCGACTTTATCTAGGTCTTCCGATCCATGAATGGCCATCAGCGCCTGCGCGCGGGTCAGGGCGTTCGGATATGCCTCCAATATCGCCTTCATCAAAAGATATTGCTGCCGTGCCAACGGCAGTGGCCAAACCCGCCCTTCGGCACGAAAGCCGATTTCCGCACGCGGGGTATTCAAAATCCAGCCGCCGACACGCAGCAAATCCGTATCAATCGTGGATTTTTTGCGCGCGCGCCCGTCTTGAACGTCAAGAATATAGCCAAGACCGCGACGCGTGACGACCGGGTCGATGCCGTCATTGGCCACCGTCAGCTTGGACCTGAGTTTCTGAAAACTCGGCATCATGGTCGCCGCCTTCGACGCATCGCCGTATACTTTTTCGGCAATGGCCTCAAGCGTCGAAAGACCGGAACGCAACGCCATCAGGGCCAGAAGGATATCCGTCTCACGCTCGGTCAGGTCGACGGCCACGCCTTTGAACGTCACCTCGTCGAGCGTGCGGTTGACCCGAATCGGCCCCAGCGTTTCGACATCCATTTCCAGGCTGGCCGCGATTTTGGGCGCGACCTGAGAAAGATTCAGAAGATATTTCCCGTCCGGCCCGCAAACGATCAGCCGTTCATACATCTCGCCGCGCGTCGCCAGCTTCTTGTTCAAAAGCGCGACATAGCGCGCGATGCTGCTTTCGTCCGCTTCGCGGCCGAATTTGCTGGCTTCTGCCACAAGGATCGCGGGGTCGAGATGCTTGGGAAAATGCTCTGCCAACGTCTTGAGCACCATAAATTCACCGATGGTCAGATCAACGGGATCACCGTCGATGCGCACCTCCATCCCGGAAAAATCAACGGCCAGCGGCCCGAAAACCAGCGTATGAGCCGCGGCTTCGCCGGGTGGGACGAATTTGTAACCCTGTCCCCATACGGTCTCTATGCACTGGTCAAGCGCAAGGGAAGGCGCGGCCTCCCTAAGCTTTTTACGCAAATGGTGTATATAGACGTCGACGATTTTTATTTCCGTCTCCTCGTCCAGCCGATACATGGAGGCATGAATGCTTTCCTTGGTTGCCAGCTTGCCCGGACGCCCGAAGATATGGGACAGGACGTCGAATTCCTGTCCGGTGAAGTTCACGGGAACGCCATTAACGCTGACCACTCTGTTGGCGAAATCGATCGTCAACGGCCCATATGTCTTGATCCGCGAACGGCCGCCATACCCGTAATAGGCATTGTTCACAAGCGCGGCGACAGTGCCCGGCACGGTATCGTCGCGCATCTCGCTGACCGAAACGCAGCCGTAGCTGAGCGCTTGAAAAATCCCTTGCGCATCCAGACCGTGATATAGGCACACGATCGGTCCCTGCAAATTCGCGAGATCAATGTTGCGTAAAAACGAAACCGGGTTTTTAAGCGCACCATCGGCGTAAGCCAGCACGACATCGAAAGAATAGGTCTTGATCAGCCCCAGAAAGTCATCGGTGTCTGTCGCGTATTCAAGCGCAAACTTCTCATCCGGCAAATCAGTGTCGAATGCCTCCACGACATCCGCCTCGCGCGGGGAATCGCTCGGAACGTAAACAAGGACGCGCATTCAAAAACCTCTCCTACGGGGCAAACCAGACAGCTACACCGCCGGTGTTGATTATGTCAACATAAACACGGGCGAAAGCCGCGTTTTTGCAAAGTGCGGGGCCCGGCCATCGTACACATCTGCCGCATGCAGACCTTGCAACCGCTGCCGAACCGCCGTAATAATCGGGCTTTACGATTTTAACAATATCAGGAGAATGCCCCATCGCCCGCCCGCCTCTGCCGCCGCGCCGTCCGCCGCTCAATGAAGATGGCCCCCGCGTCAACGAACAAATCCGCGCCCGGGAAGTGCGCGTTATCGATGAAAACGGCGAAATGCTGGGGGTCATGACCCCCTATGACGGCATCAAGCGCGCGCGCGAAGCGGGCCTTGATTTGATCGAGGTGTCGCCCAACGCGGCCCCGCCCGTGTGCAAAATTCTTGATCTCGGCAAATACAAATACGAGCAGCAGAAAAAAGCCAACGAGGCGCGCAAAAAGCAAAAGACCATCGACATCAAGGAACTCAAGCTGCGCCCGACCATCGGCGATCACGATTATCAGATCAAGATCAAGCAGGCGCGCCAGTTTCTGACCGACGGCGACAAGGTGAAATTCACCCTGCGCTTCCGCGGACGCGAACAAAGCCACCTCGACCTTTCGCTTCAGGTGATGCGCCGCGCCAAGACGGACCTTGCCGATCTTTCCAAGGTTGAACAGGACATTCAGGCCGAAGGCCGTCAGGCGGTCATGGTCCTGATGCCCGCCCCGAAAAGCTGATACTTATTCGCCTTCGCGGCCTTTATTCCGCGGCGCCTGCCGCGGGCTGTGCCGCGCCTGCGATCCCCGCGACCCATGGCGCGAGCTTTTCCGCAACCTCGTCGATGCTGATATCCGCCATCGCCGGTTTCTGGATCGTGACCACGTTGACCCCCAGCGGCCCGTGCCGTTTCGGATTGGAAAATCCAGGGTAAAGCCCGATTGTCCGGCACCCCGTCGGTCCGATCATCTGTATCGGCCCGGTATCGTTGCCCACCGCCGCCGCGGCCTGGCGGGCCAGCACGGCGACCTGCTGAATCGTCGTAAGGCCGGTCAGATCGACCGCCTGCGGACAGCTGGCCAGAATCTGCGCATTCACATCCGCCTCCGCCGCGGTCCCCAAAAGCACCGGCGTATGCCCCTGCGCCGCAATCCACTGCGCCAACGCAACGTAACGGTCGACCGGCCAACGTTTTTTCGGATGCTGCGGCGAACATCCGGCGGCGATCAGTACATAAGGTTTGGGCAGGGCGAAGGAATCAACATTCGCCTTGATCCACGACAAATCGTCGACCTCGACCTTTTTTATACCCGCAATCGCCAATTGCGCGCGCAGCGCGTCGAACACATGCAGAGTACGCCGCGCCGCGTCGTCCGGCATGTGGTGGGATGCCGAAAACGCGATTCCGCTCCATTCCGGCACACGCTTGAACAGACCGAGATACAGACCCGTACGCTCACTGTTCTGAAGATCGTACACCCGCCCGAATTTCCCATCGTTGAGAAAGCGGCGCAACACCGACAGCTTGATGAACTGATACCATTTCGGACGAAGATCCGCGGCCACCGCGTCGAAATACCCCGATGCCTCGGCCAACGCGACAAAGGGCTTTGTGGTCAAAAGCGTGATCTTCGCGTCCTTGTGCACCTGCCTTATCGCGCGCATAGCCCCCAGCGCCTGAATGAAATCGCCAAACGCGCCATGCTTGATTACAAGGATGTTGCCGCGGCGGGTAGCACCTGTCATTGCCCGTACTTCTCAGCCAGAAGTTCGGCGTACACCGCCAGCGTTTCGGCGCACATTTTCTCGCGCGTGAAATGCCCGGCGACATGAGCCATGGACCGCGTGGCCAGCGCCGCGCGCTGCCCCGGCGTAAGCGCCAGCGCCTGACGCAGCGCCTCGGCCATGGCCTGTACGTCATTCGGCGGGATCAGCCAGCCGGTTTCCCCGCGCAAAATGGTTTCCTGTGCGCCGCCATGGTCTGTCGCGATGATCGGCCGCCCCATCGCCTGCGCTTCGACAGGTACGCGGCCGAACCCTTCCGGATCGGTCGAGGCCGAAACCACGACCGACGAAATCATGTACGCCGCCGGCATGTCGCTGCAATGATCAATGATCCGGACCTGTCCGGTCAGACCCAGCGCGCCGATCTGCGCCTCCAATTCCTGCCTGTACTCCGTACGTCCCTGATCCGAACCCAGAAGTACGCAAAACACGTCCGGCCGCCCAAGTTGGGACATCGCCTGCAACAATACATGATGCCCCTTCCAACGCGTGATCCGACCGGGCAAAAGCACGATCGGCGCGCCGTCCTCGATCCGCCAGTCGCGCAAAAGCGTCGCCATGCGCTGCATCCCCACCATGGTCGGATGAAAACGCTCCAGCGCGATGCCCCGGTGGATCAGCCGCATCTTGTCCGGATTGATCCGGAAATTTTCGGTGATATAGCGTGCGACATGGCCGGAAATCGCGATCACGCGTTCGCCGCGCATCATGATCGAATTGTAGAAATGCTTGAGCTTCCCGCCCTCGTTATACGGCGCATGCACCGTGGTCATGAATTTCGCGCCCGTGCCCTTGCACGCATACCACGCGCTCCACGCCGGCGCACGCGAGCGCACATGCACGATATCGACGTTCCAGGCATTGATCAGCCGCCGGATGCGCCCGATATTGCAGTACATCTCCCACGGGTTTTTGGATTGCACCGGCATCGGGATGAATTCGGCCTTGGCGCGGATGATTTCGCCCACCCGCGCACCGCCCGAAGCGACAACCAGCGCCCGCGCCCCCGCCTGTACCAGCGCGGCGGCGACGTCAATGCACCCCTGCTCCGCCCCGCCGGGGCCAAGTTCCGGGATGATCTGCATGACCACGGGGGTCTTTTGGGTTTTCAGATTCAGCATATGGTCCTGTCCGAACGATTCTGATAGCAGAAACCTATGCCCCCTGAAACCCTTACCCCCGATATTGATGCACCCGGATTTCTGCTCCGGCCCGACGGCACGCACCTGCCTTATGACCGCTTTCACCCTGCGCAACCGGCCAAAGCCGGCCCTGCGGTGGTATTCCTGCATGGCCTGCGCTCCGACCGCAACGCGACCAAGGCCCTGTTTCTCGATGCCACCTGCCGCCGTCACGCCATTCCCTTTATCCGCTACGACGCCTATGGCCACGGCGCCGGCCCCGATAACGGCCCGTATACGGACTTCACCCTCTCGCGCGCCGTCCACGACGTCCTTCTGGTGATCGACCAACTGACCGAAGGCCCGGTGGTGTTAATGGGTTCGTCCATGGGCGGCTGGACCGCCCTGCGCGCGATGGAGGAACGGCCCGATCGTGTGGCGGCCCTTGTCGGCATCGCCACCGCGCCGGATTTCACCGCCCATGTCGCGCCGGGGCCCGATTATCCGCCCGGTCTGATCGCCGACGGCCCCGCGAATTTCGTGATGGACGAACCCTGGTATTTCGACGGGCCCGTCCATCTGGTACAGGGCCAAAGGGACGAGAGTGTGCCGTGGCAAACCGCCGAATCGGTGGCTGCGCGCTTTGCCGATCCGGCCCGCGTGCGCGTGACGCTGATTCCCGATGGCGACCATCGCCTGAACCGGCCCGAGGATCTGGCCATTCAGGAATCCGCCTTGCTAGATGTTATAAGCCGCATTTAACACAATAAAATGTGTATAAAATTATAACCGCAAACAAATACAAAATTTAATGTTGATTTTACACCATCAAACACCATTCAATAGTCGGGATGATGACGGTTCCGCAAATCAAGGCAGCCCGTGCGCTGCTCGACTGGACTCAGGCCGACCTTGCCCGTGAATCCGGCATGCACCTTAACGTCATCAACAATATCGAACGCGGCACCACCAACCCGCGTCAGGGCACGCTGGAAAAGCTTCAACGCACGCTGGAAGGCCACGGCATCGCCTTTATCGGCACGCGCGGGGTTGAACTGCGCCATGATGCGGTGACCGTGACAAGGCTGGAGGGGGAAAGCTTCCTGCGCGACCTGATCGCCGACATCCTTTCAAGCGCCCGCGGACAGGAAGTCCGCAGCGTCCTTGCCGATATTCGCAATTTCACCGCCCACGATCCCGATGCAAGCCGTCTGTATGCCGCCCGGAAAAGCGAGGCGGGACTGCACGAACGCCTGATCACCCGCGACATGCCCGGTTTTTACCCGCGCGGGGCCGAGCATTACCGCGTGGTCGCGCCTGAACGTCTCGGCCCCGTCGACACCATCATCTATGCCGACCGCGTCGCTTATGTCTTCTGGGCGCAACGCCAGATCGCGATTCTCAAAAGCGCCGATCTGACGCGCACCCAGGCGCTGGCCTTCGACCTGCTTTGGTCCACCGGCGCGGACCCGGTGCGACCGGCCCGCACGGACGAAAGCTGAAACGCCCGGCAGTTGCGCCGCCGCGCTTCTTTCGCTAAGGTCTGCCGCGATTTGATACAAAAGGGGTGGCCGGGTGCCCCGTTGTCGGCAACGACAACAAAACAGCCTCAACCACGAGGCCACAACACGGCGAATTTTATATGCGTAAGGGGTGGCCGAGTGCCCCGTTGTCGGCAACGACAACAAAACAGCCTCAACCACGAGGCCACAACACGGCGAATTTTATATGCGGAGGGGTGGCCGAGTGGTTGAAGGCGCACGCCTGGAAAGTGTGTATACGGGAAACCGTATCGTGAGTTCGAATCTCATCCCCTCCGCCATTATAAAAACGGGCCCTTTTGGGCCTGTTTTTGCAATCTCATCCCCCCCGGCGGCGCGGCGAATAAACAGCTTCGATGTTATGGCCGTCCGGATCGATCACGAAAGCAGCGAAATACCCGTCTTCATAATGCGGCCGCAAACCGGGCGCACGATCATGACATGGATGAGGCCGAGCCCTAGCAGCCGTTTCCCGGTTGCAGAATGCTGTTGCGGTTGCCTTCCGTGTCGGTAAAGGACACATATTCACCGATGCCCGGAATCGTCATCGGCTCGCCCAGCACCTCTCCACCGGCCTGCTTCACGCGGTCCATGGCCGCCCTGATGTCCTCGACCGCGATGACGATGGATGGATACTGCATCGGCCAATCCACCTTGAACGGAAACATGCCGCCGTTGATCGTGCCGCGATGGTCCGTATTGCAGGCATCCCCTTCTGATGTCGTCATGTGGATATAGTTTCCCATTTCCTCGCCCAAAAATCGCGGCTTCCAGCCAAAGGCCTGTTCGTAAAACGCACCGGCGCGTCGCGCGTCGCGGTACGGCATTTCGAAATGAACGACGGGATTCATGTGTTTGCCTTTCAAAGAGGGACCGGCGCTTCCGCTAATCTATCTAATGCGCTTTTTCCGCCGCCTTGTGCCGGAACAGCAGGCCGCACAGCATGATCCCGGCCACCAGCACCAGAGAGGCGGCGTAACGGCTGAGCTCCAGCCCGCCCTGCGCGACAGGCTTGTCAAGAAAATCGCCCACCACCGCACCCAAAGGCCGGGTCAAAATGAACGCGGCCCAGAACAGGAAGGTGCGCGAAATCTTCGTGCCGTAATACAATCCCGCCAGTACGGCCAGCATGCCGCCGAAAATCGCCGCCGCGCCGGTATAACCAAACCCCGCGTCGTCCGCCGTCCAGTCGCCCAGCGCGGTGCCCAGCGTCTGTGAAAACATGATGGTGACCCAGTAAAACATCTCGGCCTTCGCGCTGACGATGCTGGCAACCGCGATGCTGCCCATCGTCCGATGCCAGACAAACAACGACGCCAGTAACAGGCCAAGCAAAAGCGTCGACCCGCCGGCATAGCCGATACCAAGCGACCGGTCGGCGAAATCGGCCAGCGTCGTGCCCACGGTGGTGGTGGCAATGATCGTCACCCAGTAGATCACAGGATGGAAGCGCGCCGCCCGGATCTGGACGAACACCGCCGCCAGAAAGACCACGGCGAAAATCACGGTCCCGGCAAGATAACCAAGCCCCATCGACATCGATACCGCATCACCACCGGTTTCGCCCAGCGTGGTGGCCAGAATTTTCATGATCCAGAAACCCAGCGTGACCGCCGGCACCTTGCTGAGCGTTTTTTCAATCGCGTTGTCCATGAAATCTTCCTTCCGTCCAGCCAAGCATATAGGCGCGATACCTGAACTCAAGCTGAAATCCCCCGGCCGATCTTTTCCGGTTCCGCCCGCGCCTGCTTCGCTGTTACCATGGGGCATGACGATTTATCAGATCACCGCCGTTCTTCTTTGCCTTGCCGCCCTTGGCGGCTTCATAAACCAGAAATATATCGGCCTGCCCTCCACCATCGGGCATATGGCCTTCGCGCTGCTGGTTTCACTGGTTGGCATCCTGCTGGCGGCGGCAGGCTGGATCGACCTGACACTGGCCACCGCGTTTCTGGGCACCATCGATTTTTCGCAAGTGCTGCTGCACGGTATGTTGTCCTTCTTGCTGTTCGCGGGCGCGCTGCACATCAATCTGGCCGATCTCGCGCGCGTTAAATGGCCGGTGGCGATTCTGGCGACCGTGGGCGTGGTGCTGGCCACTGCGATCACGGGCGCACTGGTCTGGATGGCCGCGCATTTTCTGGGCGTCGATCTGCCTCTTATCTATGCGCTTTTGTTCGGCGCGCTGATCGCGCCGACCGACCCGATCGCGGTGCTGGCGATTTTAAAACAGGTTGGCGCGCCAAAAACCCTGTACACCAAAATCGGCGGCGAAAGCCTGTTCAACGACGGTGTGGGCGTGGTGATCTTCCTGACCATCCTGTCCATCGCCATGACACCCGAACCGCCCACAGCATTGCATGTCGGGCTGGGCTTTCTGCGCGAGGCGGGGGGCGGTCTCGCCCTCGGCGCGGGGCTGGGCTGGGGCACGTACCGCTTGATGCGCGCGATCGACGATTACAAGACCGAGGCGCTGCTCACCCTCGCGCTGGTCACCGGCGGCTATGCGATTGCGGAATACATCCATGTCTCGGCGCCGATCTGCATGGTCGCGGCGGGGCTGGTCGTCGGCAATCACGGCCGCGCCATGGCCATGTCCGACATCACCAAACACCGCCTAGACCTGTTCTGGGAATTGCTGGACGAGATCATGAACGCGGTACTGTTCATGTTGATCGGGCTTGAGATTCTGGTGATCCCCATTCACCTGCCGCAGGCGCTGATGGGCGCACTGGCGATTATCGCGGTGCTGGCTGCGCGGCTGGTCAGCGTCGCGCTCCCGGTTACGATTTTGCGTCTGCGCACGCGCTTTGAACGCGGCACGATCCGCCTTTTGACATGGGGCGGCTTGCGCGGCGGACTGTCGATCGCGATGGCGCTCTCCCTGCCCGCGGGACCGGAAAAAAACCTGATCGTCCCGATGACTTATGTCGTCGTGCTGTTTTCGATTCTGGTGCAGGGCCTGACCTTCCGCCGCCTGCTGGCATGGGTCGGGCGCTAGCGGCCCTTTATTCCCGGCAATAACCTTCACCCGGCTTGACGATCAGGCAACTGCGCTGGCGCGCCAGTTCCTTTACGCCGGTATCCGCCCCGCTTCCGGAATTCAGGGATTCGATCTTGCCCGCGCGCAGGAATTCCATGCCCGCCTTGGTGGGACGCGCCGGATACTGGTTAAGCCCGCTTTGGTCGGCGATCGTGACGGTGTACCCGTCCTCGTTCTGGACGATCAGATACGAATCCCCCGGCCCGATCCAGCGACCGGACCACCCATCGGCGACACGCGCAGGTGCGGACGGCGCGGACGTCTGACCCTGCGGCGCATCCACGCCATACGGCGCTGACGTGGCGTCCTGCGCTTCCTGCTTTTTTTCCTGCTTGCATCCGGCCGCGAACGGCACCACCGCAACCAGCAAAATCAGGGCGAAAAGACGCATCGAAACCTCCAAAAACCTGTACCGCGAAGAATACCTCACGCGCGCTGCAATGCAAGCCACAGGGCAATTGCCACTGGGCAATTCATGGGGCACGCCCCCTGCGCACGCCGGGGCTTGACCGGACCCGCCACAGGGCGCAGTGTCGCGCGCCCATGCTGTCGTTCGAGATCCTGCGCAACCGTGACTTCCGCCGCCTGCTGGCGGCGCGCTTTACCACGACCCTGGCCCTTCAGGCCCAGGCGGTGATCGTCGGCTGGCAGATTTATTCCCTGACCAAGGACCCGTGGATGCTCGGCCTCACCGGCCTGGCCGAGGCCGCACCCGCCCTTGTTTCTTCGCTTTTCGCTGGGCACATCGTCGATATATCGCGCCCGCACCGCGTCTATGCGCTGGCGCTGGTCACGCTGTGCCTGAACACATTCGTGCTGATGCTGGTTGGCGGCGGGCATCTGCCGCTGGCCGAATCCACGATCGTCGCGGTGCTGTTCGCGGGCGTGTTCGTGTCCGGCCTTGCCCGCGCCTTCACCATGCCGGCCTCCACCACCTTGATTCCCATGTTGGTGCCCCGGCCCCAGCTTGCGGGTGCGAACGCATGGATGGGCAGCCTGTTCCAAAGCGGCGCGATCGCCGGCCCCGCGCTGGCGGGTATCGTCTATGGCGGATACGGCGCGCGCGGCGCGTGGATCATTCCTTTCGCCCTGCTGACAGTGTCGGTTTTTGTGGCTTTTTCCCTTAAACCGGCCTACGCCGCCGCCCCGCGGATGCGCGAACCGGCATGGGTCAGCATCCTTTCCGGCTGGCGCTTCATCCTTAAAAGCCCGGTCGTACTTTCGGTGATGGCGCTTGATATGTTCGCGGTGCTGTTCGGTGGTGCGGTCGCGATGCTGCCCGCCTATGCCGACCAGGTCCTGCATGTCGGCCCCGAAGGCTTGGGCCTTTTGCGCGCCGCGCCCTTCGCGGGTTCGGTCGCGGTAGGCCTGTTCCTCGCGCTCAGGCCGATGCGCCACCTTTCCGGGGCGCAACTTCTATGGGTGTTCGCCGGGTTCGGCTTGTGCATGCTGGGTTTCGGCCTTTCGCACGTCATGTGGTTCTCGCTGCTGTGTCTGGCCGTGTCCGGCGCGTTTGACGGGATCAACATGGTGATCCGCGGCACCATCGTGCAATTGCTGACACCCGTGCCGATGATGGGCCGTGTCTCCGCGATCAAATCCATGTTCGTGATTTCGTCGAACGAGATCGGCGCATTTGAATCCGGCACCGCCGCGCGGTTTCTGGGCCTTGTCCCGTCGGTCGTTTTTGGCGCGGTGATGTCCCTTGCCGTGGTCGCGATCATCGCTATTTTATCGCCCAGCCTGCGCAAGACTGCTATAGATAGCCACCATGAACACTGAATTCCCGCGCCGCATGCATCTGCCGGT
This sequence comes from Rhodospirillales bacterium, assembly GCA_023898805.1. Classification (NCBI taxonomy): domain Bacteria; kingdom Pseudomonadati; phylum Pseudomonadota; class Alphaproteobacteria; order Rhodospirillales; species Rhodospirillales bacterium. The sequence goes on from CP060260.1 coordinate 953,950, forward strand.
TCCGGACGGAACCGGGCGTGTGCTGTTGCATTCCTGCTGCGCCCCCTGTTCGGGCGAGGTGATGGAGGCGATGGCCGAAGCGGGGCTGGATATCACGGTCTTCTTCTACAACCCGAACATCCACCCGCGCGAGGAATACGACCTGCGCAAGGACGAAAATGTCCGTTTCGCCGAAAAGATGGGCATTCCTTTTATCGACAACGATTACGACACCTCCAACTGGTTCGCGCGGGTCGAGGGCATGGAGTGGGAGCCGGAGCGCGGGCGCCGTTGCACAGAATGTTTCGACATGCGCTTTGAACGCGCCGCGCTTTACGCCCATGAAAACGGATTTCCGCTGTTTACCTCGTGCCTTGGCATTTCGCGCTGGAAGAACATGGAACAGATCAACGATTGCGGGCGCCGTGCCGCCGCGCGTTACGACGGGCTGCAATACTGGGACTACAACTGGCGCAAGGACAACGGCTCCCACCGCATGATCGAGATCGCCAAGCGCGAGCATTTCTACCAGCAGGAATATTGCGGCTGCGTCTATTCACGGCGCGACACCAACAAGGAACGCATGGCCAAAGGCCACGCAAAAATCGAGATCGGCACCCGTTTTTACGGCGACGACGGCAAATAATCCGCCATGGCCTTTGCCACGCTTTTCACCCTGCTTGACGACATCACCACCCTGCTTGACGACATCGCGGGCATGACCAAGGTCGCGGCCGCCAAGACCGCCGGCGTGGTCGGCGACGATCTGGCGCTCAACGCGAAACAGGTGATCGGCACTCCGGCCGAGCGCGAATTGCCCGTGGTCTGGTCCGTCGCCAAGGGGTCGTTGATCAACAAGGCCGTCATCGTCCCCGCCGCGATCGCGCTGTCCGCGTTGCTGCCCGCGCTGATCGGTCCGCTTCTGACGCTTGGCGGCCTTTATTTGTGTTTTGAAGGCGCGCAAAAAATCCTGCCGCACCCGCCCGCACAAAAAGCCGGCGGCGGCAGCGAACAAGAAAAAATCCGCGGCGCCATCCGCACCGACTTCATTCTCTCCGCCGAAATCATCGTGATCGCCCTCGGTATCGTGGCTGATGCTGATCTTGTTACGCGCATCGCCACACTGGTGCTGGTCGGACTTGCGATGACCGTGCTGGTTTACGGACTGGTGGCCGCGATTGTGAAGCTCGACGATCTCGGTCTTTACCTCGCGCGCAAAAGCGGATTTGCAAGCACGCTGGGCCGGGGCATCCTGTATGCCGCGCCATGGCTGATGCGCGCGCTGGGCGTGCTGGGAACCGCCGCGATGTTCGTGGTCGGCGGTCAGATCCTGCTGCATGGCATCCCGCCGCTGCACCGCCTGGCGGAACCGTGGATGCATGGCCTGCCTGGCGCGGCTCTGGCCATGGCGCTCGGCTTTGTCTGCGGCCTTGCAGCGGCGCTGGCCGCCAAAGGCGCGATACTGGCCGCGCGCCGTTTGCGGCGGGGCTTCTTGTCCTAACCGCCCTTCATGTCCTCAAGCGCGACCCAGCGCGCCAAAGCGGCGTCCAGATTCTTTTTCGCCCGTTCCAGATAGCGCGTCGCCTGCGCGAACCCGTCCTTGTCCTGCATATAGAAATCGTTGTCCTGCAGTTTTTTGGTCAGGGTCGCGATCTCGTCCTCGAACCCCGCGATTTTTTCCGGCAGGTTGTCCAGTTCGTATTGCAGCTTGTAAGACAGCTTGGCCGCGCGCGCCGGCGATGCGGCGGAAGCGGCGGACGTGGAAGCGGGCGCGGATTCAGGTGCCGCGCCTTTGGTCTTGGCCGCGCCTTTTTGCGGCGCCTTTTGCTCTTTTTTCATCTCCAGATAATCGGAATAACCGCCGATGCACATTTCGATTTTTGCATCGCCCTCGAAGGCGATGATCTTCGACACCGTCTGGTCAAGGAAGTCGCGGTCGTGGCTGACCACGATCAAGGTCCCGGCATAGGCGGACAAAACCTCCTCCAGCATGTCCAGCGTCTCCATGTCCAGATCGTTGGTGGGTTCGTCCAGAATCAGGAAATTGCCGGGATTGGCCAAAACCCTGGCCAGCATCAACCGGTTTTTCTGCCCGCCCGAAAGCGAACCCACCGCCTGCATCGCGTCCGCGGGATCGAACAGAAAATCTTTCAGATATCCGCACACATGCCGCGTCTTGCCCATCACCGTGATGTAATCGCCGCCATTGGGCAAAAGCGTGCGCCATAAAGACCAGTCCGGACGCATGTCCTTTCGTTGCTGGTCGAAATAGGAAATGTTGATGTCCCGCGCGCGCTTGATCGTGCCCGCGTCGGGCTTCATCTCGTCAACCAGAAGTTTCAGGAACGTCGTCTTGCCCGACCCGTTGCGGCCCAGAATGCCGATCCGGTCCCCGCGCATGATGCGCAGCGAAAACCCGTCGAGAATCTTTTTCTCGCCGAAACTTTTATGCACGCGGGTGAATTCCGTGATCAGCCGTGCGCCGATTTCGGTTTCGCCCGCCTCAAGCTCGACCTTCGCGATCATCCGGCGATAGGAAGACAGATCGGCCTTAAGCCGCGCCCGCTCGGCACGCATCATCTCAAGCCGCTTCTGATTGCGCTTGCGCCGCGCGGGCACGCCGCGGCTTGCCCACTCTTCCTCCATCTCCAGCCATTTCTGCCGGTTTTTAAGCTCGCGCGCCTCCTGCTCGATCAGCGCGGTCTGCCAGTCCTCGAAATCGGAAAAACCTTTCGGGCACACCCGCATCCGCCCGCGATCCAGCCAGAACACCTTGTCCGACATATTGGCAAGGAAGGTCCGGTCGTGGCTGACGCACAGCACCGCGCCACGGAAATTCTTCAAATAATTTTCCAGCCACTCGATGATGTCCAGATCCAGATGGTTGGTCGGCTCGTCCAAAAGCAGTATGTCCGGGTCCTCGACCAGCGCGCGCGCCAGCGCCGCGCGCCGCAGCTGGCCGCCCGACATCGTGTCCATCGTCCAATCCGGGTCGAGGTCGAGCGGATGCAAGACCGCGTCGATCCGGTAATCCACCGCCTCGTGCGTGTCCGAAACCCGCACATGCTCGCGCACGAAATCGCGCACGCTCTGGCCCGGACGCATGGGAATGTCCTGCTGCAGATAACCGATGGTGGTGCCCTCAAGCTGCCAGCGGTCGCCGTCGTCCAGCGTTCGCGCGCCGGTAATCACATTCATCAACGTCGTCTTGCCCGCGCCGTTCTTGCCCACCAGCGCGATTTTGTCCCCTTCCAGAATCGAAAATTCCAGATTTTCAAACAGCGGCTTCTTGCCGAAGGCGACCAGCGCGTCGCGGACATGGAGGATCAGGCGTTCAGGCATGGCGCCTGATTAAGCCATTCCATGGCCATGGCACAAGGTAAAACCGTGTGAAAACGCCCTTTTCGCCAAACCATGAAGCCTGTACCCTTATGCGCGATGTCGGGGTTCTTTTCCTTTTTGCTGGGCGGCGCGGCCGCGCGTGCCGAAAAGCGGCGGCTGGAGGCGTTTTTTTCCGCCCTGCCGCTGGAATATTGCGGCTGGGCGCGCGGGGTCGACGGAAAACCTGCGCCGGGCGGCGCGCTGCTGTATTCGCGCGGCTTCGCCCGCGCGCTGGGCATCGACCGCCTGACCACCGTGCACGATATTGAAAACGTGTTGGAAGCCGCCGATGCCGCCGCGCTGGAGGAAGGGTTTCTCGCCCTCGCCCAAAACGGCGAAGGTTTCGCTCTGCGCGCCCGCACGCGCGGCGGTCGCACGCTGCACATCCACGGCACGCGCGGGCACGATCTGGGCGGGCTCGACACTTTCGACATCCTTTGGCTGCACGACGTTACCGCCGACGCGCTTGAAATCGCCGAACTCAAGGCCAAACGCAAAACCGCCGACGACGAAACCGGGAAGCTGCGCGCCGCGCTCGACGCCGTGCCGATGCCCGTCTGGATCGCCGACGCGCTCAACGACATCGCCTGGGTCAACGCCGCCTATGCCCGCGCGCTTGAACGCCCCGCCGCCGAAATCGTCGAAACCCAGATCTGGCTGCCCGTCACCATTCCGGGCGGAACCGAGGACGCGCCCGCCAGACTGCGCCAGATGATCCGCGCCGCGCGTGCCGACAAAAAACCGCAAACCCTGCGCGCGCGCCTGATCGTGGGCGGGCGTCGGCGCGTCGTCGAATTCGCGATCCTGCCCATGGGCGGCGACGACCGCGTGTTGATCCAGACCGCCGACGTCACCGCCGAGGAAGATCGCACCGCAGAACACAAACGCTATGTCGCGGCGCAGGGCAAGCTGCTTGAACAGTTGCAGACTGCGATCGCGATTTTCGCCGCCGATCACCGTCTTGAATTTCACAATTCCGCCTTTGGGCGGCTGTGGGGGGTGGAAGACAGCTATCTCAACGAACGTCCGAAACTCGGCGATTTGATGGAAAAACTGCGCGAGCTGCGCCGTCTGCCGGAACAGGCGGATTTCCGCGCTTTCAAAAAATCATGGGTCGATATGTTCACGGGCCTGCTTCACCCGCACGAGGACATGCTTTACCTGCCAAGCGGCGCGGCGATCCGGATGCTGGCGGCGCCGCACCCGATGGGCGGGCTGATGATGACCTTCGAGGACGTGACTTCGCGCCTCGAACTCGAATCCTCCTACAACACGCTTATGGCCATGCAGCGCGAAACGCTGGAAAATCTGGCCGAAGGCGTGGCGGTGTTCGGGCCGGACGGACGCCTGAAATACTTTAATCCGCGTTACATGACGCTCTGGGGCCTCAACCCCGAGGATCTGGAAGGCGAACCGCACATCACCGAGCTGGTGCAAAAACACCGTAAATTCTTCAAGCTCGGCTGGAAGGACATCGAATCGATTCTCGTCTCGCTCGGCCTTCAGCGCAAGGAACAAACCTGCCAGCTTCATCGCGACGACGACACGGTGCTGGAATTCGCCTCGGTGCCCATGCCCGACGGCGGCGTGATGAAAACCTTGCGCGACATCACCGACAAATTCCGTTTCGAGGAAGCCTTGCGCGAAAAGGCCCACGCGCTGGAGGAGGCGGAAAAACTCAAGACGGACTTCCTCGCCAACGTTTCCTATCAATTGCGAACCCCCCTTTCCGCCATGACCGGCTTCGCCGAAATTCTGGCCAATAACTATTTCGGCGAACTCAACGACAAACAGCGCGAATACACGCGCGGCATCATCGATGCGGGCGCGAATTTGACCGCGTTGATCGACGACATTCTCGACCTCACGCAGATCGAGGCCGGCGTTATGTCCCTGCGTCTGGGCGAGGTCGACATCGGCCAGACCGCGCGCGAGGTTTACGACCTGACCCGCGAATGGGCGGGCCGCGAAACCTTGCAAACCAGCCTCGATTGCCCGGCGGATATCGGTATGGTTCGCGCCGACGCCCGCCGCGTCAAACAGGTGCTGGTCAACCTGATCCGCAACGCGATTTCCTTCACCCCCGGCGGCGGCACGATTGCACTGGTGCTGCGCGGCGACGCCGATGCGGTCAAACTTACCGTGCGCGATTCCGGCATCGGCATCCCCGCCGATGAACAGGACCGTATTTTTGCGCCCTTCCAGCGCGCGGGCGTGACCAACGCGCATGGTGGGGCAAGCGGCCCCGGCCTTGGCCTTGCCATCGTGCGCGACATCGTGCGGATGCATGGCGGCGAGGTCAGCCTGTCCAGCCGCCCCGGCGAAGGCACCGAAGTAACGATTACGTTGCCCCGCGCGGGCCCACCCGCGCAGACGTAAGAGTCTGCGGGCCCGCCCGCGCAAACATAAAAGGATGCGCCGCGCTTTGGACGCCGCCAATTTTTATGCTAGCTAATTCGTATGCACCTGCCCCCACCGATGCTGGCGAAGACCGAGGCCGAACTGGCCGGTCATGCCCGTGCTCTTGCGCCTTTATGCGCGCCGGGCCGGATCGTCGCGCTGACCGGCGATCTGGGCGCGGGCAAGACCGCGCTGGCCCGCGCCTTGATCAGGCATATTTCGGGCGACCCCGATCTCGACGTGCCCAGCCCGACCTATACGCTGGTCCAGACTTACGACACCCCGGACATGCCGGTCTGGCATTTCGACCTCTACCGCCTCAAGGACCCACAGGAGGTCTTTGAACTGGGGTGGGAGGACGCGCTGGCGTCGAATGCCCTGTTATTGATCGAATGGCCGGAGCGTCTGGGCGCACTGTTACCCGCGAACGCGCTGAATATCGTCATAGACATCACGCAGGACGGCACCCGCAGGATCGAGGTTTCGACATGACCCGCATCACACAGGCGATGATTCTGGCGGCAGGGCGGGGCGAACGTATGCGCCCGCTGACCGATACCTGCCCAAAACCCATGGTGCCGGTCGCGGGAAAACCGATCATCGATTACGCGATCGAATCCCTGCGCGCGCTGGGTGTGGAAACCATCGTCGCCAACACACACCATCTGGCCCAAATCATCACCCCGCATCTTGACGCGATGGGTGTCGCCGCGATTTACGAACCTGCGCTTCTTGATACCGGCGGCGGCATAAAAAACGCGCTGGCGCATCTTGATCGCGACGCACCGCTGATGGTGCTTTCCGGCGATTCCATCCTGCCGGACGTGGATACCCTTCCCGATCTTGCCGACGCGTGGGACGCAAACACGATGGACATCCTGCTTTTGCTTCAGCCGCTTGAAACCATGACATTGACGCCCGGCATCGGCGATTACGACCTGACGGATGGCCTGCCGCGCCGCGCGCCGGATAAATCCGGCGCCTATATGTGGACCAGCGCGCGCATTTTAAACCCGCGTATTTTCGATTCCGCCCCCGACGGTCCCTTTTCCTTCCGTGACCTGATGGACGCGGCACAGACGAAAGGACGTCTGGCCGCACGGGTGCACAAGGGCGTCTGGCATCACCTGACCACGCCCGCCGACATCGCAGCGGTAGAACGAGGCAGATGATGGGTGCGATTTACACCATCCCCGCGACCTGTTCCTTCGTCGACACGCTGGCGGCGGGATTGCTGGCCCGCGCCGCGAACGACCCGATGCAACTGGCCGCGATGACGGTACTGCTGCCCAACCGCCGCGCCTGCCGCAATTTGCGCGAGGCGTTTTTGCGCAAATCCGGCGGCACGCCCCTGCTTCTGCCCGACATACGCCCCATCGGCGATGTGGACGAGGACGCGCTCTCGCTCGGCGCAGGCATGGAAACATTGGGCGACGCCACCCCCATCCACCCGCTGCGCCGTCAATTGATGCTCGCGCGCTATCTCACCCGCGCCTATCCGGACCGCTTTACCATCGCCCAGGCTTTGCCGATGGCGGCAGAACTTGGCCGCCTGCTTGATTCCATCCATACCGAAGGGCTCGACCTCGCACGACTCGACACGCTCGCCCCCGAAAAATACGCCGCGCACTGGGGCATCATACTTGATTTTCTCAAGCGTGCGATCGCCCGCCACTGGCCGACGCAACTACGCACGGAAAACGCGCTCGACCCCGGCGCGTGGCGCATCGCGATGATCCGCGCCTACACCGAACATCTGCGCGCAAACCCGCCTGCGGGCCCGGTGATCGCGGCAGGATCCACGGGATCGATTCCCGCGACCGCCGATCTGATAAAGACCGTGGCCGAACTGCCGCAAGGTCTGGTCGTCCTGCCCGGCCTCGACCGCGTACTCGATGACGAAAGCTGGAATACGCATATCGAGGAAGGCCACCCGCAGGCCGGGTTGCAACGCCTGCTCGATCACATCGGAATCAATCGCGCGCAAATCCGCGACTGGGACGGCGTGCCGCCCCCCGGCGACCGCGAACGACTGATCGCGGCCATGATGCGTCCGGCGGGCACGCTGCACCGATGGAAGGAAGAACCGCTGGAAGCAACCTGCTTTGAAGACGTCGCGCTGGTCGAGGCCGCGAATCTGGCCGCCGAATCCGGCGCGATCGCCGCGATCATGCGCGCCCATATCGCCGACGAAACGAACCGCGATGTCTGCGTGCTGGTTACGCCCGACCGCGTGCTGGCGGGACGGGTGGCGTACAACCTCGCCCGCTGGGGCATTGCCATCGACGATTCCGCCGGACGCAAACTTTCCCGCACCCCGGTCGGCGCATGGCTTTTGCTGCTTGTCGATCTTCTGGATGGTGAATTCTCGCCCGTGGCGCTGCTGGCCGCGCTCAAATCGCCGCTGGCGGGTGGCGGCGCGGCATGGCCCGCCGAAGCGCCGCCTTATCGCAGTTTCGTGCGCCTGCTCGACCGCCATATTTTGCGCGGCCTGCGCCCGGCACCCGGGTTTACCGGGCTGCACCACGCACTCAACGCGAACCGCCACCTCGACCCTGCTATGCGCGATGCAATCCGCGCGGGCCTGCGCGCGCTGGAAAAAATCTTTGCCCCTGCCGCGCTGGCCGCAAGCCCGTCCGAACGCCTGCGCGCTCTGGCCCTGCTGGCCGAAAATCTGGCCGCCGCGCCGCCGGAATCCGGGGCGCAGCGTCTATGGTCGGGTGACGCGGGTGAAGCCGCGGCGGATATGTTCTCTACCTTGTTCGAGCATTCCGACATACTGCCCGATCTCGACTGGTCCGGCGCGCATGCGGTGCTGGAATCCGCGATGGAGGGAGTCAGCATCCGTCCGCGTTTCGGTACCCATCCGCGTCTGGCCATTCTGGGCCAGATCGAGGCACGGCTTTATCAGGCGCATACCATGATTCTGGGCGGCCTGAACGAAGGCGCATGGCCGCGCCTGCCCGAAGTCGACGGCTGGATGTCGCGCGGCATGCGCGCCGATTTTGGCCTGCCCGCGCCCGAACGTGCGACCACCCTTTCGGCACATGATTTCGCGCAAGGCATGGGCGCGGCCAAAGTCATCCTGACCCGCAGCAAAACGCGCGACGGCGCGCCCGCCATCGCGGCACGCTGGCTGCAACGCCTGGATGCGGTGTGCGAATGCGCGAATGTGAAGGATTTACGCGCGCGCGGTGAAAAATGGCTGGATCTGGCGGCGGCGATGGACAGGCCGGACGCGCCGCCCTGCGCGACGGATCGTCCCGTCGCCAACCCGCCCCTCGACGCGCGGCCGTGGCGTCTGCGCGTTACCGACATTGAAAAGCTGCGCGGCGAGCCCTACGGCGTCTACGCGCGGCATGTGCTGGCTCTCAAACCCCTCGACCCACTGGAGGCGGAGCCCGACGCCCGCGAACGCGGCACGCTGGTCCATGCCGCGCTTGAACGTTTTTTGGGCACCTTCCCCACGGGCTTGCCGATGGATGCGCGCGAACAATTGCAGGCAATCGGTGAAAAGGTCTTTGCCGACGCGCACGCCCATCCCGACGTCTACGGGCACTGGTGGCCGCGTTTTTTGAAAATGACCGACGCGCTGCTCCGCCACGAACGCGAATGGCGGCAGGGAATGCAAACCGCATGGGCCGAACGCGACGGCACGATGGAAATGAACATCAACGCACGCGCTTTCACGCTTGCGGGCCGCGCCGACCGCATTGAACGCCGCGCGGACGGATGGGCGATCATTGATTACAAGACAGGCGCCGCGCCCGCGAAAAACAAGGTCCTGCAAGGCGAACAACCGCAACTTACCCTTCTGGGCGCGATGCTGCTGGCGGGCGGGTTCGACGCATCGCTTGGCATCGCCGCCCCGCCCGATGCGCTGGCTGCGCTGGCCTATTGGGGTGTCGGCGGCAGCGGCGGCGCGCTTGGCACGACCGCCTTCACCGAAAATCTGGATACGCTTTGCACGACTGCGCGCGCGGATCTTGAAACCCTGCTGCGCCGCTATCTTCAAGACGGCATGCCTTACGAATGCTGGCCCGACCCGGCCTACAGACTGCCCGATGATTACGAATACGCGCATCTCGGCCGCATCGCCGAATGGTCGTCCGAATTCGACGACGAAACGCAAGGGGAGGAAGCGGCATGACAAGCGCCCCCCTGCACGCACCCGCCACGCCCGACCCGGTCGGCGAGGCGACGCGCCTGCAAAACCTTGCCGCCCGGCCGGACGTGCCTGTCTGGGTCGGCGCGTCCGCCGGTTCGGGCAAGACCTCGGTGCTCGTCAATCGCTATCTGCGTCTGTTGCTGCCCGGCGAATCCACGCCCGGCACGCCGCCTTCCGCGATTTTGTGCATTACCTACACCAAGGCGGGCGCAAGCGAGATGACGGAACGCGTCTTTTCCACCTTGCGCCGCTGGTCCGTAGCCGGACGCGAGGCGCTGGCGCCGGAACTCGAAAGATTGCTTGAAACGACGCCCAACGCCGAACAGCTTGAAAAAGCGGCCAATCTGTTTGCCCGCGCGATCGAGGCGCCGGGCGGCTTACGCATCATGACCATTCACGCCTTCTGCCAGTCTGTGCTCGCGCGCTTCCCGATGGAGGCGGAGCTGCCCGCCGGCTTTGAAATCATGACCGACGCCGAAAGCCGCGACATGCGCCGCGTGGTGCGCCATGCGATCATTCTGCGCCTGCGCGAAAATCTGCCCGCCGACCGCGCTTTGAAATCCGCCTTTGATCGGCTCGGAACCTTGCGCAACGCCGACCAGATCGAATCCCTGATGGATTCGATGATGGCCGAACGCACCCGTTTTGCCGACGCGCGAACGACCAACGGCGGCATCGACGGTTTATGCGCTGCTGTCGAACACACGCTTGGCGTAATGCCCGGCAGCGATGCGGAATCCCTGTTGCCCGCTTTCCGCGATGCCGTGCCTTTCGACGCCTTGCGCGCGTTTTATCCGCTGATGGCGCAGTGCAAGACGAAATTTTGTCAGAAAGCGCCAACCACGATCGACGCCTTCGCGCGCGGTGCCGAACCCGCCGCGCATTTTCACGAATACAAAAAACTTTTTCTCGATAGCAAGGGCGAGGCGAAACCCCCTTCCGGTCTTTTGAAAAACGATGCATCCGCCCTTGAACTCTGGACGGCGGAGGCCAAGCGGCTGGGCGCGCTCGATCTCGCCATGCGTGCGGCCGCAACCGCCGCGTCGACCAACGCCCTGCTGCGTTTTTCGGCTGCCGCGCTGGACGAATACGAACAGGAAAAGCGCCGCCGCAACCGCCTTGATTTCACCGATCTGATCGCCTGCACCCGCAAACTTCTTTCCGGTACCGGCGTCGATTGGGTACAGTTCAAGCTCGACGGCGGCATCGACCACATCCTGCTGGACGAAGCGCAGGACACCAGCCCCGACCAGTGGAGCATCGTCAAAAGCCTGTACGCGGAATTCTATTCCGGCCTCGGCCAGCGCGAGGACAGGACACGCACCACCTTCGTCGTCGGTGATGAAAAACAATCGATCTTTTCCTTTCAGGGCGCGGACCCGCGCGTCTTCGCGCGCGAACACGCCGCCCTCGACGCCGCGACCGCGCCTTTGCCGCACCGGCAACAGACCATCCCGATGCGCGTGTCCTTTCGCTCTGGCCCCGGCATCCTGTCTTTCGTCGACCGGGTCTTCGCGCCCGAGGCGATGCGCGCGGGTGTCACGCAGGACGGCGGACCGGTAACCCATCAGGCCGCACATGGCGGCAAGGGCGGGCGCATCGAATTATGGCCCGTTTACGCGATCGACGAACCGCCGAACAAGGCCGGTGAAAAACGCAAATCGCCCTTCACCCATGTGATCACACATCCAAAACCGGTCGAGGCATTGGCCGCCCGCGTCGCCGACACCATCGCCGCCATGCTGGCCGACCCCGGCGAGATTCTGGAATCGCGCGGCGACCGCATCAGGCCCGAGGATATCCTGATACTGGTCGGCAAGCGCAAGCCGATGGCCGAGGCGTTGTTGCGTCACCTGCGCCTGCGCAATATCCCGGTCAGCGGCATCGATCGCATGGTCCTGACGCGGCAGATCGCGGTGCAGGATTGTCTGGCCGCGGTGGCCTTCGCCCTTCAACCGGACGACGACCTCAATCTCGCCGCCCTGCTGAAATCCCCATTCATCGGCGTGGACGAAGATACGTTGTTCGCCCTGGCACACGGGCGCGAACGCCGCCCCCTGTGGCAACCGGTCAAGGCGCGCGGCGATGCCGTGGCCTCATGGCTTTCCGGACTTCTGGCCACGAACGGCGATGCGGGCGCGTTCCTGCACGGCCTGCTGCTTTCCCCATGCCCCGCCGATTCCCGTTCCGGCCTGCGCGCTTTGCTCGCCCGTTTGGGCGAGGACGCGCGCGATCCGCTGGAGGAGCTTCTCGCCCGCGCCGATGCGCACGACATGCGCGACGTGCGGGGGCTTCAGGGGTTTTTGCAAGACGCCCTGACCGACGACACCGAAATCAAACGCGACCTGCAGGAAGCCGACGACACGGTGCGCCTGATGACGGTGCACGGCTCAAAGGGGCTTCAGGCGCCCATCGTCTTCCTGCCCGATACGATCCGCACCACCGCCGCGCGCAATTTGCGCGATTCCGTATTCTGGCCCGAACGCGACGATGTGCGCGGCATACCCCTTTGGCCGCCATCCACCGATGAAGGCGCGCAACTCGCGCACGATCGCGCCAACGCGATCAGAGCCGCCAACGACGAAGAAAGCCGCCGCCTGCTATATGTCGCCCTGACCCGTGCGGCGGACCGCCTGTATATTGGCGGCGCGCAGAAATCAGCCCTGCGTTATATCGATGTCGAAAATAGCTGGTACACCGCCTGCGAAACCGCGATTAAACCCGTCGGCAACATCGACGGCGACGTTTTCGTGCTGCAAAACCCCCAAACCGATCCCCTTGCGCCCGCGACGGAACGCGCGCGCGGTCATACCCGCGCCGCCGATCTGCCGTCATGGATGCGCGCACCCGCCCCGCCGCCCGAATCGCCGCCGCGCCCCTTGATCCCCTCGCGCCCCGAAATCGACGACCCGGCCGTGATGTCGCCTTTGTTCGGCGACATATCGCACCGTTTCCGGCGTGGCCGCCTGATCCACACCCTGTTCCAGTTTTTGCCCGATCTGCCGCCCGAGGACAGGATGCTGCGTGCGGCACAATGGCTGGCCCAGCCCGCGCACCGCCTGAACGTCGCGGCGCAGAACGAGATTCTGGAAGCCGTCTTCGGCGTCCTCGACACCCCCGCCTTCGCACCGCTTTTCACCCCCGCCGCGCGGGCCGAGGTGCCTTTGACCGGGCACCTTGCGCGCCCGGATGGCACCCATACCGTCGTATCCGGCCAGATCGACCGCCTGCTGGTTGATGAATCCGGGATCACCGTCCTCGATTTCAAGACCAACCGCCCCGCCCCGCGTAAAATCGCCGACGTGCCCGCCGCCTATCTGCGCCAGATGCGCACCTACCGCGACGTGCTGGCGGGGATTTGGCCGGACCGCCCCATCACCTGTGCCCTTCTTTGGACCGACGGGCCGGACCTGATGGACGTCACCGCCGTTTTATAGCCTTGACCAGGCCCCCTTCGGCCCCATATTTTGAAGCCGTACACGAAGAAAGGAAAATGCCATGGCGCTCGCCGTTACCGATTCCAGCTTCGAGGCCGAAGTCCTCAAATCCAGCCAGCCCGTAATGGTCGATTTCTGGGCCGAATGGTGCGGCCCGTGCAAAATGCTTTCGCCCATCGTCGACGAAATCTCGAACGATCTGCAGGGCCGCGTAAAGGTGGTCAAGGTCAACATCGACGAAAACCCGCACACGCCCACCAAATACGGCGTACGCGGCATCCCGACGCTGATGCTTTTCAAGGGCGGCCAGCTTGCGGCGACCAAGGTCGGCGCGATGCCGAAAGCCGCGCTTGCGCAATGGGTTGAATCCCAGATTTAACGCGCCATTCCTTTGAAAAAAGGCCCCCGGTCGGGGTCTTTTTTCATTTCTTTTTCGGCAAACGCCGCACCACCCATTCCGAAAGCACGGCGGGCAAAGCGGCAAGCCACCACACGGCGAACGCCATCGGCCACGGAAACGCGATACGCGGACGGTTGCGTGCAAGGCCGCGCGCGATGATCGCGGCTGCGCGCTCCGCCGACATCAGGAAAGGCATGGGAAAATCGTTAAAACCGGTCAGGCGGCTGACGACAAAGCCCGGGCAGATGACATTGACCCGGATTCCCTTGCGCCAAAGCGCGCCGCGCAACCCCTCGCCGTACAGCTTCACAAAACCCTTCGACGCGGCATAGGCAGGCGCGCCCGGCACGCCGCGATACCCGGCAAGCGACGCCATCAACGCGACCTGCCCCGCCTTGCGCGCCGCCATGCGCGGCAAAAGCGGCTCCAGCGTGTTGTTCACTCCGTCTATGTTGACCTCGAAAATCCGGCGAGCCGCCTCCAGCGCCTCGGGCGTTGCGCCGCGCGCCCCACCGCCGATCCCGGCATTGACGATGGCAAGATCGACAGGCCGCACCGAATCGAATTTTTCAAGCCACGCCCGCATCCCCGCGCGATCGCATACATCCAGCACCGCCGCCTCGACCAGCGCCCCCTTGCGCCGGCACGCGCGCGCCACGCCTTCCAGCCGCGCACCGTCCCGCCCGGTCAGGCCCAGCGATACGCCCTTGGCAGCATAATGCAAGGCCAGCGCCTCGCCGATGCCGCTGCTCGCCCCCGTGATTACGATGTTCATGTCGGGCCCCCTTCGTCCTCGACACATTGCGCAAGCCGCACGAACGCGTCAACGCCCACATCCTCCGCGCGCGCGGTCGGGTCGATCCCGGCCTGCGGCAGAAAACGCGCCAGATCGCCAAGCGCCCCGCGCAGCATCTTGCGCCGTTGCCCGAAGGCGGCGGCGTTCACGCGCTCCATCGTCGAAAAACGCACCGTGTCCGTTCGCGGGCGCGGCGTGAACAGCACCACCGCCGAATGCACCTTGGGCGGCGGCGTGAACGCGCCGGGCGGCAGCGTCTTGACGACACGCGCATGGAAAAGCCACTGACAGATCACGCTCAGGCGGCCATACGTCTTCGACCCCGGCGCGGCAACGATGCGCTCCGCGACTTCCTTCTGGAACATCAAAAGCATGAATCGCACCCGCGCGGATTCGCGCGCGAGGTTGATCAAAATCGGTGTCGCCACGTTGTAAGGCAGATTGGCGATGACCGTATCGCCATAGGAAAGGATGTCGCAATCAAGCGCGTCGCACTGATGTACCGCAAGCCGCCCGCCCGAAGCCGCGACCAGAGGGGCCAACGCCGCCACCGCGCGCGCGTCGAATTCGATCGCGTGCACCGCGCGCGCACCGGCCAGCAAAAGCGCGCGCGTCAGCCCGCCCGGCCCCGGTCCGATTTCGACGACGTCGAGATTGTCCAAATCCCCGTTCAGCCGCGCGATGCTGGCGGTAAGGTTGAGGTCGAGCAGGAAATTCTGGCCCAGCGCCTTGGTCGCCTGAAGCCCCGCGTCGCGGATCACTTCGCGCAGGGGCGCAAGCGCCTTGATGGCGTCGGCATCAGTCGCGGCGCTCAATATACGCCGCCGAAATCAGATCGCGCAGATAGCGCTTTTGCAGAAGGTCGAGCCGTTCAAGCCCGATCTTGCGCTCCAGCGCCGCGTCGTCCGCCATCGGACCCTTCGGATCGTCGCGCGAACACACCATCGAGATCACGGCGAAATTCGCGCCGAATTGCGGGTCCACGGCCTTGCCGATGTCGAAATTGCCCAGACGCTTGCGCTCGGTATCCGTCAATTCGTTGATCGCGACCTTGCGTTCGCTCAATTTGAACCTTTTATCCGACGCAGCCTTGCGCACGATGTCCATGCATCCGGTCAGGTCGCGCGCGATGCCGATGGCCTCCGCGTGCGCCTGCTGGTCGCGCAGGCCGGTGTCGTCGATGGTCAGCTCCTTGAGCGTCAGCACCGCGTCGTCCGGGCTTGCCGCCGCGCCCTGCGCGCGCACGTCGCGCACGTATAAAAGATAATATCCATCCTCGCCGCGCACCGGTTGGCTGACCTGATTGGGCGGCAAACTGCCCAAAGCCTTGTCCAGTGCGGATTCAAGCTGTCCCTCGCGCACCCAGCCGATCATCCCGCCGGCGGCGGCGCTGGCCGACTGGCTGTTTTCGCGCGCGATCATCGGAAACGGCTTGCCCGCGCGAATCTGCTGCACCAATGTCTGCGCCAGTTCCCGTACCTTGGCATCGTCCCCGGACTTGGACACCGGCAGGAATATTTCCGCGGCATAAAATTCGCGCTTGCCCGCCGACGCGGCCATGCGCGCGCGCTCGGCGCTGATTTCCGATTCTCCGACGACGACGCGCGGACGAAGCACTTTCTGAATCACCTTGCCCCAGCCGATCTGCGCGCGGATCTGCCGTTCGATCGAACTCATGCGGATACCCTGACGGCGCAGGATATCCTTGAACTGCGACACGCTGAACTTGTTCGACGCCGCGATCTTGCCCAGCCCGTCCTGCACCTCGTCGTCGGTTACCGTGACGCCCTGCCGCTTGGCTTCCTGCAATTGCACGGTCTCGGCGATCAGCCCTTCCAGAACCTGACCCTGCACACGGTTGATCATCGCCGCGCTGGCCGGCTGGCCGGATGATTTGAGCAGCATCTCCGCCCGGTCGTGTAGATCGGTGGTGGTGATGATATCGGAATTGACCACCGCCGCGATGCCCTCGGCCCGCCCAAACGAAACACCCGCCAGCAGCGCCAAGCACACCAAAACCGTAAATCCGAATCCCTTCATGACACCTTCCAAAATCCGTTACTCGCGAAACCACGCCCGCCCGGGCGAACGGGACGGGCAGAAGCGTCCGACCCGCAACTTTTGCCCGCCGACGATGGCAAAGACAGGGCGCAGACGACCGCCCGCGCCATATCGCCGACATAAACAGGCCAAAACCCCGTAACCCCGAATACCGTTTCGACGTTCTGTTCCATCCGCATCTCTTGACGAAAGCGCCACGAAAGGCGCCAGACGAATGAAAAGCACCGCCACAATGCGATCTGGCCTGTAAAAAATCAAGACCGGCAAAGACGTTACGAAAATGGGAAACGCCATCAAAGGACTACATTTGGGCGGACCATGCGTGCCTGATCAAACGGAACATACGAAGGAATCCATCACCCGCTTGAACCCGGCCTGATCGAATTTGACGTCGAGCTTCTGACCGTCCACCGCGACCACGGTGCCCGCGCCGAATTTTTCGTGGAACACGCG